>DCVM01000056.1 GCA_002327985.1 Syntrophaceae bacterium UBA2188 | reverse complement strand
AGGGATTTTAATATTGACATCCTGACCCCTTCCTATCATAATTATGGAACTTTTAGGGATTTTTATATGAAAAAGAGAATATTTCTAAAGTGGCTGATCTTGGTGCCTATCGCTTTCTCACTTCTTTTCGGGTGTGGCGGGAAGGGGAAAGACATCAAAAAAATTGAGGGGGATCCTGAAAAACTCTACAGAGAAGGACTGACTCTGTTCAATAAAAGGGATTACCCAGAGGCCCTAAATAAATTCGAAGAATTAAAGTCAAGTTTTCCAGATAGTCCTCCCTATACCCTGTGGGCAGAATTGAAGGTTGGCGATTGTCATTTCTTGCAAAAGCAATATGTAGAAGCGATTGCCGCTTATGAGGAGTTTAAGAAAATCCATCCAGGACATGAAGAGATCCCTTATGTTCAGTATCAAATTGGGATGTCCTATTACAATCAGATGTTAACCCTTGATCGGGATCAGACGCCTACGAAGAAGGCCCTCTCCAGCTTTGAATATTTAATTGCCAATCATCCCCCTAATATTTTTACTGAGAAGGCAAAGGAAAAAATAAATACCTGTAAAAAGCGGTTGGCTGACCATGAGTTCTATATTGGAAATTTCTATTACAAGCAAGGAAGATTTGAAGCGGCTGCATCACGGTTTGAAGGATTATTGGAAAAATTTCCTAAGGAGCCTGATGAGGATAAGACCCTTTATTTGTTGGGAAAGAGTTATCTTGAGCTCGATCGATCGGAGAAGGCCGAGGTCGCTTTTACGAAGATTGTTACGGACTATCCCCAAGGCCGTCACTTTAAAGAAGCCAGGGCCATTCTTGATAAAGGCATGGCTGGGGAAAAGGTCTCCGTTCGTAAAACCAAGGAGTCTAAAAAGAAAGGCGGGATAGAAGAGATAGAGCCAGAAAAGGTGCCAGTGGTCAAATTCGAAGAGGAAAAAAAACAACCTGTTTCTCTGAACGAGAAGAAAAAGATTGACTCGAAAAAGGAGGAGGAGGAAAGGTTGGTTTCTCTTCCTGTTGCTGTGGAGTCGGTGAAGGCTATTCCTCCCGAAGGAGAAACCAAGAAACCCAATTTACCCTCGGCGGTTGAGCCCATTCGTGAGGATCGAACCGAGGCCCTTTCTTCCCCTAAGCAAGAGGGAAAACCCGGTGAGGGGGAACAAATCACCGCCATATCGAGTTCCCAGGCACCATCCAAGGGAAAAGAAGAAGTCAGGGAAAAAACTCCTTTAGAAACTCCGTTAGCCAAACTTGTGGATAAAAGCCAACCCATCGATATCACCTCTGACAAAGTAGAGGCTTTCTGGAAGGAGAACTTGATCATTTTCAAAGGGAATGTCATTGCTCGGCAGAAGGATATCGTGATCTATGCGGATTCCATAGAAGCTGTGACCATCGAAGACGGAAAGGGGATCGATCGGGTCACTGCCGGAGGAAATGTAAAGGTCCAGCAGGGTCTTCGAGTCGCCACGTGTCAGAAGGCGGTTTTTTACAATCTTGAGCAAAAAGTGGTATTGACGGGTGACCCAAGAGTGTCGGAAGGGGAGAATATCGTTTCAGGAGAGGAAATCACTTTTGATATTGAGAAGAATCGGGTTGAAGTAAAAGGAGGAACGAGTGGGCGTGGAAAAGCTAAAATTCAGCCCGGAGGAGAAATTGAAAAGCTAAAATAAGAAGACACCTGCCAGGTTTTTAAAGAGAGAGCTCTGGAAAATTACTCACGCTCTCTTTTGATTACACACCTGCCTACCGCAGGCAGGGATTTCAAAAGAGGATTACGTAGATTTATAAAAATATGCCAGAATACCCCTCAGCTCTGCTGGGGGGATGAATGGCCTCCCTCTCCCCTGGGGGGAGAGGGTTAGGGTGAGGGGGAAATGATCTTATCATCACCCCCACCTTAATCCTCCCCCATCAAGGGGGAGGAAAGTTTTTTAGAGAATTTGATGCCCCGCAGCTTGCTGCGGGGTAGTTCACTCCAATTAAAATGGTCAATTCTCAGGACGCCCCAGTGGGGCGTTTGTTTTTTTAGGTTGACCCATCGAAATAAGGCTCAAAATTGACAATTTGAATAAAAACTAATAAAATGAAACGGTTATCCTATTTTTGGATTGAAGTATGTTTGAAAATCTTTCAACCAAATTAGACTCTATTTTTAAGAAATTGAGAGGCCATGGAAAGCTGACAGAGGCCAATATCCAAGAGGCCCTCAAGGAGGTCAGGATTGCCCTCTTGGAAGCCGATGTCAATTTCAAGGTCGTCAAGGATTTTATTCAGCAAGTCCAGGGAAGGGCGATTGGCCAGGAAGTGATGGATAGCCTCACCCCTGCACAACAATTGATCAAGATTGTCAAAGAAGAGATGACCTCCCTGATGGGTGGCGAGGAGCAAAAGATTCATCTTTCCGGAAGCCCTCCCATTCCCATCATGCTGGTCGGTCTCCACGGCTGTGGGAAAACAACCACGGCAGGTAAACTTGCGCGTTATTTCCGGGAAGGTAAGAAGCGACCCTACCTCGTTCCTGCGGATGTGTACCGACCCGCTGCGATTGATCAATTGCAGAAATTGGGAGAAGAATTAAAAATTGATTTTTATCGTCCCCAAGCATCCCAAACACCTATCGATATCTGCCTCAAGGCAAGGGAGGTGGCCCTGAGGGGAGGTTTTGATCTGATGCTCATCGATACGGCCGGGAGACTTCATATCGATGAGGCCTTGATGATGGAACTCCGGGAAATCAGAACTCAGATCAAGCCCAAAGAGGTGCTCTTGGTTGCCGATGCCATGACCGGCCAGGATGCTGTCAATATCGCAAAAACTTTTAATGACCGTCTTGGCATTGATGGAGTCATCCTCACCAAAATGGATGGGGATGCGCGGGGAGGTGCGGCTCTCTCCATCAAGTCCGTTATACAAAAACCCATTAAATTTATTGGGGTGGGTGAAAAATTAGATGCCTTGGAGGCCTTTTACCCCGATCGAATGGCTTCGAGAATTCTGGGGATGGGAGATGTCCTTACCCTGATCGAAAAGGCGGAGGCTGTCTTCGATGAAAAGACAGCAAAGGAATTAGAAAAGAAGATCCGAAAAGATTCCTTTACCCTGGAGGATTTTCGGGACCAGATTCAACAGGTTCGAAAGATGGGGTCATTGGAATCCATCCTGGGAATGATCCCAGGACTTCCCAAAAAGATGAAAGGAATGGGAGCCCTCGATTTCGATGAGAAGGAATTGGTGAAGGTAGAAGCCATCATCAATTCGATGACACCTAAGGAACGGGCTAATTATCAGATCATCAATGGAAGTCGACGATTAAGGATTGCCCAAGGAAGTGGAACGAATGTTCAAGATATCAACCGGCTTCTTAAGCAATATGCCCAAGTTCGAAAGATGATGAAGCAGTTTAGTAAACTGGGGGAAAAAGGATTCGGAAGAGGAAGAGCACCGTTTTTTTCATAGTCTCGTAGTCTTGTAGTCTCCACTATATGACTATACGACTATCAGACTATGGGACTTTAGAATTTAAAGAGAAGGAGGTGGTAAGAATAGTATGGCTGCATCGATGCGATTGATGAGATTTGGGGGAAAGAAAAGCCCCTATTACCGAATTGTCGTTTCGGATCGTCATTCTTCAAGAGATGGTAAATTTATTGAGCAGGTGGGAACCTATGATCCCAAGAAGAATCCAGCGGAGGTTCGATTCAAGGAAGAAAAGGCGATTCAGTGGCTGAGGAGGGGAGCTCAGCCCACACCGACCGTACGCCAACTTTTAATCCGGTCCGGCATTTCAAAGAAGTTGGCGGAGAAGAAAACTGAATAAACCGCCTTTTCCCAAACCCTTGCTGATCGTAAATCTCTCTGAGGACGGATGCGAAAAGTGGAGGTGGGGCGATGAACACAAAGGAGCTTGTTGAGTATATTGCCAAGGCACTGGTCGATCATCCAGACCAGGTCAAGGTTTCTGAAATTGAAGGCGAAAGGACCTCTGTGATCGAACTCTCTGTGGCCAAGGAGGATTTGGGGAAGGTGATCGGAAAACAGGGCAGGACGGCCAGATCCATCCGCGTCATCTTGGGGGCTGTCTCGGCGAATTTGGGGAAACGTTCTGTCTTAGAGATCATCGAGTAAGAGGGCGATAAGAAATATTTCGCACTCGCCAGGTGACCACCCTGCCTCCTGCAGACAGGGATTTTAAAAAAGAATTGAAGATTGTGAACTCGCTTGAGTAATCTCAAGGATGATCTGTAGTGGAAAAATTTTACGCTGTTGGCAGGGTGGTTAAGCCCCACGGGGTCAAGGGAAAAGTGAAGGTGGAGTACTTTGGAAGAGACCTCCACGTTTTTTCTCTCTACCATGAGATCTTCATCGAGGACAAAAAGGGGAGGCTGAAGCCTTATGAAATGATGGAGGCCATTCCTCAACCCCCTCGTCTCATTCTCCGATTAAAAGGGATTGAAAAGATTGAAGAGACAGACCCTCTAATAGGGAAAGAAATCCTTGTTAAAAAGGAAGCCTTTCCTGGATTAGAAGAGGGCGAATATTATTGGGTGGACCTCTTGGGAATGACGGTAGAGACCCGAGAAGGGAAAAGGATTGGAAAGGTGAAAGAAATTTTCCCTACGGGAGCGCATGACGTTTACGTGATCGAAGGGAAAAGGGGAGAGATCTTTCTACCAGCCATCGAGGAGGTGATTCAAGAGATAGACCTAAAAAAAGGGATGATGAAGGTCGTCCGCATGGAGGGCCTGTGGGAGGATGAGGATGAGGTTTGACATTCTCACGCTGTTTCCTGACATGTTTTCTTCCCCCTTAAAGGAGAGCATTATGGGAAGAGCCATCGAGAAGGGGCTCGTCCAAATCCGAACCGTTAACATTCGGGATTTCACCTTGGATAAACATCAGGTGGTGGATGATACTCCATACGGTGGAGGCCAGGGCATGGTGATGAAAGTGGAGCCCGTTGCTCGGGCCATCGAGTCGGTCAAATCCAAAAATCCCTCTGCCCTGACAATTTATCTGACCCCTCAGGGAAAACCCTTCAACCAGGATTTGGCTCGGAGGCTTTCCAGTCAATCCCATCTCATCCTTCTTTGTGGCCGATACGAAGGGGTGGATGAGCGAGTGAGAGAGCTGTTTATCGACGAAGAGATTTCAATCGGAGACTACGTCCTGACAGGAGGGGAATTAGCAGCGATGGTCGTGATCGACGCCATCTCAAGGTTTATCCCTGGAGTGTTAGGGTCTGAACGCTCGGCAGAGGAGGATTCTTTTTTCAATTCCCTTTTAGAATATCCTCAGTACACCCGGCCATTTGAGTTCAGAGGGAAGGGTGTTCCAGAAGTCCTTCTTTCGGGAAATCATTCTGCGATTTCTTTGTGGAGGAGAAAAGAAGCGCTCAGGCGGACATTGTTGAGAAGGCCAGATCTTTTGGCCAAGGCCCTTCTTACGGAGGAGGAGAAGGGATTCTTGGAGGAAATCCTCAACAATGATTCAAAGAGCGATGGCTCATAATAGATTGCGCCGTAACCCGACTAAGGTTCGGGGCTACCCTGCCCCCGATGTGGCATATGGCGGATTGCCGAACACAGATGGAAGAGGCGGTCTATATGGCGGAGTCAGATGGAATGCCGGAATTGGCGTCTAACCTCTATATAGGTTTGGTCCACCACCCTATTTATGATAAGAGAAGAGAGGTGGTGGCAACCGCCGTCACCAACTTTGATATCCACGACATTGCTCGTTGCGCTAAGACATTTGGAATCGGTGGTTTTTTTATGATCACCCCATTGGAAAGCCAGGTTCAGTTAGTGGAAAAGATTATTCATCATTGGGTGAGGGGTGTTGGGTCGGTTTACAATCCAACGAGAAAAGAATCTCTTTCTCTTGTCCGGGTCTCGCGAACCATTGATGAAGCAGATCGAGAAATCTCCGATCTCTGGCAGAAAAAGGTGAAAAGAGTGGCGACAGGAGCATCTCCCCATCCAAAGAATATTGATTTTGGATTCTTAAAGAAGTTATTAAGAGATGAAAACACCCCCTTCTTCATTCTTTTTGGTACAGGATGGGGTTTGACTCAGGAGGTGAAGGACGGTTCGGATTATGTCCTGGCGCCGATCGAAGGGAAGGGATATAATCACCTTTCAGTGCGCTCAGCCGTGGCTATTATTCTGGACCGGTTATTGGGAGACCGAAGGGTGTGAATTGATTAAAAGGATTCAAGGGATCAAGTGGTCGAGGGTTCAAGTGAAAATATAAAAGATAAACACTTGAACCCATGAACCCCTGCTTGCCGGCTGGGAGGCTCGAATTCTGGAACCCTTATTTTGAAAAGGAGAAAAAGATGAACCTGATGGAATTGGTTGAAAGGGAACAATTAAGGACCGATCTCCCGGATTTTAGGGTAGGAGATACGATAAGGGTCCATGTAAAGATTGTGGAGGGGGAGAAAGAGAGAATACAACCCTTCGAAGGCGTGGTCATTCGTAAGAAGAAGGGAGGAATTCGATCGACCTTCACAGTGAGAAAGATCTCTTACGGAATTGGTGTGGAGAGGGTCTTCCCCATCCATTCACCCCGGGTCGACCGGATCGATGTGATCAGTCGAGGAAAGGTGAGACGGGCAAAACTTTTTTACCTTCGGGGGTTGAAGGGGAAAGCCGCTCGTATTCGAGGACAGAAGAAACAAGTCACTTCATAAAACCTTGGAATACTGGAATAATGGAAAAAGAAGAATTTCTTCGAATACCCAATATTGATGATCTTGTAAAAAGTCCATAAAGAGGGAAAACGTCATGCTGAANNGACTTTTTACGAATCCATCAATATTCCATTATTCCATCACCGCATCATTCCAGATGGAAATCTGATGCTTTTTCCAAAACTTCCTGCCCAACCTACGGATTATTTTGAAAAGATGTACACTCAACGGGGTTATCATCGGATTGCCGGCGTCGATGAGGTGGGAAGGGGCCCCTTGGCTGGACCGGTCGTCGCAGCAGCCGTTATTCTCCCGAGAGAAGGGATCGGGGAGAAACTTTTCGATTCAAAAAAAATTTCATCGAAAAAGCGAGAGCATCTTTATGAGACGATTCTTGCAGGAGCGCAAGGGATAGGCGTTGGCCTGATCGGACAAGAAGAAATTGATCAGCTAAATATCCTCCGGGCCACGCTCAAAGCCATGGCCTTGGCCATTGAAAACCTCCACATTCCTCCAGATTTTATCCTCATCGACGGTTCCCAAGGGATACCCCTCCCCATTCCTCAAAAACCTATCCGAAAAGGAGATCAGCTCTGCGACTCCATCGCGGCCGCTTCCATCATCGCCAAGGTGACTCGTGACCGAATGATGCTGGATTGCCACCGGAAATACCCGCAGTATCATTTTGATCAACACAAGGGATACGGAACCCAAGAACATCGGAAGGCCATTGAGAAGTTCGGTATCTGCGAACTCCACCGCAAAACTTTCAGGGGAGTCAAGGAATATCTTTAAAAGCCTATCGCATGGGGCATAGCGCATAGCGTAAAAAAATAAATCTTATTTTCTGGGAGATTTGGTACGGATACAGATCGCGGACACAGGCCACGAAGAGAAAAAAAAGAACTGGGTAAAAAGGGTGAGGAAGTGGCCTTTCGATTTCTAAAAAAGAAAGGTTATCGCATCCTGGAAAGGAACTATGTCTGCAAATTGGGTGAGATGGATATCATTGCCAAAGAGAAGGATACGCTCACTTTCATCGAAGTGAAGACCCGGACCACCTGTGAATTTGGCCCTCCTCAGCTGGCCGTCACCTTTTCAAAGCAAAGACAGCTTTCTAAAGTGGCTTTATATTATTTAAAAGAGAAACGGCTTGAAGAGGTGAAGGCAAGGTTTGATGTGGTGGCTATTCTCCTCGGACAAAAAAGAGAAGAGATTGAATTGATCAGGGATGCCTTTGATTTGAACTATATGTAAAAAAAGGGGCCTTTTAAGGCCCCTTTGGCATGGCAACAAAACAAAGGATTCCATTAAAAGAGAGAGAGAAGCCATTTGTGAAGCACGAGGATCATTGGACCAAAGACCAAGGAGACCACGGTCATCAATTTCAGAAGAATGTTCATTGAGGGGCCGGAGGTATCCTTAAAAGGATCACCTACCGTATCTCCCACGACGGCCGCTTTATGAGCATCCGATCCTTTTCCCCCCAAATTTCCTTCCTCGATCCACTTTTTAGCGTTATCCCAGGCTCCACCGGCATTGGCCATTTGAAGCGCTAAGGGGACGCCTGTTGCAAGGGAACCCAGCAACATCCCGGCTAATGCCTCTGGTCCAAGGAGGCCGCCCATCACAATGGGGATGACCACTGCCGCCACTCCCGGAACAATCATTTCTTTTAATGCGCCCGCCGTGGTGATATCAACGCACCGGGCATATTCTGCCCTGGCTGTTCCCTCCATCAATCCCTTAATCTCTCTGAACTGCCTCCTCACCTCTTCCACTACATTGAAAGCTGCCCTACCCACTGCCATCATTGTTGCTCCAGCAAAGAAATACGGAATGACGGCACCGATGAAAACCCCTGCAACGATTTTATATCCTCCTGCACCCATGAGGTCAATTGCTGAAAGATTCATCACTTGTGTATAAGAGAGGAAAAGAGCTAAGGCGGTCAAGGCTGCAGACCCAATGGCAAAACCTTTCGCAATGGCCGCAGTGGTATTTCCGGCCGCATCGAGGGAATCCGTGATCTTTCGAATATCTTTTCCCATATGGGCCATCTCGGCAATGCCTCCGGAATTATCAGCAATGGGTCCATACGCATCGACCGAAACGACCATCCCTGTTGTGGCCAACATTCCAATGGCAGAGAGGGCTATTCCAAAAAAACCACCCAATTTGTAAGAGAGGAGAATGGCCAATCCAATGACCACCAGGGGAATCACCGTGCTTTGACAACTTAGAGCGAACCCCTGGATAATCGTTGTGGCTGATCCCGTGGTGCTTGCTCTTGCAAGATTCTGGACTGATTTACCCGATGTATAATAAAAGGCCGTAAACCCAATGACCATCCCTGCCACAATTCCTGAAAAAGTAGCAAAGAAATAGGAGAGATCCCAGCCGAACATTACTATAACGAGAAGGAAGGAACCAATGACATAAAAGATCGCACTGGAAATAGTTCCATTGTTGAGCGCCTTTCCAGGGTTGGCCTTCTCCCCCGTTCTTACAAAGAAGATCCCAAGAATGGAGGAAATGATCCCAATGCCATAGAGGAGAAAAGAGAGGATCACCCCTTTGATTTTAAGTTCCGGAGTTTCGAGGGTCTGGACGGCAATGATCACTCCTGACAACAAAGAACCAATATAGGACTCATAGAGGTCTGCGCCCATCCCTGCTACATCGCCCACATTGTCTCCGACGTTGTCAGCAATGGTTGCGGGATTGCGGGGGTCATCCTCCGGGATTCCGGCCTCCACCTTACCCACCAAATCAGCCCCCACATCGGCGGCCTTGGTATAGATTCCTCCTCCCACCCTGGCAAAGAGAGCCACCGAACTGGCGCCCATGCTGAAACCAGCAATGATTCCAGCGGCCCTGGTCATCTTTGCCACCATTTCGCCAGAACCGAAATATCCCAAAATCAAAAAAACGATAGAAAAGGCTAAGAGACCTAACCCAACCACTGTGAGTCCCATCACCGCTCCACCCGGAAAGGCCACTCCCAGGGCCTGGTTAAATCCCTTCGTAGCCGCCTGAGCGGTTCTGGTATTGGCCCTTGTCGAAATGCTCAACCCGACATAGCCAGCAATCAGGGAACAGGACGCTCCAATGAGATAGGATATGGCTGTGGCAATAGAGAAATTCCATCCTTGTCCTTTCAGTCCAATCGCTAAGAGGATGGCGACAATAATGGCGAAGATAGCAATGGCTTTATACTCTCTTTTTAAAAACGCCATGGCCCCTTCATGAACGGCATCTGAAATAGCCACCATCTGGGGTGTCCCCGGATCTTGTCTCATCACCTTTTTGGCGATGAAGAAGACAAAAAGTAATGCAATAATCCCAGTGATTGAAGAAACTCCGATCCATTCCATTTTTTAGCCCTCCGTTAAATTTATTCTTTTTAATGAGATTAACTCAGATCACTCAAATTGCGGGTTGAATATATGGTAAATAAGATAAAAAAGTCAAGAATTTTTTCACAAGTTAAATCGATTTTACTCTCGATCGGTGGGAATATGTCATAATATATTGAAATAACTAAATAATTTTTGCTGCACTCACTCTCCTGTTTTCCTAAACTCTTTCCACGACCCATTTCAAGTTTATGGTCAAGGGCAGGCTTTTTTGGAGGCATCTCCAATTCTGTGAAATGTACAAGAAGACAGACCGGTCTTCGAAAGTTTAAGAATTGCGGTCGTTTTCAGTGGTAAGGGTAACCATCGTATTCATTAAAGACAAAGGTTTTGAATAGATTTTTCGATGGTTGAATCAGATTGATAAGAGGTTTCGCTCTTAAACTTTCTCAGCGTGCCTGTCTTCTTGCTATCCCCTTACCTATTCATAATATTCATCACGGAAAAAGAGATGCTTTTGCTTTTATTGACATCCCCTAAATCTTTCGGTAAAATAAGTTGAAAACATTGCTAGGGGAGCTCATTGGGCTGAGAGTCCCTACTTTGAAAGTAGGGAGACCCTCCGAACCTGTTTGGGTAATTCCAGCGAAGGGAAGCGGGGAACGAAAAGAGAGCCGTAATACCTCCATTGGGATTACGGCTTTTATTTTTTGTTCTATTGTTATTCCTACCCCGTTCTACAGTGGGGTTAACTCCAGCAGAGTTTACCCCGCACTTGATGCGGGGAATCTATAGTCGTTAAAAAGTGGTTCCCTGTTTCCACAGGGACAAGTCTGGATTCCCGTTTCCACGGGAATGACAAAATACGAGGAGGAACCCATGGCACTTGATGAAAAAATGATTACCCAGGCGATTATTGACCGATACTTCAAGAAACTAAAAGAGAACCTCTCCGTGGATGTGTCGGTGGTGGGGGGAGGTCCTTCCGGATTAGTCTGTTCCTATTTCCTGGCGAGAAAAGGGTTTAAGGTCACTCTCTTTGAAAGGAAGCTTTCGGTTGGAGGGGGCATGTGGGGTGGGGGGATGATGTTTAATGAAATTGTGGTTCAGGAAGAAGGAAAGAGAATTCTGGATAAATTTGGGATTCGGTCCTATCCCTATCAAAGAGGCTATTATACCACTGATTCGATTGAAGCCATTTCCACACTCTGTTCAAAGGCGGTGAAGTCAGGAGTGACCATTTTTAATCTGGTCAGCGCTGAGGATCTTATCCTTCGGGAGAATCGAGTCACCGGGTTAGTGCTTAACTGGACAGCCGTGGAGATGGCTAACTTGCATGTGGATCCATTGACCATCGAATCGAAAATTGTGGTAGATTCGACCGGTCATGCCACGGAGGTTGTGGCCATCCTCCAAAAAAAGAACGACATTCAGCTTTTTACCGAGACAGGTAAGATCGTCGGTGAGAAATCCTTGTGGGCGGAGGCGGCGGAGAGGGATACGATGGTTAATACAAGAGAGGTCTTTCCAGGGCTCTATGTATGTGGGATGGCGGCCAATGCCACCTTTGGGTCGTACCGCATGGGCCCTGTTTTCGGAGGGATGCTTCTTTCAGGTGAGAAGGCAGCCTCGCTAATAATGAAGGAGTTGAGGAAAAAATAGTTTTTTTCACCCCCACCCCGACCCTCCCCCATCAATGGGGAGGGTGAATAATGAGAATACTACAAAAAATCCCCCTCTCTCCCGGCGGGAGAGGGATAGGGTGAGGGGGATAAACTGAGGAGTTCAAAATGAAACGAGTTCTGACGATTGCTGGATCGGATTCCGGGGGTGGAGCAGGGATTCAAGCAGACCTAAAAGCCATCACCTTGCTGGGCGGTTATGGGATGAGTGTTCTCACTGCGCTCACGGCACAAAATACGGTTGGCGTTCAAGGCATCCATGAAGTTCCGGCTCGATTTGTGGAGAGGCAGATCGATTCTGTTCTTTCAGATATTGGGGTGGATGCCATCAAGACCGGGATGCTGGCCAATAAAGAGATCATCGAAGTGGTGGCTAAAAAAATTGAGCAGTATGGGATAGAAACCGTGGTGGTGGATCCAGTGATGGTCTCCAAGAGTGGAGCTCCCCTTCTTCGAAAGGATGCGCAGAAGGCGCTAATCAAACGGTTGTTGCCCCTTGCATGGGTTGTCACACCCAACCTCATGGAGGCATCGGTTCTGACTGGATGGAAGGTCAATACGCTGGAGGGGATGAGGAAGGCTGCAGTTCGGATTTGGGAGCTTGGAGCTAAGAATGTGGTGGTGAAGGGAGGTCATTTAAAAGGAATGGCAATTGACATTCTCTTCGACGGGCAGAATTATGCTGAGGTTGTGGGTCCGAGAATGAAGACGAAAAACACCCATGGGACCGGGTGTACCTTTGCTTCGGCCATCGCCACCTTGTTGGCCAGAGGAGAGCCTGTTCCGGAGGCAGTGAGAAAAGCAAAGTTGTTCATCAGCATGGCCATTCGGGCCGGCCTTCCTCTCGGGAAAGGGACAGGGCCCACCAATCCTTCGGCCTATGTCCTGAGGGAGATGGAGCGGTATCCGGTTATCCAGGAATTAAAGAAGGCAGTGGAAGTATTGAAGGAGAATAAAGTGGGATACCTCATCCCGGAGGTTTCTTCCAATTTAGGCTATGCCCTGCCGTATGCAGAAGGGATGGCTGACGTGGCTGCCTTTCCAGGGAGGATTGTTCGATTCAAGGATTCAGTGGCCACCAACAGTGGTCCGGAGTTTGGTGCCTCCCAGCATGTGGCCAACATTATTCTCACGGTCATGAAATTTGATCCTGAGTATGTTTCAGCCATGAATATTCGATATTCAAAAGAGATGGTCGCACAATTGGAAAAGACAGGATTTCTCGTTGGTCATTTTGATCGGAAGCTTGAGCCGAAGAGACTGAAGGAGAAAGAAGGATCTTCCTTGGAGTGGGGCGTTGGAGAAGTCTTAAAAAAGATGAAGCGTGTCCCTGATTTCATCTACGATGAGGGCGATGTGGGCAAAGAGCCTATGGTTCGGGTGCTGGGAAAAAACCCCATGGACGTTGTCAATAAGATCCTAAAAATAGCTTATAGCAAATAGCTAATAGCCTATTTGACAACGTTCAGGACATC
>DCVM01000072.1:11437-12537 GCA_002327985.1 Syntrophaceae bacterium UBA2188 | reverse complement strand
GAGTTCTTTTTGCCTCTTGGCGTGTTGCTAAATAACCACCTATTTTCAGATTTTCAAGAGTGCTACTTTCAGGAAAAATTCGGCGTCTTTCCGGACAAAGAACAATTCCCCTCCGGGTTCTTTCGCTTGGCTTAACCTGAATGGTGTCTTCCCCCCTGAATTGAATCTCACCGAGTATCGTTATTCTTTCCCCACCCATCATGATCTCTGTTTTCTTCATGTCTAAGATGATGCCTGAAATCGTATACATCAATGTTGACTTGCCTGCACCATTAGGTCCAAACATCCCGGTGATTTCGCCTTCTCGACAGGCGAAGGTCACATTATTAAGGGCTAAAGCGTTCTCATAAAAGACCATGAGATTTTTGATTTCCAGCATGGTTCTACGTTACCCCCAGGTAGGCCTGCTTGACGATTTCGCTCTCAAGGATTTTCTCCGGGATATCCTCCCCAATCTTTTCTCCAAAATTCATCACCATCACCCGCTGCGCTATTTGGAAAAGCTCTCTTACCCTATGCTCCACCATCATGATGGTGATCCCATTCATCTGGAGTCTCTCTACCAAAGGAATCATTGCTGCAATCTCGCTGACACTCAAACCCGAGAAAAGCTCATCCATGATAATGACATGAGGTCTCAGGGCAAGACATCTCGCTAACTCGAGGCGCTTGAGATAGCCTTCAGAAAAGGCAGAGGCGAGTTTATACGGAACGTGGGCGTCACGCTCAAAGCCAATTTCCTCTAAGATATCCAAGGCGACGGTATCTCTATCTCCCAGCTTACCTCCAATGGTGCGCATAATCCTCGAGGAATACAACGGGACCACTAAGTTTTTAACAGCAGATAAGGAGTGATATGGTCTCGGTATCTGAAAGGTGCGGACAATCCCGAGACCGGCAATTTTATCAGGTGTTAATCCTGTAAGTTTCGTTCCTTCTGAAAATACCGCTCCCGAGTCTGCTTTAACAAAACCAGTGATGAGGTTGACTAATGTGGTTTTCCCTGAGCCATTGGGGCCGATAATGCCGAGAATTTCGCCTTTGAAGACGTTAAAGCTTACATTGTCGACGGCTTTCACCCCACCAAATGATTTGTTCAC
>DCVM01000072.1:5619-11389 GCA_002327985.1 Syntrophaceae bacterium UBA2188 | reverse complement strand
GGAGCCAAGATGAAAGCTCCTATGATGGGACCTACCAAAGTACCTGCCCCTCCCACCACGGTAGCAGCAATGGGGAATATGGAAAAATCTAAAGCAAATAAGGATAAACCCACCCAACCGTAAAGGTGGGCAAGACAAGCACCTGCAAAGCAACCTATCGCTGAGGCTATAAATACTGCTTTCGTTTTATACCAGGCGATATTGATATTAGAGGCCCTGACGGCCTGGTCATTATCTTTTATGGCACGCAATACAATCCCAAAGTCTTCGTTCACTAATCTTCTCAGACCGAAGGTGAAAAGGAGAGTCATGGGTATGATGAAGTATAGCTCAACCCATATATTCGGGAAAGTAGCCAGCCCAGGCAAACCATCCGTGCCACCGAAAATATTGAGAGCCTGAATCACCCTATGAAATAGTATCGGGTACATCAGGCTCACTATGGCAAAGTAAATGCCTCGTATTGGCAAGCAGGGAATTAAAAAAAGAGTGCAAATGGCCCCTCCTGCGATGGTGGCGATAGGAATGGTGATGACCATTGGTAACCCAAATGCGGAATTTAGAACCCCAGATATATATCCACCCACTCCTGTAAAGAATGCTCCCCCTAAACAGACGATTCCGACGAAATGAGCCAGAAAATCAAAACTTAAAGCCAACAAAGCAAAAATACAGGAAATGGTCATTATCCTTTGCCATGTCATCGATGGGACGATCAAAGGAAGGATCAGCATTCCCAAGACAAAAGAAAATGTTGGAAGTAAGGCATAGGCCATCCCCTTCCATGAGGAAATGGCATAGATGCCCTCCGTTCGAACTTTAATACCCCGGTCTAATCTTTCATTGCGTCCTATTTTTTGATCCAATTATTAAACCCTTTCCTCAAGCTCCTTTTGTTTTCCAAGAAGTCCTGAAGGTTTGAGTATCAATGTAAGAATAATGAATAGCAAAACGACCACCATTTGCCATTGTGGTCCGATAAAGGCTGCAGTCAATATTTCAGCAAAACCTAACAGAAAAGCCCCGGCGAAGACACCCGCCCAACTCCCAAGTCCTCCGATAATACACACGGCTATGGCATTGGTTAGAACCATATATCCTGTTTCTACGGTTATATTACCCAGAGGGAGGATGACGACAGCAGCGACTCCGGCTAATGCTGATCCAATAGCTAAAGATATCACCGCGGTTCGATCCGGCTCGATCCCTGACATCATACTGGCATGTTTATCTTGAGCGATCGCCCTAAGAGATAGGCCAACTTTAGTATAGTGAGTAAACAGCCATAAAGAACACATCATGGCCAAGCCCACGCCGATGATGATGAGCCGCTGCCAATCGATCATCACTCCGGCTATACTTACCGAACCCTTAACGAAAGGAGGGAGCATATAAGCTTCGCTTATAAACCCCCTCCAGCGGAACAGCTCCATAATAGCTATGCCCAAGGCTAAAGAAGCAATAATCTCAGATGCCGGCATACCCTTGACCCGGATAAGGAACAAACGGTAGATCCCAGCGCCAATAACCGACACAATAATGATAGAAAGGAGTATTGATACGATGTAGTTTATCCCTAACCGGTTTAAGAAGAGCCAAGTGGCAAATCCTACCAAGATATACAGTGCACCATGAGCGAAATTAGCTAATCGGCTGACACCATAGACCAAGGCAAAACCACTGGCGATTAAAGCTAAAATAATACTGTTAACGAGCCCAAAAATAAATATATTCATCTCGACTCATTTCATCCAGGGGGGCAGCTCTAAACTTCGAGTCGCTATTTTATCTGGGAAGACAACCACTCTCTTGCCGTCTATCCATTGGGCCCACATGCCTACAGCAGTCTCTTTTGGGTCACCGTTCTCAATAATTTGGTGACTCTTTGGATCAAACTTTACCCTGCCGTAAGTTCCCATCATGTCGGTTTTTTCTAAGGCCGCGATGATGGAATCGGGTTCAAGGCTCTTGGCCCGCTCGATGGCGTCTTTTAGAATGTAAACTACTGTATAACTGGTCGATGTCCATTCTGACCTGGGCTCTATTCCGTACTTCTTCTTGTGGCCGGAAACGAAGGTCTCGCTCATGGGAATGGCCTGGGTCGCCACCGAACCTGCCTTGGCATAGAGAACAACGGAGCTTGCCACTTTACCATCAGTGGCTTTCCATGTCCCTTCATCCTGAAGGGCATGAATGTAACCAATGGGTAACGTCGGCACTTTCATATCATACCACTGCTTCATCAAAATCGAGACTTCAGGCATATCAAACCACGGGATCAAATACTGTGCTTTTCCGTCCTTGGCTTTGGATAGTCCAACAGAGAAGTCGGTCGTTCCAGTGGGATAGATCTCATAGCCAATGATTTTCCATCCCTTTTTTTCAAGTCCTTCTTTCAGAGCATTTCCAGCCGCTCGAGCATGGGCGACATCCTGCACCATAATAAAAGCTTTGTCAAACCCTTTTTTAGCTTTAATCGACTCAAACGTCCCAATTGCCCCTCCTATCATAGGGACGACACTCCCCGTGGTTCTAAAGCAATATTTATATTTATCGTAATTCTCAGCGATCCGCTTGTGGTAAGCAGGGCTTAAAACTCCTGCGGAGAGGATTGACACGGTCTTGTGTTTAGACAATACGTCCATTGCTGCCAGAGCCCCCTCTGACCGGATAGGACCCCCCACAATAAAATTTGCCTTTTTCTCTATAATTAATCTTTCCACTGCCAGAAGTGCCTCTGCCACCGGGACACCTGGTTCAAGGTCACGGGTGTCGCTTATTTCAAGTTTCAATGGACGCATTGTTCCAGCTACGTTAATTCCGCCTTTGGCATTAATTTCTTCTACTGCCAAAGTGATTCCTCGCTCTGCATCCACCCCATCTGGATATCCCCGGGAAATAGGGACACCGAGTACAATGGACTGAGCTGTTGATAGGTTAGGGGATAGAATACAAATAAAGGGGAGGATGCTTAATATGAGGAGTAACTTTATGCCAATACGATCTACCAATGCTTTGTTTTTCATATGGACCTCCTTCAAAAGTTTTCTGCTATGCTATTATGCCATTCCCAAAAAATCAACACTAATCTTCAGACAAGGTGGTATAAATGGAATCGGCTTAAATCAATTCAATAAGGTTCACCTCCTTTCTATTTAATGGGTTCCTATTTTACGTCTCCCTGATCACTCGTTTGGCTTTGCCCTCAAATCGGGGAAGTTCACCGATCTTAACCACTTCTACATCTGGACTGACACCAATTCGAAATTTGAAAATTTCTTTGAAGGCCTTCACTGCTCGATCCATCTCCTCTTTTGAAAGAGAGGGAGAAGAGGGTTCGACCCGAATCCTGAGATGTTTTCCTGAGCCCATTTTAGGGGCGATGACTTGATATTCATTTGAGAACTCTTTTGTCTCACGAACGAAATTCTCAATGGCTGAGGGAAAGATATTGACTCCTCCAAATTGAAACATGTCATCTGCCCGGCCGATGATTCCTCCCTCCAGTCGAAGGAATGTCCGTCCACAATCGCACTTCTTAATATCGACTTTAACGACATCGCCCATCCGCCATCGTATCAAAGGCATGGATTCACAGCAAAGGTTTGTGAGCACCAGTTCTCCCTCCTGGCTAGGACCAAGGGTTTTGCCCGTTACTGGATCAATTACCTCTACAAGAAACATGCTTTCAATAATATGAGTTCCCATCTGAGCCACACATTCAAAACCGAAGTTTGAAATTTCTGTGGAACCAATGTCATCATAATTTTTAGCTCCCCAGGTGGTCTCAATCAATTTTTTAGTGGATGGAACCTGGGCCCCCGGTTCTCCGGCCGTAATGACAATTCGAACAGTGGTCTTAGATAGATCCACACCCATTTTCTTAGCCGTCTCCCCGAGGAAAAGGATGTAAGTGGGTGTTCCACAAACGACGGTGGGTTTCCATTCAAGGATATTTTTGATACGGTCCTCCGAACTCTGCCCGCCACCCGGAATGACGAGAACGCCTCCTTGCTCAAACGATGAATGAATTCCCCACCAGGCCAAGTAGAGTCCATAATTGAAGGGGATGAAAATGGAATCGGCTTTGGTAATTCCGTACCCATACATAAAGTACATAAACTGGTCATAATAGACTTCTAACCAGTCTTTTTTACTTAATAAAGACCTTACCGGAATTCCAGTCGTCCCAGTGGTCTGGAAGACCCTCACCCCCTGTTCTGGAGAGATACAATGAAAGTCTCCGAAGGGGGGAGATTTTTCCTGGCTCCGCCTCAATTCGTCCTTGACCGTAAAAGGAATTTTACTCACGTCTTCTAACGTCTTAATATGTTCGGGCCTCACCCCGGCCTCATCAAACTTCCTTCGGTAGAAGGGTGCCCGCTCATAGACATAGGCCATCTGCTTTCTAAATAGCTGAAGTTGATGCTCCAATAGTTTCTCTCTTGGCATGGTCTCCAACTCCGGCTTCCACATCATCACTTTTTCCATATTTCATCTCTCCTCGAATTCAAAAAAATTTCTGTTAGCGAAACCAGTCTAAAATTAATACCATAAAGTCGTCAGTTCATCCTCCCGATAATACGACCAGTGTCACTTCAACCTTGTCTCCCTCTTTCAGATCTGTGTCAATTCCATGGGAAGTATCTTCCTGTTCAACTCCATTGAGGTAGACTTTAAATTCCCCATGGATTTGGTTGCTGACGGGGTCGAATATAGAAAATTTTGTTTTATTCGATAACTCTAACAATATCTTTCTCAATGTGGGATTTCCCATTTCGAGCTCTGGCTGGCCAAAAAAATTGGTCTTAACTTTCACTACCATAATTTTGAACTCCAATCTCTCATTTTCCGCATACTGGACAATCGTTGTCTTTATTTGTTTTGGATAAGAGAAATTCTCCTGTTTTTCCGTCAAATAACAGCAGCTTTCCAGCTAAAGGGGTGCCAATATTTGCCAATAGTTTGATCGCTTCCATTGATTGGAGACTTGCAATCAATCCAGGGACAAAGCCAAATACGGGAAGAAAATCTTTCTTTTCGGTAGGGGTGTTTTTAAACAGACAGGTTAAGCAGGGTGTTTTGTTGGGTATAATCGTCATGATGGCGCCATTTAATCCATCAATCCCTCCATAAATAAAAGGAATATTTTCCTTGACACAAATTGAATTTAGAAGAAATCGTGTCTCGAAATTGTCCAGACCGTCGACCACAACCTGAGCCCCCTTGACGATACTCAAAACATTTTCTTTCCGGATCTTTTCAAAAATGGGTGTTATCTCTACATGGGGGTTCATCTCTAATAACCTCTTGTGAGCCGAATCGACTTTCCTCTCTCCGATATTCTCATCCTGATAGAGAATCTGCCTATTTAAGTCCGAGAGCTCAACATGGTCATTGTCGACAAGGGTAATGTGGCCGATACCTGCCCGGGTTAAGTAAGTCGAGGATAGACTCCCCAGACCCCCAACACCGGCAATAAGAATATGAGAATTCTTTAACTTTTCCTGTCCTCTCACATCAAAATCCGGGAATATAATTTGTCTATAATATCGATCAAGCTCCTTTCTCGAAAGCATTTGAAGAATTTTGTCCTCTTTATAGAGTCCTATAAAACTGATTACCTTCGTCCTTCCTTTGCCTTCAATGCATTGAGTAATTTTTCTGGAGTAATGGGTACTCTGTGAACTCTCACCCCCACTGCATCATAGATAGCATTCGCAATGGCCGGAATCACAGCAGCCCGAGCGCACTCCCCGGCTTCCTTCCC
>DCVM01000072.1:0-5539 GCA_002327985.1 Syntrophaceae bacterium UBA2188 | reverse complement strand
GCCTGGCTCACCATCTGGCCATAGATAGAGGCTGGATTGATTTCATAACCGCAATCATCAGCAATACAAATCTTGAGAACTTTGACCCTGCCTGTCTCTCGATCCACTTCTACTTCTGCGGTAGCCGCAGCGAGACCGTAGGCGTCTGTAAATCTTCCCGTTCCCTTTGATAAACTGGGGTAAAATTCTATTTCCGGTACAGCCTTTTTGTATCCCATCCCGATCAGAGGATCTCCTAAATGTTTTTGAACGTTATATCTAAGAATTTCGCCAAAAGTGAGGGATTTCTCAGGTTTTGCCTTAATAAAGACAGAGCGGTTTTTCATATCCAAATCTTCCATTTTCGCCTTCAACAGTTCACTTCCAACTTTTAAAATCTTCAGTCTTAAGTCGTGAGCTGCGACCCATACCGCCCCTCCACCCACAAACATTCCGCCACTCAGGAAATTACTGTAGTTCATCGGGCAAAGTTCTGAATCCCCGGAGATCAGATTCACATCGCCTAAGGGCAACCCCAGTTCTTCGGCTGCAATTTGGGAATAGGTGGTATCGGCCCCCTGACCGAATTCGCAATCCCCCTCCATCAGGGTGACCGTGCCGTCATGATTAAGCCTGACAATTGCAGCACAGGCAAAAGGCCAGTATCCAGACCCACTAAACATCCCATTGATTCCAATGCCGACCCCCCGGTTTTTATCTCTTTGTTTCCCGCGTTTTTGTTTCCAATCAATGGCATCAGCCGCTAACTGGACACACTTGGGAAGACCATAACTTTCTAATTTGTCACCGTTAGGAAGGACCTCCCCCTTCTTCCTGAGATTTTTTAGGATGACCTCTACAGGGTCTAACCCTAAATCTTCGGATATCATATCGATTTGGGAATCCACGGCAAAACGGTTTTGTGGGGCACCATGCCCACGTTTCGCAAAACCGAAGTTTTTGTTGGTGTATACCGCAACTCCTTCATGTCTGACATTACGCCGATTAAAGCAGGGCTCAGAGAACTGGTGACTCAGGAACATGGCCACTGCCGCGCTCCCTTTATAAGCGCCCGCATCCACGATGACTTTTACCTGCTGCGCAACGATTGTTCCATCTTTCTTCACTCCTGTTTTTACCGTTGTGTCGAAACGAATGCTGTTTCGGCAGGAAGAAAAGACCTCTTCCCGGGTCAGTTCTATCTTCACTGGTCTTCCAAGCTTTCTTGAGAGGACACTAGCAAGGATTTCAAAGTCAAAGATGACTGCTTTCCCCCCAAAAGCCCCTCCGATGTAGGTTTGATAGACCCTTATTTTCTGTATGGGAATTTCCAATGTTTTGTGGAGCCAGTATCTTTTTAACTCATAAGCCATGTGATTGAGCCATACGTCAAGCTTTCCAGTAAAAGGGTCATAGTTGGCTACAATCGTATGGGGCTCCATGGCCATATGCGATGTGGCAGGGCTCCAAAACCGGTCCTCACGAACATGATCTGCTTCGGAGAATCCTTTCTCAATATCGCCATAGGAAATGAGAACCCTTCCTGCCACATTGTTGACCGGAGTGTAAGAATGTGATTTTCTCGCCACTCCCCAGTCCTCCCAGGCACAACTCGTCGTCCGGGTGATCTCTCCATGAATTTGGGGCGCCCCATCCTTCATTGCCTCTTCAGGGTCAAAAACGGCGGGAAGGGGGTCATACTCTATCTCGATGAGGTCCAAAGCATCTTCCGCAATATCAGGATCGACGGCCGCAACCGCTGCCACGGCTTCACCCACAAACCGAACTTTATCCTCGGCCAAGGGACGCTCTTCTGCTGGGTAAGTCGGCGTATCCACAAAACCGTAGCGAATCCCCCAGGTGTCCTTCCCCGTAATCACGGCCTCAACACCAGGTAATTTTTCCGCTTTGCTAATATCGATGTTGACGATCTTTGCATGGGGATGGGGACTCCTTAAAAGCTTTCCATAAACCATATTTGGAAGAACAATATCGGTTGTGTACTTGGCCTGCCCGGTTAATTTTGCAATGCCATCCACTCGAGACAATGGTTTGCCGACAACAGAATATTCTGTCATTTCACTCCCTCCTTTTTCTGTGCTACCGCCTTGATCGCATCAATATATTGTGTATACCCCGTGCACCGACACAGGTTTCCTTCCATATCCCTTCGAATCTCCTCCTCATTAGGATGAGGATTCTCATCGAGCATGGCCTTAGCAGACATCAGTTTCCCCGGCGTACAAAACCCACACTGGAAGGCGTGATAATCCAGAAAGGCTTGTTGAAGAGGGTGCAATTTCCCATCTCTGGAAGCTAATCCCTCAACGGTCGTCACCTCTCTTCCATTGACCTGTAAGGCCAACACAGAACAGGCCTTGACTGCCATCTGGTCGACGATGACCGTACAGGCTCCACAGGAATTATCCATGCAGGCCTGCTTTACGCCTGTGAGGCCTAAATCATTCCTTAAAAGTTGTAACAAAGTGGTCTTAGGTTTGATCAACAATTCGTAAGGTCTCCCATTAACTTTTACCTTCAATATTTTTTTTGCAATCTCCATGATGGATGTTACCTCCTTCGATAAAAATTAAGTCCTTTTGGCTTTCTCAAAGGCTTCTTTGACGGCTCTCCTGACCAACACCTTCGCGATCTCCCTGCGGAATTCGGCGGAAGCATGAACATCAGAGGTTGGATTCGTCTCCTCTGAAGCCAACTGAGCCGCTTCTGCGATCAGATCATCATTGATCTTTTTCCCTATCAATAATTCTCCCGCTTTTTTGGCGTTAAAGGGGACAGGTGCTACCGCACTCATCACAATTCTCGCATCCTTACAAGTCTGCTTATCCGAAGCGAGGATCATGGAGGTAGATGTTGATACAATTTTTATTCCTGCTTCAATAGTACTAAATTTCATATAGACCACTCCAGTATAAGCGACCGGGGGGGGCAACTGAATCTCCGTCAAGATTTCATCGGGTTCGAGTATGGTGGTAAAGTAATCCGTGAAAAACTCCTCCAGAGGAATTGTTTTCTCTTCTCTTGAACTGACGATTTTTAATTTTGCGTTCAGTGCGATCAGGGAGGGGGCAGGGTCTCCGATTGGATCCCCACTGCAAAGATTTCCACCGATCGTGCCCCAATTTCTGGTTTGCACCGAGGCAACACTCTTCTCCATCTCGGAGAGAACAGGATACTTGCTTTGGATGAGAGAAGATTTCTCGATGGCTCTATGAGTCGTTAAGGCCCCCATCCTGAGGCCTTTTTTTTCATCAAAGGTGAGGTAGTCAAGTTCGGATACGCCTTTTATATCAATTAAATAGGAAGGGCTGATCAGTTTCTGCCTGAGGAGGGTGATGAGCGATTGGCCTCCTGCAAGGACCTTCCCTTCATCTTTGTATTGAGAGATTAAAGAGCAAGCCTCCTGAATGGTTTTCGTTGGAAGATATTCAAAGTCTCTCATGGTTTGATCTCCTTTTTGGCCTCAATTTTTTCTTTAAAAGACCGAATAAATTGTTCTCCTATTTTTTTCGCTTGGGCTCTCATCACCCTTTCACCAAATGTGGCGAGTCGACCCACCACATTGATATTGGATACATAGGAAACCTCTACTTCATCCTCTGCAATTTCCCTTAGGTCAACATCACTGGTCTGCGTAAAGGTTCCGGCTTTTCCCAGATCTTCTCCCTGTGACACTAAATGGATATGCTTGGGTTCATCCATTTCAGTAATGGTCGATATGAATTTAAATCGCACCTTGATTGGGCCTACCCCTGCATGCACGACGGTGAGATACCGTCTTTCGTCCATCTTTTCGATTTTTTCACATCCAGGAACGCAATGGCCTATCTCATCTGGATTCATTGCAAATTCCCATACCCTCTTGATCGGTGCCTTGACGACGAATTTCTCCTGTATCACCATTCTTTCGCTCAACCCCTCCTTTCTTCACTTTTTGCTTCATTTTCGTTTTCAATTCTCCTGCAAACAGACATTCATTTTCCCTCGGGCACTTCTTTTTTTTCAGAAATGTACATTCTTGCCTACCATATAAACATTTCATTACTTTCTATTTCCCTCTCTTTGTATAAAGTCCTCTTAAAAGCTTAACAATAAATGACATTATAGATAGCACAGAAGAAGAATTGTTAATAACCTAAGGCGAATTCACCGATAGCGCGATCTACAGCTTGTCTTATGGCTTCCTCGATTAATTCTTTAGCTCTCCCCTGCGTTTCTGGATCACATCCTTCGCCCACCTCCTTCGCAGCAGCGTGGGCCGTTTCTTCTATCAAATCATTGTCTATCTGGTTACCCTTCATGATTCCTTCTGCACCGTGAGCTTCTAAGGGATAAGGAGCAATCCCCCCTGCCACTATTTTGAGCTCTTCTATATTTACATGTTTTGCGTCTAATTGAAGTAACACAGCCACGTTGAGTGCATGAGTATCTGGGCTACTACTACTTTTCATATATACGAGTCCCATCTCAGCAGACTGCTTTGGAATTCGAATCTCAGTAAGCACCTCATCATTTTGAAAAGTGGGTACGCCAGTTTTATCGAAAAAATCCTCCAAAGCTACGGTCTTCCATCCTTTGACCCCTTCCACGACTGCTTTTGCTCCTAATATGATTAATGTTGGAGCAATATCTGCCGAGTAGACCGGATGAGAAAGATGCCCGCCAATCGTGGCCATATAATAAGCCCATCTGGTCCTGTTCATAACTGGGGTTCTTTGTTGGACAGCTTCAACAAGGATTGTAGCTTTATCATTTACTAAAGACGACTGGCTTATCTCAAACAATGTCGTTAATGCACCAATTTTTAATCCCTCCTCATCGTCATAATTAACATATTCGAGATTGGGTATACTCTTCAGGTTAATGAGATATTGGGGATTGATTTCTCTTTGTTTCATCGAAGCTAATAATTTTGTACCCCCTGCGATTATTTTTGCTTTTTCCTGATGTTGAGAAAGCAAAGAACAGGCTTCTTTTGTCGTTTTCGGCTCGAGATATTCGAACTCAATAATACCCTCCAGGTCGCTAAAATAGCATGATCGCATTAAATCCCCTCCAATCCTGCCTCACTGACTTATATTCTCTTCTTGTTTTCTTGGTGTTTAAATCGAAGATTTGACCTTTATTATAAAAATGGCCTTCCACCATCTGCTCATTCTGTCTGTTTTTTAGATATATCCAGATCATTTTTCTTTAGGGAATCTACAAGGAGGTCTGCTAATTCGTCGGCATATTGGGTCAGAGAATATTTTCTTTCTTTCAGTAGCCACCGGATAATGATATGTTCAATAGCCCCAACACAAATGCTACGGGCCAAGTAGATGTTGATTTCTTTTTTTATACTTCCTTCCTCTTGGCCTTCCTTAATAATGTCAAGGACAATTTTATAAAAATTCCTTGCCGCTTGATAGGCTTCATTAGATACATAAGTTTTACTCGTCTTCAACTCAAGTAAGACTATGGAGCCATATCCAGGATTTTTTTCTATATAATTAAGCCACCACCAGATAAATTTCCGGAGTTTATTAAAAGCCCCTTT
>DCVM01000032.1 GCA_002327985.1 Syntrophaceae bacterium UBA2188 | reverse complement strand
TCCCAACGTTCACGTGCGGCTTCGTCCGTTCAAACTTGGCCTTCGCCATCGAGCACGAACCTCCTGCTCAAGGGTTTTCTGGAGCCCACGACCGGAATCGAACCGGTGACCTCTTCCTTACCAAGGAAGTGCTCCACCGACTGAGCTACGTGGGCCGCCGTTCCGTCGATTCCTCATATTGGAGCGGGAAACGGGATTTGAACCCGCGACCCTCAGCTTGGAAGGCTGATGCTCTGCCAACTGAGCTACTCCCGCATTTAGATAAGAATAAAACTTTAACAATGGGTAATATCCAATCATTGAACTTTTTTTTGCGTTATTTAAGTCAAAAGGCTCCCATGAAAACGACCCTCTCTTTCTGTCATCTTCTCACTGAAGGAGATTATGGAACCAGCTTGGAGGGTTCAAATCATTCATGATAAATTAAATGATAAGGTTTAATCGCTCAGAAAACCAATCGCTGGCAATCCTGGTGGAGAGGGGAGGATGTGCTCGATCGCTTCGCTCTCTCCGCCTCCCTCCGGTCGCCGAACCTAATTCCCCTCCTTACGTCGGGGAAAGGTCCTCATCCTCCATCCCATTTCTATAAAATAAAACTGGTGGAGAGGGGAGGATTCGAACCTCCGAAGGCATCGCCAACAGATTTACAGTCTGTCCCCTTTGGCCGCTCGGGAACCTCTCCGACTCTAAATCCTATTTTTCTGATTGAACTCTTCCTCCTGATATATAGACTGGAAAATCAATGAGTTACATTAGTGGATGTAAGACCATAAAGAAATTAACTTATTATAAATAACAATATAATTTATCTTTGTCAAGAAATATTTTAAAAAAAGAATTAATTTCTTGCTTCTACCTCCTTGTGTTAATATACTGGGACTCTGGGTTAAAAATTCATATGGACAGAGGTACCCTCTCTGAAAAGAATTGGAATGTCTTTTTTAGCCATTTTTTCCACCCTCTCTCTCCTCTTGTTTCCTACGGCTTCGCTTTTATCCCAGAATTCCATCCATAAAAAAATTATTCTTTATGGGTTTGATGGAAATCCCCTCACCCTTGAGAGACATGTGCCTTACAGCCCAAAAAAAACTTGTGGGGGGTGTCATGATTATAATCAAATAACAAATGGCTACCATTTTCAGCAAGGCCGGACCGATGGGACTAGGAAAATTGTGATCAGCGACACATTCGACCCGAAGTATCCCTGGAATCTGTCCACCGGGATGTATGGAAAGTACTGGATTGCCTCTATGAATTTAAGCCGGTTGGCTAAAAAAGTCAATCAAAATCTCTCTGAAATTGATCACTCCTCTTTTTCTTTTGTTCAGAATTGTGGAGGCTGCCATCCTGGAGGGGGATGGGGTGAGTATGATCGAAAAGGTCAACTCTACTATGACGAAAAGAGCAAAAAACTTGGTTATCAAGATTCAGGAGAAAGTCCTTCGCTGGATGGCGACTATACTTCTTTGAATCATGGAAATGCCAATGACGGAGCCCCCTGGGACCAAAGTGGTGTCAGTGAAGCCGACTGCCTCATCTGCCACTTAAAGGGGTACCAATGGAAAGAAAGGGGAGCCACTCTGAGGGGGAAATTTTTTAAATACGGGCCTACAGTGGGAGCTGGGTGGGTGAATATGAAACTCTCACAGGATGAGTCTGGAAATTTAAAAGCTGATGAAGTCACAGTGAATTATACAAAAAAAGAGGTGGCTGATTTTGAAAACCTTCATCTTCAAATTGTAAGAATACCCCCTGAAGAGAATTGTTGGTCATGCCATGCCGTAGCCGATGGAACAAGGAGAGGTCGTCAGTGGAGTCCAGAAACCGATATCCATAAAGCCAAAGGTCTCCATTGTATTGACTGCCATCCAGGTAACAAGGAACATCACTTCGCTAAGGGAGATACCCTTCAAGAATCCGTTCGGAATGACTTGAACAATAGCATGCATTCCTGTGAAGACTGTCATTACAGAGGCAAGGATAAAAAGGCACCTCAATATCGACATCCCTTCTCCCCACGTCATCTGAAACGAATCGCCTGTCAGACTTGTCATATTCCTTTCCAGAATGCCATGGCAGACCTCATTTATGAATATGCCTCAACAGGAGGAACCATCATCTATGACACATCAAAATTTCTCTCCAATGATCCCCTGGATCCCAAAAAGTCTATCCCTGGAGTAGATTCCCATATTTGGTATCCTGCTATGACAAGATGGAAAGGTAGAATTATCCCTGTTAAATCATTAGCCGTCATTTATTGGGGAGACTTCGATCCAAAGACCAATGTCGTGAAAGCCATCTCCCTTTGGAAGATAAAGGAGTTGAAAAAACCTTCCCTCAGAGATGACAATAGAGATGGAATCCCTGAAGTCAATTCCATTGATGAGATCAAAGCTTTTTTAAAGGTCCTAAAGGGGAAGGATAAATTCGGAAATCCCATCGCCACTCACCCTGTTTTGATGAAAGGCGGGTTTCTTTATCAGTTGAATAAAAAAGGAGAGGTGGAAAAGATCAAACACGATCAGGCCGAAGTCCTTAACATCTCTCTTAGCCATAATGTGAGGTCAGGGCCGGAGGTCATCGGTGCGAAGGGCTGCAGAGAATGCCACTCTAAAAATTCTTCATTCTTCCTGAGAAAAGTTCTGATCGATCCTTACGATGAAAGGGGAAAGTCCGTCTATATTGAAAATTGGGAACGTCTCGGCATCGATAAAGAAAAATTGAGACGGCTTCTAATGGATCCGTAATTTTTAACGAAAAGACCTCATGGGGGATGGCCCCGAGAATCCTCCTGTTGATCCACGGTTAGGTTGAATCACTTGTCCTGTTGATGCTGGAGCGGAAGGCAATCTCACCTCGGGTAAAGAAGGTCTTGCAGCATTGGCTCTTCCCTCCTGCCGTTGAGGAAAAGACTGGATCTGACTGGGGAGATTGCTTGACATTCCTCTATTTTTCATAACTTCATGAACAGGAGTA
The DNA here is from genome assembly GCA_002327985.1 of Syntrophaceae bacterium UBA2188. Classification (GTDB taxonomy): domain Bacteria; phylum Desulfobacterota; class BSN033; order BSN033; family UBA1163; genus UBA1163. The sequence goes on along the minus strand of DCVM01000032.1, from coordinate 5,116 downwards.
GAACTTTCGACCCTTGTTCCCTCTTGGCTCGGAAAGGAAGATTGATTTTTCCCAACACTTCCTGGGAAGGCATTCTGCTGTTCTGCTCTTTCAAAACGATTTTGATTAATATTGACCGATGTATTCCTCTGTGGACTCTGTACGATTGGATTTGGACTTTTAACCTGAGTCCTTTCTCCCACCTGAGGAGAAGGTAGAACTCTCCGTTCAAGATTTCCTTGATTGGAATTAGACGGTCTCATTCTTTCCAATCGTTCTTGGTTGGTACTCGTCGAAACATTTTGGTTTGGAGTGCTCTGGGGGTAGGGAGAAACATTCGGTATATTTCTACTGCTCCCACCGTTAGGAACCGAACTCCCTTTCTTGACGTTCTCTCTCCGTAGCACTGGAGTGGATTCCTTTTTCACCCCATTTTCCTGAGTGGAACCTGTTTGACGATTAAACCATTCAATCCTTTCAACTTGATTTCGCGCTGTGTCACTGCCGACTTTCTTATCCCGACCTTCCACAATCTGCCTCTGGTTAATCACTTTAGGTGATGGCCTTACTTCTTGCTGGATCCTTTCAAAAGACTCTTGCACGGGTCGTACCGGGGTTTTCTTCCCCTCAAGCAAAACAGGTTTTCCTGTTGGGGGACCGGATACCTTTGCCGGTTTGAGGAATGGATTTTCGACCGAAGTGATTTTCGATGGGTTTCTCTTATTGAAAGAATCTCCGTGAACGGTGACTACTGCATTCTTTACTTGAGCATTGATATACACATTTTTCTGAATGTTGATACTCACCCGATTGATGTTGACACTATTGGGGCCATAATCACCATGCCCATAATAAATTTCACCCGGCGCCAGAGGAACCCATGAAACATAGGTGGAACCGATTTGCCAGGCCACTGCCCCTGGATGCCAAATGACAGCATGACGAAAAGGGGGCACCCAAGCCCACCCATGAGAATGGAGGTGAAACCATCTTCCATAATGGAAAGGAATCCATCCCCATGGTTCCCGTGGAACCCAACAATAGACCCCTCTTCTCCATGCCCAGTGTCCATAATGGAAAGGGGTCCACCCGACGACCACTGTGGGGACCCAGACATATTGATATTCAGGGGTGTAAACCCATCTACCATTCCCTTCCATCTCATATCCATAAGGCTCAAGTTCAGAGGGAAGATAATTTTGGGCATATCGTCGTTGAAGAAGTTCATAGTCTCTTGCCTCGTTCCACTGATCCCATTCATCTTTCCTGTAAAGGGTTGCAACCTCTGCATAGCCCCCTTCCTGGGCAATGAGAGTTTTTCCCTGGGTTAAAGAAATCGGTTTTCCATCCCTCATCAATTCAACGCTCCCCTCCAGAACAGAAATTCTTGCTTCAGAGGGAGTTAAATCTATCCTGAATTTAGTTGGAACATAAGCAGAAACAACTCCATAAGGGAGATCCACAAAGAGGGAAGAAGCTTCTTCAGTGATAGGGTGGTGATTCACATAAATTTTCCCTTCCAATTGATGAAGATGGATGAAACCCTTTTCACGACCTCCGTTTAAGGCAATCATGTCTAATTGGGAAATTTCTCCTACCCTTACATAAGTGCCATTTTTAAAATGGAGTTCCACCCTACCATCCCGTTCGGTCATAATCCGGTCTCCATCCATAATAGGAAAGTTAACGAAGGCCTCTGTCCAGCCTCCTTCGTCCTTACTTTGGATGAGTACCTGACCTTGAATAAGACTGATTCTGCCTCCTCCTAACTCCGGTTCAGCAGAAATGGCCGGCACCCCATTTAAAGTTAGCAAAAATATCAAGGAGGAACCTAAAATAGCTGCCTTCATTTTATTCATACGAATCACTTCCTTCCTTTGTGAACCTTTTGTCTATTTAGACGGAATAGATAATAGAATATTCAAAAAGAGGGGAGCCTGTATGCGGAGGGACGATCCATTCATAGATTAATCGATAAAAATTTTAGAAATTCTTAATTAATTTAAATGATTACAATGGAATGTCGAATCCCATAAATCAATACTTAACAACGCGTTCCCCAGAAAGCCTTATCTCTCAGGAGCATTGGTCAACAAATAATCGGTTTCAGGACACCCTTCGGGAAATAGGGGGTCATTTGGCAATCTCGCCTCTCTCGTCTCACTCACCTAATACCTGGGATGAGAGACTTTTTGAAATATATCAGAATGATGCCGGAGGATATTCCCTGAACGACTGCGCCAGAATTGGTAGTTATGTCCGGATTTTCCATTAAAAGGTTGGACAGGGATCTCATGACTTCCTTCTCTCAGCAGTTTCTCAACATTTTTATTTCCTTCTGTAATCCTATCAAACCCCTCTTTTGAACCATAATCAAAATAGAGCCATTGGGGTAACTGGTTTATTCCTTTCTTTTTAATCAGGGATAGAGGGTTGTTCGCCTGAATATGTTTCATATCAAAAGAAGAATCGGAAGGAAGTTTGTTTGGCTCAAGCCGACCGAACACTTCTAAAAATTCGGGGAGAACCATCTTCAGCATCCACTTATCTTTGAGAAGTTCGATGTCAAGGAGTCCGCTCTGGCTGCTGATGGATTGGAAAAGATGGGGGTATTTTAAACCAAGTTTTAGCGCTCCAAATCCCCCCATTGAATTCCCATTTATCCCCCTTTTGGGGAGAAGTCTCCCCCTGTAAGGAGAATGAGACTCAATGTATTGGAGCAGTTCGAGAAAATAAGATTCGTGTTTTCCAAGGGCCCCGGGCTTCATATGAAGGAAGGGAAAGAGCGAATAATTCATGCTTTCTCCCCGATTAAAATCATCACATGCCTTCTGACTTGTAGTTCCAGGGAAGAGCCTTTTCCCCTCATTCTCATCAGTATAAAATCCATTGTCCCCATCAGGAAGGACAAGGATCATTTTTTGGATAGAGTGGAATGGATCGCTCAGATTTTTTTGAGGATGAAGATTATGTGAAACAATCGATCGGGCAATCTCTTTAGGGGTGTAATCTCCCTTGCTAAGCCCCCAAAATTGAGAAAGTTCTTGAAACCGCACCTCCAGTGATCTCTCTAAATCTCGATAAGTTCGATTCTTCGAATCCGCCATCGCATAGGCGATGACGGCAATATCCTCGTGAAAAAGCCAATGATATTCCTCCTCTTTCACTTCACATAGTAGTCTCTTTGCTTTTTCTGGAGAATAGACCTTCCACCATCCACCTGTCCGGTGAAAGTTATATCCATGAAGAAAAAAGAGCACGGGATATTTGGCAGCGGAATCCCGGAAAAAATCCTCTGGCAGGATGACAAAGAAACCTTTTTCTTTATCCAAAAGGGTCGAAAAAAAGGTCTCATATCGTACCAGGTACGGGTATTTTTGAGATGGTTTTGGAGCAAGGAAATAAGAAAACTCTGGATCTTCAGAACAGCAGTGGGGTTGAGCATTGGAGGTTCTAAACAACCCTGTCAGAATCAATGGGACAGAGAAGAAAATGATCCAAACCCGTTTTTGATGTTTCACTTCCATGAGGATAAATATAACTTCAAAAAAAAACCACGACAATAATTAAAATCATAGTATCAACTCAGGCTTTTGAATTTGTAAGGGGGAGGAAGTCCCCTTCTTTGGCAAAGAGGGGTGCGGGGAGATTTTGTGATGCAAGTCAATTCAATGTCCCTTTTCTACAGACCACATCAAGTTCGGTATTGAATTCTTCTTCGTGATTCTTGAATATTTTTCACAAATAAAATTTCGACAATATTTATTCTCTTGACTTTTAGTCTGGAATCGTGCATTTTGAATGCATAATTACAATATTTGTTAAGACGTAAGATTATGACTTATATACCTCGGACATTAGAATCAGTTTTACTAAAGGCAAACCGAGAATTCCCCGCAATTGTCCTCACAGGGCCGCGTCAGTCTGGGAAAACGACGCTTTTAAAACACCTCTTTGGCAAGCACTACCGTTATGTTTCAATCGAAACCCCTGATGTCCGGGAGGCTGCGTCCATTGACCCACGCGGGTTCCTTGCACTCTATCCACCCCCCGTCATCTTGGATGAGGTCCATTTTGCACCGAGCTTGCTTCCTTACATAAAGGAAAGACTGGATGCCCACCGTCACGAAAAGGGACAGTATCTCCTAAGTGGCTCGCAGAATCTCCTTCTCATCGAGCAAGTGACCGAATCCCTTGCAGGGCGGGCGGCAATATTGAAACTTCTCCCCCTTACAATGAGGGAGGCCATGGGAAGGCCACAAGCCTCCTTTCCATGGGAAGAAAAAAAAGATAAACCCCGACGTAAAAATATCCCTATTCCAGATCTCTGGAAAGAGTTTCTACGAGGTGGTTATCCGGAATTGTCGGCCAACCCCGATCGTGACCTCATACTCTGGCATGCAAGCTATGTTCAAACCTATCTTGAGCGGGATGTCCGTTCCTTGCGGCAGATTGGCGATATGATGCTTTTCCAGAGTTTTTTAAGGATACTGGCAGCCCGAAGCGGTCAACTACTCAATCTAACAGAATTGGCAAGGGACCTTGGGATGGTGGTAAACACTGCCAAGGCATGGCTATCCGTCCTGGAGGCAACATTCCAAGTGATGATTCTTCGCCCTTATTTTGCCAATGTCGGCAAGCGACTCGTAAAGACACCCAAGGTTTACTTTATGGACGTCGGCACCCTTTGCTATCTGACGGGCTTAAAAGATCCTGTGCATGCTGCTTCTGGTCCTATGAGTGGGCCTATCTTTGAGACAGCTGTTTTATCCGAAATTGTAAAGACCTTTTTACACCGGGGAGAAGAGCCGAGGATATACTTCTGGAGAACCTCCTTCGGTATTGAGGTGGACATCATTGTTGAAGTCAATGGAAAATTAATTCCTATTGAGGTGAAGCTCTCCTCAACCCCGAGGCCTGCTATGGCCGTAGGGATTAAATCTTTTCGGGAAGCTCTCGGCAACAAAGTTGGGAAAGGATATATTGTCCATCCTGGTGACATCCATCTTCCACTTGGAGCGGGAACCATAGCCCTCCCCTTCATAGAAATGTAATTCTAAGGCTTTGAGAATTGTCCCCGACCAAACATCCTTTTAAGTACTTTCTTCCTGAACCCTAAAAAAGAGATAGGAATTTA
>DCVM01000119.1:5742-20258 GCA_002327985.1 Syntrophaceae bacterium UBA2188 | reverse complement strand
AGTAAGAATCTTTTGACAATACGCGTCAAATAGACAGGAGGTTTAGATATGAAAGGTAAGGTAAAGAGGAAAGCTCCTGAGATTGTCCTCAAAGAGGGCAAGCCCTCTGCGGTCATTCTTGATATCGAGGAGTATCGACAAATCTTACAGCGTCTAGAGGACCTCGAGGATTTGAATATGCTCAAAGAGATGAGAAAGAGGCCTCTTAAATTTAGAAAGCTTGAGGACTTTTTAAAGGGGTATCATCCAAGTGTATGAAGTCTATGTTGAGAAAGCTGCTGAAAATGACCTCAGGCGTCTATCCACAACGACCTTCCACCGGATTATTCCCCAGATTAGAACCTTAGCTGAAAATCCAAGACCTTCAGGATGCCGCAAACTTATCGGTTCAAAGAACGATTGGCGAATTAGAATTGGAGATTATCGTGTCCTTTATGAGATTGATGAGAAGACAAGGGCCGTGAGGATCATGCGAGTGCGACATCGTCGTGAAGCCTATCGGAGATAACATCGACATCCTTCCAAGATGCAAAGGATGAGATGTCATCCCTACGGTTTGGGGACGGTTCTTATATTCACTATGAAAAACAGATAGATACAGAGTAATTATTTCAAGACTTTGGTGGCATCCCTAAAAAAGTTGGCCGTTCCAAATCCACGCAAAGCGTGTAGGGCATAGCGCATGGAGCATAGCGTCAACAACAAACCAGTGATCGGGTCATTGGGTGATTGAGTCACGAACCTCGAAGCAAGGCAGTCACTTCTGACTTCATTTTGAAGTCAATTCCTTATCCATCTCTCTCCGGAGAGACATGAAAAAGAATACCTGGGGGTCGGCCCTCCACTCTCCCTTCAAATCTTTCCATTGACATTCATATCATTCTATGTATAATTTTATGTATTAAGGAGAGGAGGTGTTTCGATGTTAGTGGATACAGAAAAATTGATACCCGTGACGAAGTTGCAAAGGGAACTGACTCAAAAGCTCAAAGAGGTCTCCGAAACAGGTGAACCGGTTTATGTATTGCGGAATAATGAGATGGCAGCGGTGATTGTCTCTGCAGAAGAATACGAACTATTGAGGCAGGCGGAGGAGATCCTTGAACATCTGGAGATTGCCGATAAAATTGATAAAAGATTAAAGGGGCATGACCGTTCGAAGAATATCCCCTGGGAGAGGATAAAGAAGAGACATGGTCTATAGGATTGAATTCCTTCCAGATGGAGAAAAGGATTTCAATACCCTGGATGGGTCCATCAGAGAAGAGGTTGCCAAGAAGATTGATGCGCTCGCCGAAAATCCTTTTTTAGGCAAGCCTCTCGGGAAAAAGTTTGGACTGGATCTGACAGGGTTCTATAAACTCTACGTGGCAAAGAAGAAATATCGTATTGTCTATCGACTGGTTGGAAAGTACATCGAAATCATAGAGATCGTAGGCATTGGGAAGAGGGATAAAGAAGAGGTCTACAAGCTGGTTGCTAGGCGGTTAAGGAGATTGATCTAAGTATAAGTATAAAGTAGACCAGTGGCATCCCTAAAAAAGTTGGCCCTCACAGAATAACGCAAAGCGCCTAGAGCCCAGCGAGGAGCGTTAATTGCATGGATCTAAGACTGGGGAATGCAGGAAACATTAATCATTAAGGTAACGGATTTATTTCTTGACAATAGGGGAGTAGATTCACTATTAGAAAAAGCTGGAATGAAGGGTTCTTTTAGTGTATGATAAGATAAAGTTAACCGGGGGAATAAAGATGAAGCCAGCAAGAAAGTTAATCGATCCTGAAGAATATATTCTCTCCGTCCTTTCTCCTAAGGATAGATTAGATGCGGCCTTTGAAATTGCCAGAGAAGCATTTAAGGGAACAAAGCTAACAATGAAGGATATCGATAGTGCTGTTAGTTTGGTAAGGAGAAAGGCCTACGGAGGGAAGAAATAAAGTCGTCATTGATACGGGTGTACTTGTTTCTGCCTTTGTCTTTGGAGGTATTCCAGAGAAAACTATAAAAAAGGCATTTGCAGAAGCTGACTTATATGTTTCCCCCCTCTACTAAAAGAATATCGTGAAGTTCCTTTAATCCTCAAAGACCGAGACAAACACACACCAGCTCAAATAAAGGCATTAATTTCTGGATTAGCTGCTTTCGTGACCAGAACCATGGTTGTTCAACCCCAGATGAAGCTATCCATCTGTAGGGATTCCGCAGACAATATGCTTCTTGAATGTTGCTTCGAATCGAAGGCAAATATTTTGATCAGCAGCGATAGGGATCTTCTCGACATTAGAGTTCTCCCATTTGATCTCAAGATATTAACTCCGAGAAAATATTTAGAACTTAGCAGTAAGGAATGATACAACTCATCTTACTATGAGTTATCATCCATAAGAAACTTGGCTCTTACTCCAATTCATTAACAAAAGTGCTTATTGTTTAAAGTGGGTAGATATGGCGACGATGGTGCCCAGTGATATCGGGGAGTTTGAAACAGAGGGCGAAAGGACCTTCTACAAGTTCCTCGAGGGGGTTGCAAAGCCGGATGCACACTACCTCTGCTGGTACACGCCTGACATCAACGGAAATGAACCCGATTTTTTATTGTATTCCGATGAAGTGGGCCTTATCATCTTTGAAGTAAAGGATTGGGTCCTTGGCCAGATCGACGAAGCCAACCCGCATCACTTTCTCATCCAGATCAAAGGAAAGACTGAATTCAGAAAGAATCCCTTCCAGCAGGCCCATGACTACCTCATTTCGATTAAAGACAAGGTCCAGAAGGATGGACATCTCGTCTCGAAAGAGCCAGCCTACTTCGGGAATCCTAAAATCCCAAGCGAAGTGACCGGAGTCAGAGGTTAAAAGTTTGGCTTATGTCGGCATCACCCGAGCAAGATATGAGCTATTCATCCTCTACATTAAGAAAAGCGAGCTCATCTCAAAGCTCCTGGGTAGGGTACTTCCTCAATAATAACCTTGGGTATTCACTGGTCCAGGTCGGCCTTTTTGAAGAAGCTGAGCCGTATTTAAGAGCGGCGATTGAAATTGACCCTCAAAGACAAAATGCATACAAAAACCCGGGTCTTTCTTTGCAGGGTCAGAGAAGATATAGTGAGGCGGCCATTTCCTATTTGGAATCGGTCAAAACATGCCCTGCGGATCCGCGAGCCTTCAAGCATCTTTGATATATACGTGACTCGGACATTTCCAATTTCTTGGCGACATATTTGACAGAAAATCCTCGTGCAATCATTGCGGCTATTGTCTGTTGTCTTATTTCGGTTAGACTTTGTTTTTGGGGGCATTGGGGTGAAGAAGAATCAGTGGGGCAGGAAGAATCAGTTGGTAAAGAAGAATTAGTCATGGTTTTCTTCCGAATATGCTAAATTATGCTAATTGGTGTTAATTAGACAAGAAAAAATACGCAATTGTTATACCAAATTTTGATTTTTTTCAACCATTTTATGGGGTGATTAAATATCATAAATTTCAGCCTGGAAAGAGTTGCTGAAAAATACCTATTCATTTTGTGGGTGGAGACAAAGGAGGGGTATACGGTGAATAGATTGCAGCCTGAAGTGAGAAAGGAAAGCGGAGAGTTTCTTTTACTAATTTCTACTGCTTTTTACCCCAAAATACCCCATTTTTTCATCAAGATCACTGCAATAGCCATGCAAGAATCTAATATTATTTTTTCACATAATGCCGTTGCTTTCCACCAATTATTTTACATCCAAAATCCAATGGTCGTACTCCCATGATTAATAGAAATATCAACCTAAGAAAGGCTAATAACCAAAGGGTCGTTATTTCAAATTTGGCTGTCGCTACCAAATCTTTTTAAGGGATCAGAGGGTTTTGAAAATGCTCCTAAACCCCCTTTTTATACATTTTCTTACGGATTTCAACCTGAATTGAGTTATGTTAAAAATAATTAGTTTTTTCTTTCATGGAAGAAATGGAAAACTAAATCATCTAATTGAGAAATAAACCAAGCAGTTCTATGAGACGTAGCCTTTATTCCTTGATTTGAATTAGTCGAGGATTTCGCTGATCTGTCGAATCGGGGTTACATCGGTAAAGTTTTTTATATCCCCTCGCATGATTGAACCCACCTCGGCCACTGCCTTATCATAACTATCCTTGGACTTAAAGTAGAGGTGTCCAACACAAACATAAGGCGGGGATTGTCCACCTCCGCCAGAGATCCCCCTATCCACTTCCGTTTTTATCAATCCAAATGGCTTTAAAAGTTTTTTCACTAATTCCATATGCTTCGTTTGATAATAGGTTATATCAAACTTAACAGCTTCCCGATTTGGATACATCACGCTGACTCTGAACATGGCATTCCTCCTAAAGAATTGGAATTAAACTCTTGTGAGATTGAAGGTGTAATATAGAAACAAAGGCACATATTGTCAATTAAAATCATTTTAAAATTATTCTTGACAATAAAGGCAAGGTTTGATAGTTTTTCATTATAAAACAGCATTTCATATTTTAAAACATCATGAAATGGACTCCTTCAAAGTGCCGAGATTAAATAACCTCCCCCAGACAGTGGAGAGAGCTTTGGATATTCTTGAGGCTTTTACGAATTCAAATGAAGCCTTGGGAATTACAGAGCTGAGTCACAGGGTAAACCTTAATAAAAGTACCACCTATCGAATTGTTCAGGCCCTTAGGACAAGGGGCTATATTAATCAGGATCAAGGGACCAGTAAATATTGCCTGGGGTATAAGATCCTGAAGCTCGCCTCGGGTTCCTTAAACCAAAATAAACTTAGGGAGATAGCAAGGAAACATTTAGAGGATTTATCAAAGATAACCTCGCACACTGTACAATTGACTCTTTTAGAGGGGAATGGGGTAGTTTATATAGACCAGGTTGAAGGGACCGATATCTTCCAGTTGCGTCTTCAAATTGGAAATAGAGGGCCTCTACATTGTACCGCTGCAGGGAAAAGCATTCTGGCTTTCCTCCCGGAAGGGGAATTGAAAAATATTTTCAAGAATTCCAAACCCATTCGGTTTACCGATAAAACAATCACTTCCATCAACCAATTAAGAGAAGAACTCAGGACAATTAAAAGAGTGGGATTTTCATTTTGCGATAGGGAATACGACAAGAGCCTAAGGGCAATTGGTGCTCCTATTATAGGGGCAGGGTCGAAGGTGATGGGGGCGGTTGCCCTTGTTGCACCTTATCACCGTATTAAAGTCAAAGAAGTTTCTTTTTATGGGAATTTGGTAAAAGAGACGGGACTTAAGATTTCATTGGAAATGGGTGGGTAAATAGAAAGAGAGGTAACCCAAATATTATGAGGATGACAGGAGCCAGGTTTATTGCGAAAACCTTAAAGGGGTACGGTGTAACACATGTGTTTTTTGTTGAAGCGATTCTGAGAAAAGGCCTTGTTGAAATGGAAACTCTGGGGATAAACCGGGTTTTAACCCATTCGGAAAAGGCAGCCGCATATATGGCTGATGGGTACGCGAGGGTAAGCCATCGTCCCGGGGTATGTATGGCTCAATCGGTCGGGGGGGCTAATTTGGCTTCAGGGCTTCAGGATCCCTATCTTGGCCTTTCACCGGTCATTTCTATGACAGGTCGCAAGCCCCCGATTGCGCAACATCGAAATGCTTATCAGGAAATTGATCACCATGCGATGTTTGGACCGGTAACTAAATATAATGTAATCGTTGAGACCATAGAACAACTTCCATACCTCCTTCGGCAAGCCTTCCGTGAGGCCACCTCAGGAGCCCCTGGCCCAGTCCATTTGGACTTACAGGGCTATGAAGGTGAACTGACCGCTTTAGCTGAGGCAGATTTGGAAGTAATTGTTGAGGATAGTTTTACATATTTCCCTTCCATGCGACCAGAGCCTGATATAGCGTGTGTACGAGAAGCAGTGAGGGTCATTGAAGACGCAGAACGACCTGTGATTGTGGCAGGAGGAGGGGCCACGGCATCGTCCGCAAGCCGAGAAATTGTAGAACTTGCAGAGATGCTTTCGATTCCTGTTGCTACTTCCCTTAATGGAAAAGGGACGATTGTAGAGACCCATCCCCTTAGCGTAGGTGTCGTAGGTTCTTACTCCCGCTGGTGTGCAAACCAAATTGTTTTAGAAGCTGACCTTGTGATCTTTATCGGAAGTCATACTGGTGATCAGGTTACGAATTCCTGGACAGTTCCAAAAGCGGGAACTCCTGTGATCCAGATTGACATCGATCCTTTAGAACTCGGAAGAAGCTATCCCAATAGGGTAGGATTGATGGCAGATGCAAAAGTGGCGGTCCGCAAACTGATTGAATGCGTGGATCGGAGGAATACGAAAAATCCGTGGGCCAAAAGGGCGCAACAGTGGGTTCAGAGATGGCGTGAGGAGATAGAGCCATTCCGAAACTCAAATACTTTACCCATTCTTCCTGAAAAGCTGTGCAAAGAAATTACAGAGTTTCTCCCCTCGAATGCTATTCTGGTCTCAGATACGGGTTTTGCAGGGTTGTGGGCAGGGGCTATGGTGTATCTCACCCATCCAGATCAATTGTCTATCCGGTCTGCTGGCTCCTTAGGTTGGGCATTCCCTGCTTCTTTAGGAGCAAAAACTGCTGAGCCCAAAAGGCCGGTGGTCTGTTTTACCGGGGATGGGGGATTTTGGTATCATTTAACTGAGCTCGAGACTGCAAGCCGCCGGGATATAAAAACTGTCACCATCGTAAATAATAACAGCTGTTTTAGACAGTGCATACGAGGGATTAATAAAGCTTATGGTGACAGTCCTGGGAAAAGACAGGATATGTATAAATTTCGGGATACTGACTTTGCTAAGATCGCACAAGATATGGGATGTTTTGGAATTCGAGTGGAGCGTCCTGATGACATTTCCAAAGCCCTGAAGAAAGCTCTTGAAGCAGATGTAGCTGCGGTGGTGGATGTCGTCACCGATCCCGAGCACGATGCTCCCTGGCCGCCTCTATCCATTCCTAAATCATGATTGAAAAGGAGAATCAATGGGAGAAGATTTTTTGGACACTATTGGTGAAACAATTGATCGGTTGTTAACTCTTGACATTGCCGGTAGGGGAGTGATTGGTAAATTATATGAGGCTGCTCGATCTTTACACAGGTTTCCCTTGTGCCTTCTGGCCGCCCAGAAATTAGCAGAAGTGGTTCAGCCGAAAGACATCGTTTTGATTGCCACAGGCATGATTATTTATCCTTTCCAACATCTTGGTATGGGTGAGAATGATGGTCCGGTGGGTGGGGCGGCCCTGGCGCGAGCCCTTAGGATTGCACTGGGTGCCAAAACGATATTTGTGACCGATAAAGTACTCGTCGATATGGTATCCAAGACGGTAAATGGTGGGGAGTGTGCGATTGTTCCAGCGGAGGCTTTGACCGAAATTGACTTACCTTTAAGTTCCATCGTTGATTTTCCTACAGAGGAGGGAGAAGCAGGGAGGAAGGCCAAACAATTAATTAAGGATTTTAAACCTAAGGCGATAGTGGCCATTGAGAGAAGGGGAGTCAGCAAGAACGGGATTTATCATGCATGGAATGGTGTGGATATGGCTCCCTATGAGGCAAGGATCGGCAGGCTTTTTGAGGAATGTCGTAAAGAAGGGATCCTTACCATTGGTATCGGAGATGGTGGTAATGAAATCGGGATGGGCAACATCTACGAAACAGTAAGGAAAGTGGTTCCCTACGGTGACAATTGTAAATGTCCCACCCACTGTGGAATTGCAGACAGTACCCTCGTAGATGTGTTGGTGGTGGCCACGGTTTCCAATTGGGGAGCTTACGGCATAGAGGCCTGTCTGGCTGCGATAACAAGTAAGGCAGAGGCGCTCCATAACGGCGAAGAAGAATTGAGAATCGTCATGGAATGCATTGACGCTGGAGGATTGGATGGGCCTGCCAAAGTTCCTCGGCCCTTTCTTGATGCCATCCCCGCAAAAATTGATGTAGCGATTTTAGATTTTCTTGGAGAAATCATCCGAGGGCGCTTCAAAGAAATAAAATACTAATAGATTTCTTAGGTGAAGGAATTGAATTCAATCGAAGGAGGGATTTTGTATGATCGTATATGTCAATGGCAGTTTTGTGAGTGAAGAGGAAGCCAAGGTTTCGGTATTTGACCATGGATTTCTTTATGGAGATGGAGTCTTTGAAGGGATTAAAGCATATAACGGACGAATTTTTGCCCTCGATGAACATGTAGATCGCTTTTTTGAATCGGCACAGTCCATACAATTGTTGTTACCACTCAGCCGTAACGAGATGAAAAAGGCAATCCTTGAGACAGTCAGACGGAATAATTTGAAAGATGCTTACATTCGGCCAGTAGCAAGCCGGGGAAAAGGGGCGCTGGGACTTGATCCCAGAAGTTGCCCGAAAGCGACGGTCGTTATCATTGTGGATGCCGAGATCCGGCATCCCGAAGATACAGGGGGAGCGTCATTAAGCCAAAAGGGAATAAAGGTCATTACCACTACTTTCCGGCGTAATGGGCCAGATGTTCTTAGCCCTCGGATAAAGTCAACCAACTATTTAAACAACATTTTAGCCAAACTACAAGCCAATGCTGTCGGGGTTCAAGATGCCATCTTTTTGAACGAACAAGGCTTCGTCTGTGAATTAACCGGTGACAACCTGTTTATTGTCAAGAACTCTCGGGTTCTCACCCCTCCGCTTTGGTTTGGAATCTTGGATGGGGTGACTAGAAGGGTTGTGCTGCGGATTGCTAAAGAAATGAGATTGGAAACAACAGAGGAACCGCTAACCTTGCATGACTTGTATACCAGTGACGAATGCTTCTGTACGGCTACTCGTATTGAAGTGGTGTCAATTGTTTGGGTTGATGGCAGGCAGATCGGAAGTGGAGCCCCTGGTCCCGTGACAGTCCAGATTACGAAAAGATTTTTGGACCTTGCCAACAGGGAGGGGGCTCCAATCTTTGAGTAACAACTATTATTTAATAAATGGATCCGATAAAAATCGCTGTAATACTTAGTTATTGATCATCAACAATCTGAGCGAATCATTCATTCCAAGAGGGGAGATCCTATGTCGATTCTGGTCATCGGAGGGATGGGATTTATTGGATCAAGGATAGTAAGGTCTTTGGTAGAACTCGGACAAGATATCGTCGTTGTCGGGCGTCAACCCACACTTCATCGGCTTGGTGAATTGGCTGAAAAGATAAAAGTGGTTCAAGGCGACAAGACCAATATCGATCAGGTCTTCGATTGGATCAGTGCTTACAAAGTATCAAAAATTATCGATGCCTCTTCTGAATTGGAAGCAGAAAGTGAAAAGGTGCCTTACTCTGCGACGAAGACCAACCTCATAGGAACACTGAATGTATTTGAGGCTGCCCGGATCACCGGGATCAAACGAGTCGTCTGGGCCAGTTCCCTGGCTATTTATGGAGACAAGAAGAGAGCAGGGGGTCTTCCCCAAAATGAAGACTCTCTGAATAATCCTGTCACCGTTTATGGGACCTGTAAGTACTACGGAGAGTTTATGGCCAAACTTTACAATGCTCGCTGGGACATGGATATCGTTTCCCTCAGGCCTTCATCCATTTACGGTCCAATGAGAGCGAGTGGCGCCACGGGTTGGCTAACCGACGTTGTAAAACTACCCTTGATGGGAGAGGTTGTAGACATCCCGGTGGGTCCGGATGAAACCACTAATTTTTGCTTTGTAGACGACTGCGCTGATGCCTTTGTCAGGTGTTGCCAATATAAAGGGGATCGGCTTCCTCACCCAATTTATTACATCGGCGGATTTAAGGCTTCAATTAGAGAACTCATGGAGGAAGTGAAAAAAAACATTCCAGAAGCGAAAGCACGTTATCACGGAAAACCTATTTACTATATCGACAGGATAGATAACAGCCGTATATGCGAGGATCTGGGTTTCAAACTTAGGTATGATCTTGCAGCAGGTGTCAAAGAGCAGATTTCCAGACAACGAGTTTTGAGCAAGAACGAATCGAATGAAAGTATTTGAAGGGTCTAAAATGATAAAACCAAAGAATTCTGTTAAATAAAAGGTTAAGGCGAGGAAATAATGCTGAAAACAATGGCCAGAAAGATGATTCACATAACGGTTAATGGTCAATATCACGAGAGAGAAGTTCGGCCCAATCAGTTATTGGGTGATGTGTTATAAGAAAGGCTGAGGTTGACAGGAATAAAGATTGGTTGTGAAGTTGGAGACTGTGGTGTATGTAGGGTATTGAGAATGACACATCATGTGATTGAAAGGGGTGAAATAGAAACAACAATATTTCGGTTACCAAAACAATTTTAAAAAGAAAGGAGATGTCAGAGATGAAAAAAGCTATTTCAATTTTAACGGTTCTTTTTTTAAGCGTGGGGGCAGGAGTTGCATGGGCTGTAGATTATCCGACAAAACCGATCACCATCTTTGTGGGCTACTCAGCGGGCGGAGCCACAGATACCGCTGCAAGAATTGTTACCAATCAGGTAAATAAACATTTAGAGCAACCCATGGTTGTAAATAATAAGCCTGGGGGAGGGTCTGCTGTTGCCGCCGATTTTGTAGCCAAGGCAAAGCCGGATGGCTATACTCTTTTTAATGCCACCATCACGACCGTTATCCAGACCGTCGCTAATCCCAACAACCCTTTTAAGATAAGTGATTTCGCTCCTATTGTGGGACTCTATAATATGCCTCTGGTAATTGTTGTGAAAGGGGATGCAAAGTTCAATACCATCGAAGATCTCATTGACTTTGCCAAGAAGAATCCAAATAAATTGACTGTAGGGACCCCGGGAGTTAACAGCGTGCACCATTTCGGCCTTGAGCTTTTAAAAAAAGAGGCTGGGATCGAAGTGAACCATATTCCTTTTCAGGGTGATGCCCCTGGTGTAGTTGGCGTGATGGGCGGGCATGTAGACGCAGCCTTTCTGGGTTTAGTGGCCGTTGCAGAACACATAAAGGGGGGAACAATGAAGGGATTGGCCATGACCACTTCGAAAAGAGTTCCTCAGTTCCCGAATCTACCGACCATGGCAGAGAAGGGTTTTCCAAAGACGGGTAATATTTTTTCATGGGGAGGGGTCTTTGCACCTTCGGGCACCCCTGCAGCTGTTTTAGAAAAACTCTCGATAGCCTATCAAAAGGCAGCAGCTAGCCAAGAGGTTGTGAGCCAACTTGAAAAAGTGGGATTCAGCGCAACTTACATGGGCGCTAAAGACTTTGATCATTTTGTTAAGGAAGAGCATAAAAGGCTGATGGAGATTGCCCAAAGTGCTCAGATGATTAAGAAATGAAGCGTTTAGATCAAAAAAGTTCCTTTTTCTGGATGATCGTTTCTGCCATTACGGTCTTCCTATCCTCTAAGCTTCCTTTTGGAACTTTTGCCAACCCGGGAGCAGGATTTCTTCCATTCTTGGTTGGGGTATTGATGTTTCTGTTCTCTCTTATCCTTTTTGTTCAATCCTTTTCAAAAGGGGAGGGAATGGTTAAGACTTTGTTGGCAAAAGGTGGGACAGGAAGAGTCCTCTTGATCCTGTTATCCCTTATTTTATATGGACTCTTCCTTGAGACATTAGGATTCATTCTCATGACTTTTCTTTTAATGGGTTTCCTCCTCTTGGCCATAGGAAAGGTGAGAAGGTCCCTCGTGATATTTCTTTCTTTGGTTTCTTCACTTGGGTGCTATGGGGTGTTTCAGCTCTGGCTCAATGTTCAATTACCAAAAGGGATCTTTAATTTCTAGAACGTATGGAAATTTTGGATAGCGTCCTTCATGGTTTTCAAATCGTTTTACAACCGGCCAACCTCTTCTACTGCTTTCTCGGGTGTCTTGTGGGGACACTTGTGGGTGTTTTACCCGGGTTAGGTGCTCCAGCGGCAATTGCCTTATTACTTCCTGGCACATTTCATATGAGCCCTGTCTCCGCCACCATTATGTTGGCCGGTATCTATTACGGTTCCATGTACGGGGGATCTACCACGTCTATCCTCGTAAACATTCCAGGAGAGACGGCTTCAGTGGTGACCTGTCTTGATGGTTATAAGATGGCTCGACAGGGCCGAGCCGGCCCGGCCCTTGGAATATCCGCGTTTGGTTCTTTCATCGCCGGGACGATCGGGGTCTTTATACTGGTTTTTTTATCACCCCCCTTAGCAAACCTCGCTATTAAATTCGGCCCACCAGAATATTTCTCTTTGATGATATTGGGACTTACCATTTTAACGTTTTTGACCAAGGGTTCAATGGTCAAAGGTTTAATTATGGCTTGCCTTGGGTTGATTTTGGGATCCATTGGAACAGATGCTATCTCTGGCATGTACCGTTTTACGTTTAATCAATTGATCCTTTATGATGGAATTGGATTGGTTCCAGTTACGATGGGCCTTTTTGGGGTTTCCGAAGTCTTACTCCAGATTGAAGAGGGGGTTAAAAGGGAGATTTTTCAGACCAGTTTCAAGGGGCTTCTTCCCACTTTCAAAGACTGGATGGATTGCAAATGGGCAATGCTTAGGGGGACTCTAATCGGATTCTTTCTGGGAATCCTACCAGGAGGAGGTGCAGTCGTTGCCTCGTTTGCTTCTTATGGGTTGGAGAAAAAACTCTCAAAACATCCTGAGAAGTTCGGTACAGGGGTGATTGAGGCCGTAGCCGGCCCTGAAAGTGCTAACAATGCGGGTTCAACTGGTGCATTTATTCCTCTGCTCACGCTGGGTCTACCTTCCAATGTGGCAACAGCAATACTGTTAGGGGCATTTATGATTTATGGATTACAACCAGGTCCCCTTCTGATTAAGAATCATCCGGATGTCTTTTGGGGTGTGATTAGCAGCATGTATTTAGGAAATGTGATGCTTCTCATCCTCAACCTCCCTCTTATAGGGATATGGGTTAAATTTCTTAAAATCCCTTATGCCATCCTCTTTCCTTTCATTCTTCTTTTCTCTCTCATTGGGGTATACAGTCTAAACAACAGTGTTGCAGAAATCGTCATTATGGCCGGCTGCGGAATTCTGGGATACCTGATGAAGAAATTTGACTATGAAGGAGCCCCTCTTATTCTGGCAATGGTTTTGGGGCCGATGATGGAAAATGCCTTAAGGCAGTCTTTAATGATTTCAAGGGGCAGTTTCCTTATCTTTTTTACACGTCCCATATCCTTGATTTTATTTGGAACGGCTATTATTCTGCTTCTTCTTCCTCTTTTAGGAAAATTCAGGAGGAAGATAACCATGGCGGCAGGATAGACAAAAATGTCCTTTTTTGACCAAAAAGAGTTTTTCAAACTTCTGAGGTAAATTATGGAACCTGTATGGAGAAAGGAGATCACCCTCAGGATAAATGGGAAGATCTATGCGATTGAGGTCAGCCCAAATGAATTGCTGTCTGATGTGTTGAGACAGAGGCTGGGCTTAACCGGAACGAAGGTCGGGTGCGAAGCAGGGGAGTGTGGGGCTTGTACTCTTATTGTGGACGGACAGACGATTTTATCCTGTTTGACCCTTGCCATTGAGTGTGAGGGGAAAGACATCCTTACAATTGAGGGGATGGCTGATCCAATGGTGGAAGAGCTGCATCCTATTCAGAAGGCTTTTGCAGAACATGGTGCTGTACAGTGCGGCTTTTGTACACCTGCTATGATTCTAACGGCAAAATGTTTGTTAGAGAAGAACCCCAGGCCGACGGATCATGAAATCAGGGGGGCTATCAACGGCATTATTTGTAGGTGTACAGGTTATATGCAAATTGTTGAAGCCATTTCGGCTGCAGCAGAAGCCATGAGGAAGGAAGGGTAACGATATGACCGAAAAGGAGCTCAAGATTGTCGGGAAATCTATCCCACCCCTGGAAGTCTTTGAAAAGGTCTGTGGAAGATTTAAGTATGTAGACGATCTTTCCGCAGAACTTTATGCGAAGATACTTAGAAGTCCCCATGCACATGCCCGGATCAGGCGAATCGATACAAGCAAAGTGGAGAGATTGCCTGGGGTAGAGGCCGTCCTCACTCATAATGATGTACCGTCCCGGCAGATGCCCCGGAGAGACCAGAGATGCTGTTATATCCTGGAGGACCATGTGAGGTATGCGGGAGATGAAGTGGCCGCAGTTGCTGCCAGAACGAGAGCCATTGCAGAGGAAGCTTTAGACCTATTCGACGTTGAGTATGAGGTTTTGCCCGCTATTTTTGATCCGGAAGAAGGTGCAAAGCCGGATGCTCCCCAACTGTACCCCGGGGGAAATGTCTACGGGCCGCAATTGGCCATGTTGGTTGAGAAAAACATCCATGCGCCGATGGTCATGGAGTGGGGAGAGATTGAAGAGGGGTTCAAAGAAAGTGATGTGGTGATTGAAGATAAAGTCGAAGTCAAACCACAGATTCATTCGCCTGTAGAGCCTCATATCTGCATCGCCAGCTGGAAGGGCGATGAACTGACGATTCTTACCGCAACGCAGTCCCCTTACGAACTCCGCCTGAGTGTGGCTTATGCTTTGGGAAT
>DCVM01000119.1:572-5705 GCA_002327985.1 Syntrophaceae bacterium UBA2188 | reverse complement strand
CGAGCGGGTGCAAAAATTACAGTAAAAATAGGGGCCAAGAGAGATGGAACGCTGACAGCTATCTACCTAAAAGCCTTTTTTGGGATCGGAGCGTATGGGAACCTTGTGGGTGGAAGTGTACGATTCTCTGAAGAGATTCCGAGTCTGGCTTATAAGTATCCCAATGCCCGATTTGAAGCATGGGATGTCAACACGAATCATTTTACCTGTCAGCCCTGTCGAGCCGTTGCCATACCCACCTATACTTACGCCATCGAGAATGTTATCGATCAGGTGGCAGAGGAGTTGGGAATGAACCCTGTCGAATTCCGCGTCAGGAACATGCCTGAGAGTGGAGAAATGATGCCTCTCAAGCCTCACAAGAATCCTCTCTATCCGAATGCAAAGCTGGATGTCTACCCTGTGAAGCAGATCTTGATGGAGGTTGCAAATAAAATAGGATGGCAGCGTTTCAAAGGTTTCGGGCAACCCATCGCTGTAGACGGACCAAAACAGAGGGGCATCAGCATTATCTCGACCCAAGGGTGGGGTGGATTCTGTATTGGAGGCACCATCCCTGTTACTGTAATCTTGAATAACGATGCGTCGATCCAGATCATTTCGGGACACCACGATCTTGGAACAGGAAGCAATATGACACTACGGCAAATCGCTGCAGAGGCTTTTGGGATATCTATTGAAGAGGTGACCATCGTGTCAGGGGACACAAGCTTAGGTCACTTCCATATGACGGGGGCGAGGGGAAGTCGCAGTCTAACGACAACCGGACATTTTATTTTGGAAGCGATCGAAGAGGCAAAACGAAGAATACGGAAAATCGCAGGTTCTTTGTTGGGTGCTGAACCTGAAAAGATCGAAATCAGTGGTAAGAGGGCTTACCTGAAGGACAGGGAAGAAGATGGAATCCCGTTAAGCAAAATTCTTACGTCCCCAATAATCTGTTCTGCTGGCACCGACCCAGGAGAAGGAAAGCTGTTTTATCTAGTTACGCCGGAAGAGAAGTCCCGGAATCCCTTTGTCCAAGGAGCCGAGATCGAAGTAGACATCGAAACCGGGGAGGTCAAACCGATTAAAATTATAACAGGTAACTGTCCGGGTCGCATGATCAATCCTATGATTGTCAGAGGGCAATACAATGGAGGAGCCACTATGGTGCTTGGAATGGCTCTCTGGGAGGAGTTCAATTACGATGAGGAGAACTCTGTCTACACGCACGCGAGTTTTACCGATTACAAAGTCCCACGCGCACTCGATGTTCCTCCCATCGAAAATGTCATTGTGGAGGAGGTTTTGGATCGCCCCCTCGATGTGGGCACACCTTTTGGAGCCAAGGGTGTCGGAGAAGCGGGCTCTTTTGGAGGGCTGGCCTCGATTGCCAGTGCCATCTACAATGCCACAGGCGCTCGAATGAAACGAAGCCCGATGACAGCCGAAAGGGTGCTTGAGGCAATAAAACAAACCAAAAAAGGAAAATGAAAAATGTTCCCGAAAGAGATCACCAAAACGCTGAAGTTATTCGGATATTTCAACCCACACGAGGTTTCGGAGGCGGTTCTTCTTCTCGCACAACTTGGCGACAAAGCAAGAGTGTTAGCCGGGGGAACCGATCTGATCCACACAATGAGGCTGAGACAGATAACGCCTGAGTATCTCATCAATATCAAAGACATCGTTAACCTGAACTATCTAAAGGAGAATGCAGGTCTGGAGATGGGAGCCCTCACGAGAATCTCAACCATAAAAGAGTCTGAAATAATTAAACAGAAATATATTTCTATTTACGAAGCTACAGAATGGTTTGGCAGTCCACAGGTCCGTAACATGGCAACCGTTGGTGGAAACATATGCAGAAGTTCTCCTTCCTCAGACTTAATTCCTCCTCTGATGACCTTAGGCGCGGTTCTGAAGTTGGTTGGCCCGAGGGGGGAAAGAAAGGTTCTACTCGAAGACTTTCTACTCAGAGCTGGAAAAACCCTTTTAGATCAAGAGATCCTAACTTCGATTTTTGTCCCTCCGATGGGAAAGAATAGCGGCACGGCCTTCAAAAAACTAATAAGATCCTCGCAGGACCTGGCAAAGGTCAGTTGTGCCGTGAATATAAGTGTAGAGGGGGGAAGGTGTCGTGATATCATAATTGCTCTCGGCGCTGTTGCCGATAAGGTCTTTAGGGCAAAGAAAGCGGAGAATATACTTAGAAATGAGGAGATCACTGATGAAAAGATCAAGGATGTGGCCCAGAGGGCATCTCAGGAAGCCCAACCTATCACAGACGTGCGTTCAACGGCCACATACCGAAGTCATGTAATAAAAGTCCTTGTGGAGAGACTCGTAAGATTATCTATCGAGAGGGCAGAGGGGAAATGCGGGTAATACGATCATGAGGAGGAGGACATGTCCTTTTTCGACTTAAGAGAGTTTCTCAAGCTCCTTGATTCCGAGGGGGAGCTTCATCGAATTGAGACAATGGTGGATCCCGAATGGGAAGTGGGTGCCATTTGCAGGGAGAATTTTGACCGGCGGGGACCGGCACTCCAGTTCAATCATCTGGGAAACCATCAAACTCCATTGGTTGTCGGTGTCCTCGGCAAAAGTAAACTTTATGGGTTAGCCCTTGGGGTTCGACCAACATTCAAAGAGATTTATGGCAAATGGCAGTGGGCCTTAGAAAATCCTATAAAACCCATTTTTCTCGAAACAGGACCATGCAAAGAAGTAAAATCGGAGGAGGTCAACCTTTTCGAAGATCCCTTTCCAGTTCCAAGGTGGCATGTACTGGATGGTGGGCCCTACCTTGGCACATTCCATCTGGTGATTTCAATAGATCCAGAGAGCGGGTGGATAAATTGTGGGATGTACCGAAATCAGATTTTAGGAAAAGATTGCCTTGGAATCCATTTGGCTAATCCCAACCAAGATTTTGGAAAGATTTTTGAGAAGTGGAAAAGTCTCAAAAAGTCAATGCCTGTTGCGATCGCCATTGGTGTGACTCCATATCTCAGCCTGGTCGCTGTAAGCAAAATCCCCGTGGGGGTAAATGAATACAATATCGCTGGGGGTTTAAGAGGATCACCCATTGAGCTTGTCCATGCTGAGACGTCAGACCTATTAGTTCCTGCCTGTGCTGAAATTATATTGGAGGGAGAAGTTCCGGTGGATGACTACCATTCTCAAGAAGGCCCATTTGGTGAAACTCCGGGTTACATGGGTGAGATGGAAAACCGCATCAATTACATCAAAGTTAAAAAGATGACTCACCGGAGAAATCCAATTTTTCAGGGGACATACGAGGGTAAGCCTCCTAATGAAAGCGCTTTGGTCATGCTTTATACCAGGACGATTTCGGTTTACAATCATCTTCTTCTTTCTGGAATCAAAGGGGTGAAGGATGTCTGTGTTACCTATGCGAGCCGAGGATTCCATACCGTTGTTTCGATTTATAAACAGTACCCCAACCACGCCAAGGATGTGATGAACCATGTCTTGGGTTGTCCCGGGCTTATTTGCAAGCACTGCGTCGTGGTGGATGAAGATGTCGATCCCTGGGATACCTTCCAGGTGGAATGGGCTATCGCCACCCGTGTCCAGGCGGACAGGGATATTGAGATTATTAAGAATGGAAGGTCATCTAAATTCGATGTTTCTCAGGTTCCTTCGAAAAGAGGTTTGTCATCCTGGCTCAGGATTGATGCGACCAAACCTTTGGAGGAGTATGAGAGAGAAGGGGCAAGTTTTCCACTTTCCAGCGAGCCTCCGGAAGAATTATTAATGAAAGTGAGGACTCGTTGGAAAGATTACGGTTTTAAAGATTAGACAACCCTTTAAAAGATACCTGTCGGAGGATAAATTAATTTGCAAAAACATATCCTTATAATCGTTTGTACTAACGTGGTGCCAGAGATGGAAGAGGAGTTTAACCGCCGGTACGACGAAGAACATATCCCTCGGCTGCTCAGAGTTCCTGGTGTTCTATGGGCGAAGAGGGGAATGAATACCAGAGGGGGACCGAAATATATTGCTGTTTATGAACATGAGAGTGTTGAAGTTCAAAAGACCGAGGCTTATCGGGAAGTATTAGAAACAGATTGGGCGAATAAAATTCGGCCCTACCTTCGCAATTTTGTGAGAGAAATTTACCAGCTTTTATAGAACATTCCACCGGGGGTCATAAAATGAAAAAAGGATTGCAATTAAGAGGGGTCATCCCCGCCATTATTCTACCCTTGAACCCTGACTATTCGATCGATGAACAAGGGTTCCGCCGCCACATAAGAAGAGTGTCACAGGTCAAAGGGGTTACAGGAATCGTTTGCAACGCCCACGCGAGCGAGGTAACTCTTCTGAGTCGGGAAGAGAGGAAGAGGGTCCTGAAAATTGTCTGTGAAGAGGTGAATGGAAAGATTCCTGTGATCGCCGGGGCCTACGGGGAATCGACACAGTCGGTCATTGAGTGTGCCCAGGATGCCAGAAAAGAGGGGGCAGATGCCATCTTAATCATGCCGCCCTTCAGTTTTTACTGGGGGGCGACTCAGTATCCAGATGTGATCTTCGAGTATTTCTCCGCCATTGACCGAGCCGTCAATCTACCTTTTGTCATCTTTCAGTATGCCCACTGGACAAATTGCAATTATGATTCCCAAACATTGATCAAATTGGCGAAGATTAAAAACTTCACCGGCATAAAAAATGCCATCAATGACCCGCGTCGCTATGAGGAGGAGTACCGTTGCCTCAAAGCGGTTCGTCCAGAGGTATCTTTCCTTAATGCGAACGATGTGCAGCTCCTAAGTTACTTTTGTATCGGTTCCGACGGGGTCTTGGTGGGATATGCCAGTTTAGCCCCCGAATTAATAGTCGGACTCTATGGGGCCGTTAAAAACGATAACCTGAAAGAGGCAAGGAAAATCAATGACCGTATGTATCCCCTAACAAAGGCAATTTACTCACATCCAAGACTTTATTGGCATACACGTATAAAAGAGGCATTAACGATGATGGGTGAAATCAAATGCGCAGCATCCCGTCCATTTCTTCCACCCATATCAAGCGATGAGCGTAAAAATATTCGGAAGGCTTTGATTGATTCTGGTTTATAAAAATATGCCAGAATACCCCTCAGCTCTGCTGGGGGGATGA
>DCVM01000119.1:0-471 GCA_002327985.1 Syntrophaceae bacterium UBA2188 | reverse complement strand
AACATTTCGCACGTCTATACCTTTTCTCAGATCGAATATATCTCTTGATAATTTAGATAATGAATAGATCCGAAAATACCTTTCATCATATTAATCAATCAACCCAGCCCTGGATTCCTCAAGGCACTTTGTTCTAACAGAGTCTTTAATTGAGATGGTAGTTGAAGCTTGTAAATAGCTGTCTTACCATCTGGGCCTTTAGCATTTACCACAAAGAGACTGTTCTCCTCATCCTCCATTTAACAAATATTTCTAAGAAGCATACTATTGACATCCTGTTCAAAAATTAATACACTCGATATCAAATTCAAACCAATTCAAACAAAGAAAGGGGACAATGAAGAATGTTTGGCCAAACTAAGAAGGTGAGCAGAGATAATTTAAGGGATGACCTCATCCAGGCACTTCTTGATAGCCCCTACGAGGGACTGTTGGTTGTTGATCGTAATGGAATCGTGAGATATTTTAGCA
>DCVM01000137.1:3688-4575 GCA_002327985.1 Syntrophaceae bacterium UBA2188 | reverse complement strand
AAAGATTTTTCTTTATTACACTATAGACAATGAGATCATCAACCTTATTATAACTATGTACCAGGACATTTCTCATCCCGATCATCTTATCAATAAGTGACATCAATTCGGACGGGAAAAGGCCTTCTTCTTCAAGGATCTGAAAGACCTCTCTATTATTCGAAGGTTCTTTCAGTTTTTTGTCAGCAATTAGCATTTTACCCAAATCGATGATTGCCTCTATGACCTTTTGCAAATTCCTTTCTGCAGAATCTTTGTCTTTCCATGACTTTCGATAGTGGTCGAGTGTAGAATTCTCCCTTCTTAATTCAGATAATTTCTTAATGGATTCATCAATAAGATCAAATTTTCGAGTGTAAATGTCCATATTTTCTCGCTCTCAGTAAGTTGAGGAAAGGTGCAAAATCATCGTATTCTCTTTTTATGCTGTTTTCGAATTCTACCCTTTCCATGGCATCCTTTTCATAAAGAAGGATGCCCTCGGCGATAATTTTGCGTTGCAGGGTCAAGGCTATAAACTTCCCCCTTAGATCAACAACACTGATTTCTCTTATCATCCCTTTCTCGCTCAGTAGCTTTGCGATGATGCCTTCTACTTTGGAGATTAAAATGAGTCTCTCATCCAGGGTGGTTTTGAACGACGGGAGAAAGGCAATATCAATATCGCTTTCCTCCCTCATTTTCCCATTAACTGAGGAGCCGTAGAGATAAATGGCGGCCACTCCCTCCGGGATATTCATTGACTTGACCTGTTGTAGAGCGTCTGCGAATTGCATACTATTAATAATGTATCAAATTACGTCAGCTTTGTCTATTTGTTTATGTAGGAGCTCATGGCCTTCACCGGGTTCCAGGGCGGGATCTATCAGACACCGATGAGAAAGAGT
>DCVM01000137.1:0-3607 GCA_002327985.1 Syntrophaceae bacterium UBA2188 | reverse complement strand
CCGCTCTGTCTCCATCTGCCTATTTAGAAAATATTGCCAGTCGTAATAATGCCTTAATGTTCTGTTTTCAAAATCAATTCTGAGGTTTGGATCTCTATCGAGGAGGAGTAGGCCGTCCTTTATTATTTCAAAGCCAAAAACTGGGGGTAAAGGCCCATTCAACACAGTTACTTGGATTGCCGCTTCAAGGGTTCTCGATATTTCAGCTTCGAGTTCAAATTCAGGCCAACGGCCATTCTGCTTGATCGATGTATTGAAATAGATGGCGATATCCCAATCGCTCCTCTGATTGACAGACCCTTTTACTCTTGACCCAAAAAGGTAAGCAAAAAGAATATCGGATCTTTTGTTGAGTATCTCAATGATCGCTTTTTTTTCTTTATTCACAATAGCGCCTCAACCGCCTTGATAAATTTTTTGAGGTCGTTCAGCCCATGCTTTAGGAATTTTCCCAACTCAGGAGCGGTATTCTTCTGATAGTCATGGGCCAGGAAGTTTCTGATTCCAGCGATGTATACAAATTTTTTAGCAAATTCCTTTGGAATTAAGGCATACTCTCCCAGTTTATAGATTGAATCACTGTAAGTCGATGGTTTTGGATACCCCTTTTTGATGATGATGAGGTCCGCAATATCGAGAACAATCTCAGCACAAAGATAAACCGAACGTTCAACAATCTTCTTTGTCTCAATAGAGGATGGTAATGTCTGAAGTAATTTAGGCTTATTATCAACCAGATATTTCGTCTCTCCCTTCAGCCTTTGAATTTTACTAAACAGAATTTCTTTCATATCTGAAAACCTACTTCATTTTTCAAACCCAGATATAAAATACCACTGTTTTTCTCTTTTGTCTATAAAAGAAAGGGGACGTAGCTTACTATTTGACTAAAAACGGGGATGATCGAAGTTATGCCAAGAGTTGTGTGGTTAGACATTTTAGGTGTTACCAGAGTGTCTCAGAAATAACTTTATACATCTACATACATCGTGTGGCATCCTATGATACCATGGCAATATCAATAAGAAGAAGTCAATGAGACCCCATCACCCAAACCTCGATTTATGGTTTTATCTTTTCTTCGATTTGATATTAAGGGAGCATTAAAAAAGGTTGCTTGGAGGAGGGGCGATAAATATTGAAATGTTTGTCAAAGGTAATGATATGATGGATGGACAGATCATCGGCTAAGCTCACCAGAGTGGCATCCGCATAATCCATCGGGATATCCTTATATTTTTCCATCAACTTTTCTGTCTTTTTGAGACTTTCAAGACTCAAGGGCACTAAACTCACCGCACCCTTCAACACAAAATCAATGGCTGCCGATTGGGATCGATATGAAAAATTAAGTAAGTAAAGAACTTCTGTGAGGACTGCTTCTGAAGAGAAAATGGATCCATTAAATTGGCGTAGCCATCCCACACACTCCTTATGCCTTGCTTCACTCCGATCTATGAAGGCCACCCAGGGACCTGTGTCCATGATCACGTGCATCAGGAATCTCTTTTAATTTTCTTGACTAAATATTCCCTGTGGTGTTGTCCTAAATCTTTCAATCCGCTCTCAGCGATTCCAAGGAGAGAGCTTATTTTTTGAAAAGGGGTCCGGGAATCCTTTTCGAAACTCTCCTCAAGAAACTGTTTTAGAGCAAGACGGATGATATCAGACCGTTTCAAACCCATCTTTTTTGTAACCTTATCGAGCTTCTCCGTATAGTCATCTGGGATTCTAACCGTTAACTGCATTCAAATCCCTCCCTCCTTTTAAGAGTCGATTACATTGTAGTCTATTAGATTACATTTGTCAAAAGAGCCAAAGAGCAGCCCTTTTTTCACAACCCAATCTCAGAAGCAATTTCGGAAAGCCTCTTAACCGGCAAGGCAAATACATCCCTCTTTAGGGGATAATACTCTTCACCGGGATAAACGATAAATCCCTTTTTACAGGAAAGGTCTTCGAAGGCTATGGAAAAACCCCTCTCCAGTCTGGGACTCAGAGAATATTTAATCTCCACAGCTAAAGGCTGGTTCTTTCTGTTCAATATCACCAGATCAATCTCCGCACCAGCAGAAGTCCTGTAAAAGTATAGGGGTGTATTTTCTGGCAGTATGCCTGCTATCTGTTCAATCACAAGTCCTTCCCACGAACTCCCCACAACAGGATGTGCCTGAAGATCATCCAATGACTCTATCCTTAATAGTGCATGCAAGAGACCTGAATCACGGATATAGACCTTTTGAGATTTTATCAATCTTTTTTTGATACTAAAATGATATGGCACAAGCTGTCTCACAATAAAGGTATCTGTAAGAATGTCGAGGTAGTTCCGGACAGTAGGCGCAGAGAGACCAAGGCCTTTTGCGATTTGGCTTGCATTCCAGAGTTGACCATGCATGTGGGCAATCATCATCCAGAATCGTCTTAAGTTTGTTGAAGGCACCTGAATCCCCAACTGGGGAATATCCCTTTCAAGATAGGTTCTGATAAATGCCTCTCGCCATATCAGACTTTCGTGATCGTTTTCTGAAAGGAAACTTAAAGGCAGACCCCCTCTTAACCATAAGGACTTCAGACTTTCAAAGCCTACTTCATCAAGACTGAAGGGCTTGAGTTCATGGTAAATGATACGACCCGCCAGTGTTTCTGATGCCTGTTTGATCAGGTCAGGCGAGGCTGAACCGAGTATGAGAAACCGGTTAGGGATCCTATTTTTGTCCACTAGTGCCCTTAAAAGTGGAAATAAATCCGGAATCCTTTGAATCTCGTCAATGATTACAAACCTACCTGAAAACTGACTCAAATATAATTCTGGGTCTTGCAATTTAGCAATATCTGAAGGAAGTTCAAGGTCAAGATAGAGAACATCTTTTGACTCTTCTGTTATTATCTTTGAAAGGGTCGTTTTTCCAACCTGACGACACCCTATCAGCCCTACCATTGGATAATGGGAAAGAGAGTTATTTATAGTTTCTCTTAGGCTTCGATCAATCATGCTTGAATATTAAAATAGCTTATTTCAATTTGCAAGGGAAAGTGAACTACCCCGCAGCAAGCTGCGGGGCATCAAATTCTCTAAAAAACTTTCCTCCCCCTTGATGGGGGAGGATTAAGGTGGGGGTGATGATAAGATCATTTCCCCCTCACCCTAACCCTCTCCCCCCAGGGGAGAGGGAGGCCATTCATCCCCCCAGCAGAGCTGAGGGGTATTCTGGCATATTTTTATAAAAAACCCAGATAACGTCATCACCTTTCTGTGTGAGAACGACCGCCAGCCTTAATTTTGAAGAGAGAAGATCGGTAAAAGGAAAGTTGACTAAGACAACCGAACCTGGTTCAATCCTCGTCGTAGATAGCTTCTGCAGGATCATTCCATTCGGAGAAAGCAGTCTCTCCGGCTTTGGAAAATGTTAAAGTCTCTAAATATTCTTGTATTTTCCGATCTATCTCAAGGATTTCAGGCCTTGAAAAAGTTGGCAGTATCTCTTGAATTTCCTTAAGGGTTATTTTTGTCTGTCGAGTATCCATTATTGACTTTCTCCTGTTTTGGATGGCGCAGTTCCAATTTGTTTATATTATAGTAAAATGATAGAAGAAAGTAAATTAG
>DCVM01000031.1 GCA_002327985.1 Syntrophaceae bacterium UBA2188 | reverse complement strand
GCGAGTATACGTTCGATTTTGGAAGGAATTTCCGTCGATTCAACAAAGCGAAAAGGTGAATCTCAAGAGCATTGATCGATAATCTTTGTAAAATTATTTGGCGGACTAACCCGAAATGAAGTGAAAAGCATAAAGTGAAAAAACTCTTGACATTTAAAATTATTTTTTATAATGATATCTCGGGTCCAGGAATATATTCAAATATTTCTGGAGGTTACAAATGGGATGGTCGGGCCGCTATCCGAAAATAGAAATTCGGGTGGCGGCTTTTTGTTGGGTGAAATTTTTTACTTGCAATTATTTTTTAGATATGTAAAATAAGTCCAGTCTTGTGGTTTAGACAAAAGGTTAAATAGATATTAATAGGATTGAAAGATTTAACTGGTTTTTAGTATTGCCTTTGCTAAATTTTATTAAAATAAAAAGTATACCAGATACAACTACAAGAAATTGGATTTTGCCTTTGGGTCTCTCAGTCAAAATACCGCTCATGTTTATCAAGCAAAGAGCCATTCTTTAGAAATTGTCAAAAAGGAGGTGAAGGGAAGAGAAAATAAGACAGGATTCTTAAAAAAATATTTTTAAGAAAAAAGATGGGGAATTAAAACTTATCACAAATAAAATTGGGAGGGGAATGTTATGAAAAAGCTTTTCGTTTTTGCTATCATGGTAGGGTTTATGTTTACTGTTTCTGCATTGACGATTGAGGCTCAACCGATTAAAATTGGAGCGGTCATCAACTTGACCGGTCCAGCCTCTACGTGGGGTCAGTTCCATGCGAAGGGCCATCGAGACTATTTAAACTATGTCAACGAGGTGAAGGGCGGAATTGCCGGTAGAAAATTCGAGTTAACAATTGTCGATCATGCTTACAAAGCCCCTGAAGCAGTAAAATTTGTAAAGAAATTCTGTGAGGAAAAGGTGGATATGATTGCCACCTGGGATGCAGGGTCAGGTAAACAAGCTAAGCCGATTATTCAAGAATATAAAATTCCAACGATCAATTACTCCACAGATCAAGATCTTCTTTTGGCCCCAGTGGCCTATATGTATCTGCCCTTTGGAAGTTACATTTTAGATTCCTATATCGTGCTTGATTATATCCGCAACATCCATAAGGGAAAAGAAGCCCCGAAGGTCGGTTTATTAACATATAACAATGTTTATGGAAAGACGATTCATGCTCCAAGCAAAGAGTTTGCCGCAAAGAATAATATCAATATTGTAAGCATTGAGGAATTCCCTCCGGCGACAGTCGATCTGACCACGGAGATGCTTCGTTTAAAGGGGAAGGGAGCGGAATATGTTTTTGTGCAGATTCTCCCTGCACATGTGATTACTGCCCTCAAAGCAGCTGACAAGGTGGATTACAAAGTTCCTTTCTTTGGGACATGGACCGCAACAGACCCGGACTTTTTTAAACTGGGGAAAGGTTTGATCCGCGATCGAGTCTATATGCAATTCTGCGGGGTACTCCCTCAGGATAAGACACCTGGAATCGAGATTCTTCAGAGGTTGTGGGAAAAATATAAGACGATCAACTATTTCGAGACCTCTTATTGGGAAGGCGTCGTTGTAGCCATGATCCAGGAGAGAGCTGCCCATAGGGCAAGTGGATTATTCAAAACCATCAATGCAGAGAATATCAACAAGGCCATGGAGACCTTTAATAATGAGGACTTCGGCGGCCTTGTCCCTTATGTGACCTACACCAAGGATAACCATGAGGGTTCTTTTAAAGGGAGGCTTGTTAAGATTAACGAAGATGCGACCTATGAACCCATGACTGCATTCTATAATCCTAGAACAGAAAAAATAAAGGTTTTGAAAACTCCCAAAATGTAAGGATTGCACGTTAAAGGAAAGATCGATGAAAGCATTTCGAGGGACACCAAGCATCTATGCCTCCACTCAGCCTGAAAAACGTCAGGCTGAGCTGGAGGTGAAAAAAGTGTTTTTAAATTTTGGGGGGGTGATGGCGCTTCATGATGTGGATCTCACCGTCCATACAGGGGAGTTGGTCAGCGTCATCGGACCGAACGGTGCCGGAAAGACAAGCCTCATGAACTGTATTACGGGCTATTACCACCCTCAAAAAGGACAAATCCTCTTCAACGGTGAAGAGGTTGCAGGACTGCACCCCCATGAGGTCACAAAAAAGGGGATAGGAAGGACCTATCAAAACATTGAACTCTTTCCAGGGATCACGGTTTTAGCGAATATGCTTTTGGCCCGACATCTTTATTGCAGTTATGGCATTGGAAAAGCATCCATTTTTTCCTCATCCGTTCGAAAAGAAGAAGTTCGACACCGCCAGGTTTTGGAAGAATTGATCGACTTTCTGGAAATGCAGTCCATCCGAAAAAAACCGGTGGGTTCTTTGCCTTATGGGATGAGAAAGAGGGTTGAGCTGGGCCGCGCCTTAGCTTTAGAGCCGAAACTCTTGGTGTTAGATGAACCCTTTGCCGGAATGACGCTCGAGGAAAAGGAAGATATGGTCCGGTTTTTGCTGGAGTTAAATACGGCATGGGGACAGACCATTATCCTGGTGGAACATGATATGTCTGTAGTGATGAGTGTCTCACAACGGATTATGGTTTTGAATTTCGGGGAAAAGATCGCAGAGGGGACTCCAGAAGTCATCCAGAATCACCCAGAGGTCGTCAAGGCCTATCTGGGTGATACAACCAAATTTTGATGGAATTGTGGAACAATGGAATGGTGGAATACTGGTCAAAAACCATAGACCCCATTTTCCAATATTCCATAATTCCATCATTCCAAGCATACATTGGAGTTAATCTTGTATGGAGGATAAAGTGGAACGTTTCAATCAGGAGGCCCTTTCCTCCTTAATGAATTTTACCCTTCCTCAGATCTTATTTAAGCAGGCCAAAGAGCTGGGCGAGAATAAAATTGCCTTACGTGAAAAAATGTATGGCATTTGGCTCTCCTATAATTGGGTGGATTACTTTCGTTATACAAAGAATGTGGCTCTGGGGTTAAAAGCGCTTGGTCTCAAACGGGGTGAGAACATTGGTATCATCACTGACAATCATCCAGAGTGGCTTTTTACTGAAATAGGAGCTCAAGCCGTTGGTGGGATCACAGTCAATCTGTTTACCTCCTCCATTGCTAAAGAGCTGACGACTATGCTGAATCGCATCCAGGCCGTCTATGTGGTTGCTCAAGACCAGGAACAGGTCGATAAGCTCCTGGAGATGAAGGAACAGCTTTCTCATGTTCGGAAAGTCATTTACGTTGATCAGACAGGAATGAGAACTTATACCAATAATCCCTGGCTGATGAGTTTCAAGGAGCTCTTGGATCTCGGTGCGAAGTTGGACAAAGAACAGCCCAATCTTTTCGAAGAGGAATTGTGGAAAGGAAAACCGGATGAAGTCGCTTTAATGATCATGACCTCCGGAACCACGGGCATTCCCAAATTAGCGATGATTTCCCATAAAAGTTTTACCGAAATCGCAAGGAAATGGGTTGAAACCGCTCCGATCGGTCCAGGAGACAATTGGATTTCTATCACCCCCACCGCGTGGATCGTGGACCAGATGTGGGGAGTAGGCGTATCCCCCCTCACGGGGATGACCATGAATTTCCCCGAAACCTTAGAAACCATCACGGAAGATTTTCGAGAAATTGGACCGGTCGTCATCATCACCTCTTCAAGGTTTTGGGAAGACCTCGCCTCAAAAATTAGAGTAAAAATCGCGGATGCGGGTTGGGTGAAACGTAAACTTTTTGCCTTGGGGGAAAAGATTGGAGGGGCTTTGGTCGACCACGAGTCTAAAAAGGAACCCGTTCCTACCTCCTTGCAAATCCTTCATAAAATATTCGCAAGAATCGTCTATCGTCCACTCTTGGATCGGGTAGGGTGCGCACAAATTCGTGCTGCGATTACAGGAGGGCATCCCATTAGCCCGGATGTCATACGATTCTTTCGTGCAAAAGGATTAAATCTAAAGCACGCCTATGGCCTCACCGAAGGGGGAGGGGTCTTTCAGGTTCAACCGGATAAAGAGGTCAAACCCGAGTCGGTTGGTAAACCCTTACCCAGGACAGAGGTGAAGATTGCCGAGGATCAAGAAGTACTGGTCAGAACGCCTTCCTG
This sequence comes from Syntrophaceae bacterium UBA2188, assembly GCA_002327985.1. Classification (GTDB taxonomy): domain Bacteria; phylum Desulfobacterota; class BSN033; order BSN033; family UBA1163; genus UBA1163. Next base: position 59,876 of record DCVM01000031.1, on the reverse strand, counting down.
TTTTGTCGGTTATTACCAAGATCCGGAGGCGACGAATAAGGCGCTTCGCGATGGTTGGCTTTATACGGGTGATGCAGGCTATATCGATGACGATGGGCACCTCCTCATCATCGGTCGTAAAGAAGAGATCATGCGTACGAAGGGAGGCGAAGCTATTTCCTCGGACTTTATTGAAACGAGGCTTAAATTCAGCCCCTATATCAAAGAAGCCGTGGTCTGGGGTGAAGCCCGTGACTACATCACAGGCTTTATCAATATTGATTTTGGGAATGTGGGCAGCTGGGCAGAGGATCGAATGATTCCTTACACCACCTATACTGACCTTTCTCAACAATCCCAAGTTGAGGAGCTCATTCTTGGTGAAGTCAGGCTGGTGAATACGCAATTGCCCAAACCGATGAGACTTAAGAAGATCATTTTACTCTACAAACTCCTCGACGCCGATGACGAAGAGCTGACAAGAACAGGAAAGGTTCGAAGGAAATTTGTTTACGAACAGTATAATAATTTAATTGAGGCTATGTATACTGGAAAGAAAGATCTTGAAGTCACTGGCAAGGTCCGCTATCGTGACGGACAGGTTGGCACCATTACCACCAAGGTTAAAATACTAACCGTGGAATAATGCACCTCCCTCCCTTCCCTCCCCCTCAAGGGGGGAGGGTGAGGGTGGGGGCGAGTTGATGATGAGGAGCCTTTTTATGGAATTTTTTCTTCAACTTTCAATTCAAGGATTATCCGTGGGCTTTCTTTATGCCCTTGCAGCCCTGGGCTTTGTCATGATCTTTAAGTCCTCGAGTGTCCTCAATTTTGCGCACGGGGAATTGCTGGCAATCGGGGCCTTCATTTTTCTGGCCTTTTCCGTATGGTTGAAATTACCCATCTACCTCTCCTTTTTATTCACCCTGGTGGGAGCATTTATTTTGGGGTTTGTCATCGAACGACTTTTTCTCCGTCCCTTGATTGGCGAGGCGCTCATCGAAGTGATTATGCTGACTGTCGGATTGGCAGCCATGTTCAAGGGATTGTTGCTGGTGATCTTCGGAGGCAATTTATTTAGTTATCCGGATTTCCTTCCAGCGGGCCTTACCATTAGATGGGGGGCCATCAACATCCCTCCTGTCTACGTGGCGTCTTTTATCATTGGTATTATCTTTTTATCGATCTTCGGATTCTTTTTTAAATATTCCTCTCAGGGAATTTATATGAGGTCGGTGGCCGATAATCAGCCTGCAGCGCTTTCCTTGGGGGTTCATGTGAGAAGAGTGTTTGCGATGTCTTGGGCGATTGCGGCCCTGGTCTGTGCCATCAGCGGGATCATCCTGGGAATCATGAACGGGATCAATGTCCATGATATCAGTGTCTTGGGACTCAAGGTCTTCCCGGTCGTCATCCTGGGGGGCCTGGAAAGTATTGGGGGAGCCATTATCGGAGGGCTTATCATCGGTGTCCTTGAAACCTTTACGGGTGGATATGTCTCCACGTCGCTCAAGGAGGTCATCCCTTATATTGTTCTCGTTTTTATTTTATTGGTGAAGCCCTACGGGCTCTTCGGTTTAGTGGAAATTGAGCGTGTATAAAAGCATAACATCGTTGGAGGAGCGTCCCGCTAAACGGGACTTGAGGTTGGAGGCAAAAGATTTTTGCCTTAAGCGAAGCGATCCTCAAACGAGGTGCTCCTATTGCGAATCATTTAGCGGTTAGGAGGAAGCATGCGAAAGCTGAAATTGCATCCTTGCGGAAAATTTAATGAACAGTACGGAGAAGAACTCACCATCTTCTCAACGGATTTTGGAAGACTCTGGATGTGGGTCGGACTCTTTCTTCTCTTTGTCGTTCTCCCGTTCATCTGTAAGCCTTACCATTTATATGTGATCAATCACATCGGGATAGCCGCCATTGCTGCCGTTGGTCTCAATATCCTCATCGGATATACAGGTCAGATTTCCCTCGGTCATGGCGCTTTTTTTGGCGTGGGGGCTTATGCAGCCGCCATTCTTGCAACCGCTGTAGGTTTTCCATTCTGGCTTTCCGTTATCTCTGCAGGCGTGATCACTGCCTTTGTGGGCGTGCTTTTTGGGATTCCATCTGTCCGCCTCAAACACCTCTATCTCACCATTGCCACCCTGGCAGGTCAGTTTATCCTTCAATACATCTTCGTCCAATGGGAGAGTCTCACCAAAGGTCCGATGGGGATTATGCTGCCTCGAGCCACTCTCTTTGGAATCGATGTCAAAGGGGATCGCAATTTCTATTACGTCATTTTCGTCTGTTTTGTCATCTTGACATGGGTTGCTGTCAACCTCATACGGACCCGATTCGGCCGTGCCTTTATCGCCATCCGTGATAATGACAGGGCTGCAGAGGGCATGGGCATTCCCATCTTCAAATATAAACTGATCTCTTTTGCCATCAGTTCTTTCTATGCTGGATTCGCTGGAGGGCTCGCGGCTTACTATATCGGCAGTATTACACCCGAACCCTATACATTAATGCTTTCTGTAGAATATATTGCGATGATCATCATCGGAGGCCTCGGAAGTATTCCCGGTGCTGTTTTTGGTGCCATTTTTATCACCCTCTTAAATGAAATACTGAGTCAATCCACACAGTTCTTTATGAATATAGAAGGGCTTGCCAAGATTGCTTTGACCATCGCGCCCCTTCGGGAGTTTGTCTTTGGATTGGCTATCGTGCTCTTCATTATTTTTGAACCTAAAGGATTAGCCGAAGTGTGGCGAATCATCCGGTCCGGCTTTAGACTCTGGCCATTTTCTTATTAAGACCCCCACCCTCTCCTTCCCCCATTGAGGGGGAGGGTAGGAAGGGGGATGAGGGAGTTATGGAAGACAATCTTTTACTTCAAGTCAATAATATCAGTGTCGTTTACTCGGATGTCATCCAGGTGCTAAAAGGGGTTTCCCTGGTTATTAGAAAAGGACAAATTGTTTCATTACTGGGTAGTAACGGTGCAGGGAAAACGACCACCTTAAAGGCAATCTCCGGATTGCTCAAACCGGAAAACGGTAAGGTGACGGAAGGCTCCATTGAATATGAAGGCAAGGGGATTCATAATTCTTCTCCGGAGACCATTACCCGCCTTGGAATTATTCAGGTCCTGGAAGGTCGTCAGCCCTTTAAGTATCTGACCGTCGAAGAAAACCTCCGAGTGGGGACAGCCACCCGTTGGGGGAAGCCCTATAAGAAGGATCTCGAATTGGTCTACAGTTACTTTCAACCCTTGGTAGCCCGAAAGAATCGACAAGCCGGATTCTGTAGTGGTGGCGAATTGCAGATGCTCGTCATGGGCCGGGCATTGATGGCCCATCCCCAACTATTGCTATTAGACGAACCCTCATTGGGTCTGGCCCCCTTTCTGGTGAGAGAAATTTTTGCAATTGTGAAAAGGATTAATGAAGAACAGAAGACCACCATCATGCTGGTTGAGCAGAACGCCAATATGGCTCTCCTGATCGCCCATTATGGTTATGTCATGGAGAACGGTAAGATAGTGATGGAAGAGGCCGCTACCAATCTAAGGGAAAATCCGGATGTGAAGGAATTTTATTTAGGCACAGCCTCCTCGGGTGCGCTCAAATCGTATAAAGACGTCAAGTCCTATAAACGACGCAAACGCTGGCTGTAATAGCATATCGCCCCCCACCCTCTCCCTCCCCCTCGAGGGGGGAGGGTAAGGGAGGGGGTGGATGCTTAACGCAGTGAGCATGGCGTTAAGCATTTTTTTTCGCTATGCGCTATGCTCCCTGCGCTTTGCGTTTAAGGAGGGAGGTTTTTATGAACAGTTTAGATATACACATTGGGGAGATCTTAGCGAGAAATGCAAGGTTATATCCAAATGATGTGGCCCTGATTGAAAGGGTACCCGCCGAAAATAAAAGAAGCGAGATCACATGGAAGCAGTTTGATGACGGGGTGAACCGATTTGCCAATGTTCTGATCAATAAGGGGATTAAAAAGGGCGATAAGGTGGTCCATCTGATGATGAACTCGATCGATTGGCTTATTGCCTATTTCGGGATCGTCCGCACCGGGGCCTGGGCCGTCCCTCTCAATTTTCGGTTTACAGGGAATGATATTAAATACTGTTGCGATGTGGCAGAACCTGTCTGTGTCGTCTTCAGCGAGGAGTTTATCGATCGAATCACTGGCATCAAGGATAATCTTCCTACAGTCAAACATTACATCTTTGTGGGGAAAGAGATCCCCAGTTATTCAGAGTCCTTTGAAAAATTATTAGAAAAATCTTCTTCCCATCCACCTAACATTCCGATTGGGTTTGATGATCCCTGTGGCCTCTATTTCACCTCCGGCACGACAGGGCAACCGAAACCTATTCTATTGACCCATAAAAACATGATCTGTGCCTGCATCACTGAAAATGCCCATCATTATCAGACTAAAAAAGATACGTTTATTCTTATTCCTCCTCTTTACCACACCGGGTCAAAAATGCATTGGTTCGGGAGCTTCATTGTCGGTGGAAAGGCTGTTATCTTGAAGGGGGTCCAGCCTGAATGGGTGATTCAAGCCATCCATGAGGAGAAGGCCACACTCATTTTCCTTCTTGTCCCGTGGGCCCAGGATATTCTTTTAAAAATAGACAGCGGAGAAATTAAACTGAAGGACTATGACCTCCGTCAATGGAGACTCATGCATATCGGGGCACAGCCCGTTCCTCCTTCTCTGGTAAAACACTGGAAGGAATATTTTCCCAATATGGCCTATGATACCAACTATGGTCTGAGCGAATCCACCGGTCCGGGTTGCGTCCATCTCGGGATAGAGAATGAACACAAAGTGGGAGCGATTGGTCTTCCCGGATTTAACTGGGAATCTCGAATTGTGGATGAAGAAGGGAATGATGTGAAGCGAGGAGAAGTTGGAGAACTGGTGGTCCGGGGAGATGGTGTGATGAGGGAATACTATAGAAACCCGGAGGCGACTGCCAAAGCCCTTCGAAACGGATGGTTGTACACAGGAGATATGGCGAAACGGGATGAAGATGGTTTTATTTTCCTGGTTGACAGGAAAAAAGACCTCATCATCTCAGGTGGCGAGAATATTTTCCCTGTGGAGATTGAGGATTTTCTTCATACCCTTCCGGGTGTCAAGGATATCGCCGCAATTGGTTTTCCGGATGAGCGCTTGGGTGAGGTGGTGACCGTCATCATCGATATTGTTCCAGGGAAGAAATTGACCGAAGAGGATGTTTTCAAGTTTTGTGAGAAGCTACCCAAATATAAAAGACCCAAAAAGGTTTTCTTCGGTGAGGTTCCTCGCAATCCAACAGGAAAGATAGAGAAGCCAAAGCTGAGAAAAAAATATTTCGGGATGGAGGAATCGTTTAAAATAAAATAGAGAGACGATAAGCGCTATGACGGTATGATCCTAAAGGCGGATTGGCCATCGTGGTGGCCAGTTCGCCTTTTTATCGTCGGCCCTCAGAAAATGACTTTCTGGTGAAGGCAAGTGGAAGCACCGCTAAGATTAGCAATCCTGTATTGAAGACAACGTTAAAGCACACCTTGAAGTACAGGGAGATGCCACTATCCAATAAATACCATACGGCCAGACCTACCACGAGGCACTTCCATGACCACGCCTCTCTCCTTCTGAATGGGTAGTAGACAATAAATCCAAGCATCACCCCCCATCCTGCTATGGTCGCCCCCCATGCACCGTACACCCAGCGTTGGAAATTCTTTGTCTGATCAGTGATATCCTGTGTACCCCAGAAGACGGGATCGATCTGCTGATTGAACAAATCAAAGAAATGGGTCCCATTTAGGAAGGTCATTGCTACCCCGAATAGGGCAATCAAGAAGCTAACGAACAAGAGCCATCTCTGCCAGAACAAGAACTTTTCCATGATGTCATGCCCCTTTTTATATGACTGCAATCACTTGTGAGAATATTATGCCTACTGGAGAAATCTATATCTTTTAGAAGACCCTGTCAAACCATGATTTCTGTTTGAGGGGTTTCGGGATTTGTGTTATTGATATAAATGAACAAAACTGGCATCCTTGCCTTAACCCATCGACGAAAAACTTATGGCTATTGTACTAGGTGTTGATATCGGCTCGGCTGCATCAAAGGGGATCGCCCTCAATGATCAGGGGACGCTGGGTTCTTACGAGTGCCCTTCTGGAGGGGATTTCAAGCTCACGGCAGAGAGGATAAAAAAAGAATTGCTTTCCCAGGCAGGGAAATCAGAGAATGACATTTCAAGGACGGTCGCTACGGGATACGGATCAAACCGGGTGACCTTTGCAGATGAAGTCAAACCGGATATTGTCTGTATCGCCAAGGGTATTTCTTCTCTTCTCCCTTCTGTGAGAACGGTCATCGACGTAGGCGATCTTTACACCAAAGTACTCCGTATTGATGGTAATGGGAGTGTTCATAATTTCTTATTAAGCGGAAAGTGTGCCGGAGGCAGTGGCAGAATCCTGCAGGTCATTGCCAAGGTTCTTCATGTCAGGGTGGAAGAGATTGGGGAGTTGTCTTTAAAATCAAAAAAGAGAGTGGAATTTAACACCGGATGTGCGGTGTTTGCGGAGTCAGAAGCGATCTCCCGGCTCTCCCAGGAAGTCAAAAAGGAAGACCTTCTGGCAGGCATCCACAGAGCTCTTGCGGCCCAGATTGATAGTCTAACAGAAAGAATGGGCGTGGAACAGGATATGGCCATGGTGGGGGGCGGTGCGAGAGATGCGGGCCTCGTTCAGGCTTTCAAAGAAATCAGAGGTCATGATATCTTGGTACCGGAAAAGCCCCATATGATAGCTGCGCTGGGTGCTGCGATCATCGCCATGGAAAATTTGGGAATCCCTCAGTGATGGGATGGTATTTAGCCATAGAGAGGCGGGAAGTCCTCCCTTCAAAACCTTGTAAAGCGGTCATAGAGGTAATGTCAATCAATCATTTGTCCCTTTCCGTTGTGATTTTCGGAAGCGAACTTATGCCCTTAAATGGATAATGGATAGAGGTTTCGCTTCAAGGTTTTTCTGTGAGAACCTCCCGACCCTCTTTAACTGAGGTGTTGCCGAGTTTAAGACAATAAGATTGAAATATAAGGGTAAATTAGGTATATTCCAATTTGATTCAACGGATAGGTTGGAAAAAGGAGAAAGTCAATGAATGATAAACAGACCAGCCTTTTTAACACGATAGAAAATTATTATAAAGATTACGGGGTCAGGGCAAAGGAGCTGGCAAGGGAAGGAAAAAAGTTTATTGGCTATGTCTGTTCCTTTGTTCCTTTGGAAATCATCACCGCTGCCGGGTGCATTCCTTTTCGGGTGAGAGGAAATATCTATGAGCCCATTTCGAAAGGAGACACCCTCCTGGAAACCATTGTTTGCCCCTATTACCGCAGTGTCTTCGACCTCTCGGTAAAAGGAAAATATGATTTTCTCTCCGGACTGGTCATTCCCCATGGCTGTGATAGCATGGTGCGGAGCTATAGTGCTTGGATGTATTCTCTTCCGTATTCCTACTTTCACTTTCTCAATATTCCCACGGTCTGCGTGGAATCGTCCTTTGAGTTCTTCAACGCAGAATTAAACACCTTCAGAAAAAGTATGGAGAAGTTTGCTGGAAAAGCGATTACCGAGGAGGATCTGGCCAAAGCCATTCGGGTCCATAATGAGAATAGGGACAAGGTGAGAAACCTTTATGAGTTCAGAAAAGCGAATCCGCCCCTTATCTCTGGAACAGAGTTGACCATGGCCTTGACGGTCGGATCAAGCTTACCCATTGGAGAATCCAATGACTTGTTTGACCAGATTTTGGTAGAAATTCGCAGAAGAGAAAAATCCCCGCTCAAGAAAGGTCCTCGCCTCTTGATGGACGGCGCCTGTCTCGACAACATTGAATTGATCAAGCTGGTGGAAGAACTCGGGGGCAATGTGGTGGCCGATACCATTTGCAATGGGGCCAGGGATTATTTTCCACGAACGGATGAGGGAGAAAATCCCATCGATGCATTAGGTCGTCGGTATCTCGATAAAATCAACTGTCCCAAGACGTACAGGGAAAATAAAACAGGCACGTTTGAAGGGGATATGGCGTCCCGATTCGGTGATATCGGAGCTTATGCCAAGGAGTTTGGGATAGAGGGTGCCATTCTTTATATCTATAAATATTGTGATCCCTTTGGTTTTGAAGTCCCAGCAAGAAAAGCTTACTATCAATCCATTCATGTACCCCTTCTTCATCTGGAGGATGTCTATTCTGCAGGGACGATTGGGCAACTGAGAACCAGGATCCAGGCTTTTTTAGAGATGATCGGGTAATGTTGAATTCCGAGGAAAATGGTTTATAGGTTATAAGGTTACGAAGCCAGTTTGGTATAAAGTTCATCGGTGACGACGCTGGTATCGTAGTATGAAGCTCGCACAAAAGGAAGCTCGAATATCCAGTATCCATAGACGAGCCTCGATACGAGCTTCGACAACGACAGACGTCAATCTTCATTTAACGATACGGGCATCCTCACCGTTACCTTTTAACTTAACCAGCGCTTTTTATTAAGGAGGTCATAAATCATGGCTGAAGAGCAAAAAGAGGCAAAACCGAAAAAGAGGATGACGGCAACCCAGGCGGCTGCTTCTATCGGCCCCATGGTCAAAGAATTTATTACCGGAACGCTCCGGGCACGGGCAGAGGGGAAACAAAAAATAGCTTATACGTTTATCGTCTGTCATCATGAAGAGATCTTCCGGGCCATGGATGTCGTCCCGATATGGACAGAGAATTTTGCTGGTATCTGCGGGGCAAAAAGAGACGCAGAACGATTCCTTCAGAGGGCGGAATCTTTGGGCTTCTCCCGCTCCCTATGCACCTATGCCCTTTGCGGGATCGGTTTTGACCAATGGAGAGAAGAATTGGGCCAGATGCCTCCGAATGCTCCTTGGGGTGGACAAGCAAGGCCTGATTTTATGATCTCCAGCGGACAGATTCTCTGTGATCCGAGATCCAAGTGGTACCAGGCCTCTCAGCAATTTATGCCAGATGTCCCCATCTATAATATTGACCTGCCCTATCCCCTTTTTCAGAGAGATCGAGATCACCGGGAAGTCTGGGGTTATTATCATAAATATATTGTCCAGCAATTACGCGGATTGGTAGCCTTTCTTGAAGCGCAGACCAAAAAGAAGATGGATTATGATCGCCTGAAAGAGCTGGTAGATTTAAGTGATCAGACCTGGAACCTGATCGAAGAGACCTATGACCTTCGAAAAGCTGTTCCCTCACCAATGGGAACCGGTGATGCCATGAATACCATGGTTCCCATCAACTTTATGATGGCCACCCAGCAGGCCTATGATTTTTTTGTGAATTTGAAAAAAGAGCTGGAGGAGAAGATTGCCAAGGGAGAGGGAGAAGTCGAAAATGAAAAATACAGGCTCATGTGGGGAGGCGGATTGCCCGCCTGGTTTGCCTTGACTGATTTCAATTACTTCAACAGCCAAGGGGCTTCGTTCCCTGTGGAAACAACCTACCGGATGGTCGCTCCTCTCAACCAGATGGATATTCCCGAAACCAAGGATCCGATTGAACACCTGGCATGGAGGTGGCTGGGATACTGGACTTTCTGGTATGATCAAGCCAAGAAACGACCTGGATCCGAACCCGATGTGGAGCGGTTGATCAATCGGATTGAAGAATACAAGATCGATGGGGTAGTGATGCACGAAGCCTTTTCATGTCGCACCTGGCATGTGGGCCTGATCTGGCAATTAAATCAACTGGCCAAAATATACAAACCCATCCCTGTTTATGCGATCGGGAAAGATGGGAAGAAGGAGAAGGTCTTTCGAGAACTTCCTTCCCTCATTCTGGAAAGCGATATCATCGATATCACCTCCTATTCGGAGGTGGACACAAGAAATAAGATCGATGCCTTTATCGCCACCCTGGAATCCAATCGATTAAACAAAGCAGCCTAATTATCCACGAAGGAAATAGCGTTTAACGGTGACGAGGCTGGTATCGAAACTCGAAGCTTGATGCTGGGTGATGGAGTTTCAAATTTCGGAAGACGGACATCGATACGAGCTTCGACAACGGTAACCTTTAGAAATTTCATGTACTCGAACGTAGCCGAATGACGAAACGGGCTTCCTAACCCTTACCTTAACCAGTTTAGAATGACATTGACCTCTTATTTTGCAGGCATTGATGTTGGGTCCACGATGACAAAGGCGGTGATCCTGAACCAAGGGATCATCGCTTCGATCATTGGGCCTACAGGTCCAGAGCAGCGCCGCCTCGCCAATAAGGTCATGGAGGAGGCGTTGAAGAAAGCGGCCATCTCCTTCAAGGCGATTACTTACATTGTCTCGACAGGCTACGGAAGAATTAACGTCCCCTTTGCCGATAAGCAGTTTACAGAAATCACCTGCCATGCCAAGGGCATTATCCATCTCTTCCCTAAAGCCAGGACTATTATTGATATTGGGGGGCAGGATGTTAAAGGAATTAAAATAGATGCTTCCGGAAAGATTGTCGATTTTGTGATGAATGACAAGTGCGCAGCCGGTAGTGGTCGATTCATAGAAGTGATTGCCGATACGCTTGGAGTCCCGTTAGATATGGTAGGTGATCGATCTCTGCAAAGCAAGAATCCTGCAAAGATAAGCAACATCTGTACCATTTGGGCCCAGCAAGAGGTGGCAGCTAGTTTGGCACAAGGGATGCCCATTTCCGACCTCCTTGCAGGAGTCCATTCTTCTCTTGCAGACCGGATATGCAGAATGGTCAATCGGCTAAGAGTAGAAGACGTGGTGGTCGTGACCGGTGGAGGGGCTAAGAATAGAGGCCTGCTTAAGGCCCTGTCCCAACAATTGGGTCATGAGGTTTTGGTTCCCGAGGAACCTCTCATCACTGGAGCCCTTGGTGCTGCTTTGATAGGAAAGGAGATTACGGAGCAGGCTAAAAAAGATAAAACTCCGCTTGAAACAAAAGAGCGAGTGTTGGAGGAAGTCAAGATTCTATAATATCGCCCTGTTTTTTTTCTTGACAAAACTTGAATATTTGTTAAACTTTCGCCGTCTAACCAATCAGGGATGGATTGATTTAATCATGAAAAGAGAGGGGGTGAATAAGGAATGAGAAAAGGGTTTATTTGCATCGGGGTTCTTGTAGGTTTTCTGCTCTCCATTCTCATGGTGAGTGGCGCTTTGGCTCAGCAGAAGGCAAAAGATGAGTACACGTTTAAAGTGCCTTACGGGGATGTGAAATTCACGCACAAGAAGCATGCAGAGACATTGAAGATCGATTGCGTGAGATGCCATCACGAGATGAAAGGTAAGAAGCCAGGGGAAGCCGTCCAGAGTTGTAAGTCCTGCCATAAGGCCAAGGCCGAAGGAAAGGCTATTTCTGCAAAGGATGCCTATCATAAAGATTGCAAGGGATGCCATGAGGAGGCCAAGAAAGCCAACAAACCTACAGGCCCAACAGGATGCACGACGTGCCATATAAAGGCCAAGAAGTAGTCTGAAATTTTCGTAGAACAAATTGAAAGGGGTAGTTCCCAAAAAGGAACTACCCCTTTTTGCCCCTTTTTGCTTGACACTAAACGAAACGATATGTTAAATATTTCAATTACTTCCCTGCCTACCGGTCCCGTTTCTGCCAGGCAGGGTAAATTTCTCTCTCTATGAATATTAACCAAAGGGTTCTATGAAGAAACCTAACGGAAGTGTGAAAAAGAAGGAAAGCGGGTTTCTTTCCATGCTCAACGATCTTTTTCGTTCGGTGAAGCTTACTATCTTTTTACTCATCCTTCTCGCCATCCTTTCCATCATCGGAACACTGATCGCACAGAATGCCACCCGTGCGGAATACATTCATCGATACGGACCTGCCCTCTATGAGGTGCTGAACTTTTTTAATCTCTTTGATATGTACCATTCATGGTGGTTTAGTGCGGTTCTGCTGCTTCTGATGATCAATCTGATCACCTGCTCCCTGCATCGTTTACCAGGGGTCTGGAGACAAATCTCTCATGAACCCGCCACAGGTGGGTTAGGAGACTCGATGCTAAAGGCCCTTCCCTACGTGGAGAAGATTCAAACTCCAAGTCAGGTCGAAGCCAGAACAGAAGAGGATATCCGGTCCTATCTGAAAAAGTTTTTTAGGAATGCGAGGCAAGTGGAGACGGAATCAGCCGTTACCCTCTATGCAGAAAAGGGGAGGTTTTCAAGATTGGGAGTCTACATTACCCATTTAAGCCTTCTCATCATCTTAATCGGAGGATTAATTGGATCCCAGTTTGGCTTCAAAGGTTTTGTTAACATCTTAGAAGGGGAAATGGTTGATCAGATTTATGAGCGGAAAGAAAACGGAGAGATCCCGAGGCCCCTCAGTTTTTCTGTGCGTTGTGATGAGTTCAACATCACCTACTATGACCTGAATCGTCCTGAAAAACATGTTAAGGAATATACCAGCGTTCTCACCTTACTTGAAAATGGGAAAGAGGTTTTAAAAAAGGATATTCGGGTCAATCACCCTCTTCACTATAAAGGGTTGGCTTTCTATCAATCAACTTATGGAACCGTCCGCGATATTACGTTGGGGATTCAATGGGGGGATAAAAAGGAGAAAGCCTTTTTAAAGGTTCCTGAGGGAACCACCCTTCCTGTCCCAAATTCCAATCACTTAATCCGGGTCCTCCAATACGCCCCGCAGGTTCACAACTTTGGAGAAGGAGTTCAGGTGGTCCTGTTTAAACCCAACCAGGAGCCCCAACCTTTTTGGCTATTGAAAAACTTCCCGAAATTGGATGAACGAAGAGGGGATGAGTTTATCCTCACTTTTGAAGAGATGACCTCCAAGAATTATACAGGACTCCAGGTGACAAAAGACCCGGGGGTGTGGGTGGTCTGGATCGGATGTGGCCTGATGATACTTGGCCTGATTGTCTCCTTCTTCTTTTCACATCAGCGAATCTGGGTAAGAATTCCCAAGGGTCCTGGGGGAGAAATTGTTTTAGCAGGGTCCACCAACAAGAACCGGATGGGTTTTGAAAAGACCTTTAGCCAACTGGTGGATGGGGTACGTAAAAAAAGTTCGTAGGGGCGATGCATGCCTGCGTGCTGAAACGCAGCACTCTGGCGTGCAAGCATGAATCGCCCGTACAGAGTTAAAAGTTATGAATTTTTGAAACATCAAGAATCACCAGCACGAGTCGCGAATCATGAAGGAGTTGACCGAGGAAAGAATAGGTCTTGCCTTTTTTAGAAATGCGGTGCAATATGTTTGAAATCATTTATCTTGATCCCCTCACCCCTGCCTACCGGCAGGCAGGTCATCCCTCTCCCCTCTGGGGAGAGGTGGATGTTGAGGAGGAAGGGAGGAACTATGAACAAGGCTGAACTCATTACGAAGGTCTCTGAAAAGGCAAATGTGACACAGAAGGTCGCCAAGGTCATCGTGGACACGCTCTTCGATGGGATGAAGGAAAGTCTGGAAAAAGGACAGCGAATCGAGATCAGAGGGTTTGGAAGCTTCGTGGTGAGAGATTACGGTGGCTACAAGGGCCGAAATCCGAAAACTGGACAAGTCGTGGATGTCCCCCCCAAAAAGCTTCCTTTTTTTAAGGTTGGAAAAGAGCTGAAAGAGATGGTGAATAGCGGAGGAACCTAAAGGCTCTTCCAGTATGGCTTCTGAATCTCCTTCAATTGAAGAATGAATTTTTCGATTCGAGGATACTGCGCCTTCTCTTTTTCCATCAATTCTTTCTTGTCCAGAGAAGAGGCGTGAGCCAATTCTTTTAGGACGGTTTTCACAGAGCGACTCTGTCCGGAGACGTCATATCCCCCTTCCAGGGTGATCACCAATTTCCCTTGTGCGGTTGATTCTGCAATCTCCATCAGAATCTGGGTCATCCTGGCAAACCCTTTTTCTGTCACCTCCATGCCACCCAGAGGATCATTCTGGTGAGTGTCGAACCCAGCGGAGATTAAGATCAACTGGGGTTGGTATTCCAGAGCAATGGGCTTGAGGAATTTTTCGAAAATATTTCCATATTCTGTATCACTCACCCCTGTCGAAAGAGGAACATTCACATTGAATCCTTCTCCCTTCCCTTTTCCCACCTCCTTGGCTCCTCCTGTCCCAGGATAGAAGAAGCCATAACGGTGTGTGGAGAAATAGAGAATTTGGGGATCTTCGTAAAAAGAGTTCTGAGTTCCATTACCGTGATGGACATCCCAATCCACGATCAATACCCTTTGGAGGGAGAAGTTCTGGAGGGCATATCGGGCACCGATCGCCACATTGTTGAAGAGGCAAAATCCCATGGCCCTGTCATGTTCCGCATGATGTCCAGGAGGTCTGACCAGCGCAAATCCATTGGGGAGCTTTTTTTCCATGACCACCTTGATCAATTCTAAAAGTCCTCCGGCCGCCCACAGGGCGGCTTCGTAAGATTTGGCACAGGTGGAGGTATCCATATCGAGTCGGAAGTAAGGCTTGCCAGCCGTGGAGGCCACCAGATCAATATAGGAAGGAGCATGGATCATCTCCAATTCCTTTCGAGTCGCTGGTCGAGGTTTTAGCATTTCAGAAATACCTTTCATCTCGGCCTCTTCTAACATTTTATAGATAACCCTTAATCGTTCCGGGCTCTCCGGATGACCGGGGTCCATCACATGTTCCAGATACCTTTCGTCCTTTACAATCCCTGTTCGCTTCATCTGTCCTCCTCCAATCTTAATATAATTTTAACCTATCTTTTTTGTCATTTCTTGTCAACCCTCCTAAACTTTGCTTTAATTTGTTTGACTTTTTTATGCAGATTTAGTAAACCATTATCCATCTTTCGATTCTTACCCAATAAAGTTTGAGAATTTATCTCTAACATTTGAGAACAAACAGTGTCATCGTGAATTTAGTTCAACATCTCGTTTTTTCCTTCTATGTGAGATTCTGAAACGTGGTTCACAATCCATTCATCGAATTGACTCTGCCTTGGAGTAACCCTTTAGATGATTATCAAAACTTTTGATTTGACAAGTATTTTGGTCTTATACATAAGAGGCGTAGCCAGTGGGAGTTAAAGAAAATTGTCAAAATAAAAGATGTAACCCCTTCCCCTTCATCTTTCTTACCATTCTCTTTTCCCTGTTCTGGGTATCTCTTTCCATTGCAGAGGAAAAGATCCTAAGGTTTCACAGCGATATTACCGTTCACGAGGATGCCTCCCTTATGGTCAAGGAGACGATTCAGGTCGTCAGCGAAGGCAGGGAGATCAAGCACGGCATCTACCGGGATTTTCCCACCCGATACCTTCGCAAGGGGGCCAATTATCGCGTGGGCTTTCATCTTATGGAAGTGCTCAGGGATGGCCGAGCGGAAAACTATTTTCAGACAGATTTATCTCATGGAATAAGGACGTATATCGGAGATAAGAATGTCTTGATCCCTCCCGGTAAACACACCTATACCCTGGTCTATAAAACAGACCGGCAGCTCGGTTATTTCAGAGACTTTGATGAGCTCTACTGGAATGTGACAGGCAATCAGTGGAAATTTCCCATTGAGAAAGCCTCGGCTGATGTGAGACTGCCTCAAGGTGCCTCCCAGAAAATCATCAACCAGACTGCTTATACAGGGCCTTTGGGAGAAAAGGGAAAAGATTTTAAAGCGGAGATCGGTTTCTATGGCGGAGTAAAATTTGAGACGACAAAACCCTTGGCCACATCAGAGGGGCTGACCATTGCTCTCTCATGGCCAAAAGGTTTTGTGATCGAACCGGATGCAAAGGCAAAGTTTCAATATTTCTATCAAGATAACAAAGGTTTCTTCTACGGTTTCATCGGTTTTCTGGTTGTCCTGGGCTACTACCTTTTTGCATGGGCCAAGGTGGGGAGAGATCCCAAAAAAGGAGTGATGGTCATTCGGTATGCGCCCCCTGAGAACATGAGTCCTGCGGAGGTCAGATATTTCTTAAAGAGGGAATATGATGACAAAACCCTTGCCTCTGCGATCATTGATATGGCGGTAAAAGGGTCTCTCTCCATCAAAAAAGAAGATGGGAAATATACGCTTTTGAAGAATGAGAAAGGGAAGATACCTCTCTCCTCAGAGGAATCATTTGTCCTCTCAAGGCTTCTCGATTCTGAAAAGGAAATGGTTTTAGAAAGTGAAAATGGCTTCAAGATCAGAAGTGCTGTAAGAGAACTAAAGGCCCATCTCAAATTAAAGTACCGATTGGGAAAATCTTATTTCATTTCCAATAAAAAATATTTCTTGATTGGCCTCCTCCTTTCGTTCATCATTTTTCTATTCACCGGCAAAGAGGATGCGGTTGAAACAAATTCTCTATCCCTTTTCTTTTTTGTCTGTTTCTGGTTGACCCCTTGGAGTTTTTTTACTTTTGGTATGCTGATACCCATAGCCATAGGAGGCTGGATGAACTTCAAAGGCAGTTTCCTTAAAAGACTTCTCCGACTTCCCTCTCTTCTGATCTTCACATTTTTCGCACTGGTTTTTCTGGCTGCAGAGTTATTTGCCATCTATGGTTTCTCCTATTACTCATCAATTTTAGTGGGCCTGGTGATTATCCTTGTCCTGTTGGTAAATGTCATTTTCTTTTTTCTTCTTAAAAATATATCCCCCCAAGCCAGGAAGATATTCGATGCGATAGAGGGATTCAAGCAGTTCCTCATCGCCACGGAGAAGGACAGGCTCAATATGCTCAACCCACCCGAGAGGACCCCAGAGCTTTTCGAAAAATATTTGCCCTATGCCCTTGCCCTCGATGTAGAGCAAAGATGGGCAGAGCAGTTTTCAGATGTCCTTGCGAATGTGACGGCAACGGGTGAAGCAGGATATTCACCTTCGTGGTATTCAGGAGTGGGAGCAGGCATTGCATCGGCAAGCGAATTTTCATCCTCCTTTGGCAACTCCTTTACAAATGCCCTTTCGTCCTCAAGCTTTAGTAGTGGAGGAGGAGGTGGTTCTGGAGACGGCGGAGGAGGTGGTGGTTCTGGGGGAGGGGGTGGTTCCGGAGGGGGCGGAGGCGGCGGTGGAGGTGGTGGCTGGTAAGCCATGGGGGTTTTTCTTGACTTTTCGCCTCTTGACTAAATAGAATTGATTTTAAAACGGAAAGAATGAAGACCTTTCCTTAGGGTACTGATGAAAAAATGAATATTCGAAAACTCGAGGATCTTCTTAAAAAAGTGAAATCAGGAAAGACCTCACTTGATGAAGCCATGGCCCAACTCAAGTCACTTCCCTTTGAAGATTTAGGTTATGCCAGAGTGGACCATCATCGGAGCCTTCGAAAAGGTTTTCCGGAGGTGATCTGGGGAGAGGGGAAGACTTTGGCACAAATTCTCTCGATCATGAGACAATTGAAGAGGAAGGGTCAGAACATCCTCATCACTCGTTTGGACGCAAAAAAAGCAAAGGCGATCCAAAACGTTTTTCCAAAATGCCAATACTATATGAAGTCCAAAGTTTTAACCTATCTCACCCATCCAGTGAAATCTGCAGGGAAAGGAACCATACTGGTCATCACTGCTGGGACAACCGATATCCCCGTGGCAGAGGAAGCTGCGGTCACAGCTCAATTCATGGGAAATCGCGTAGAGACCCTTTACGATGTCGGGGTAGCTGGAATTCACCGGCTTCTTTCTGAGAAGCGGCGCTTGGAGGCAGCTCGTGTCCTCGTTGTCGCGGCTGGGATGGAAGGGGCTCTGCCAAGCGTTGTCGGGGGTTTGGTAGACCGACCGGTCATTGCTGTCCCCACCAGCGTTGGATACGGGACCAGTTTTGGAGGAATCACAGCACTGCTGGCCATGTTGAATTCATGTGCTTCAGGGGTGGCAGTGGTGAACATTGATAACGGATTTGGAGCTGGCTATATGGCCAGCCTGATCAATCGAGGGTAGAAAGGGTAAGGATGTCGTGAATTGGATTAGGGTGGTCAATGAAATCATTCCCTTCTTCCTTCTCATCGGAATAGGCTATGTCCTTTACCGGGGGCTCAGAAGAAATCAGGTGCTCCTCTCAGAGAGAGAAGAGTTGTTAAAGCGTTATCTCCTGTTTCGAGGAGACAGACAGGTCCGTTTAAAGATTTACGGAGGGGATGAGAAGACATATATGGACCTTCTTAAGAATATTTCGAGCAGTTGGAAAAATTTCAAGAAGGCCTATGATGAATGCCTCCTTTCCCTGGCTCACAATACCCTGAAGACGAAACGCCTTTTGCAGCTTATCGCACTGGGCCTTTTCATTAATACGGTAAGACTTTTTATTGAAGATTATTACTTTTTTGGTTTCGAGGCCCACTTTTTCTATACCACGGCAAGAGAACTCTCCAGTTATGTTCTGGTGGTCCTTAGTTTCTTTTTGTTGAGAAACCAGACCCAGAAATTCCTCACCTTGAAAGGGGAGGTCGTGAAGATGGATCGGGAGATCCTTTTCTTCCCGAACAATCTGGAGGCGCAGGAGGAACATGAGGGGCTTTATAATGAATTTGATCCACTCGAAACGAGAAAGGGTGAAGATGGGAAAGAAGATCAGAATCCTGGTAAGTGACCTAAAAGTGGAAGCCGAACTGAATGAATCGAAAACCGCGCAATTGATCTGGGAAGCTCTTCCTATTGAGGCAAAGACCAATCTCTGGGGCGAGGAGATTTACTTCGCCATTCCGGTGAAGACAGGACTGGAAGGCGATTCAAGAGAGGTTGTTTCAGCAGGAGAATTGGGATATTGGCCAACCGGGCATGCCTTCTGTATCTTCTTCGGTCCCACCCCGGCGAGCCGGGGCGATGAGATTCGAGCCGCCAGCGCCGTCAATATCATTGGGAAAGTGCTTTCTGATCCCAAGGCTTTCCTGAAGGTTAAAGAAGGAACCAAGATTGTCTTAGAAAAAGCCTAAGGGCAAAATCCAATATCCAAATCTCAAATCACAAATGAATTTCAACTACCAATTTCGAATGACCAAAACAATTTGACCCCATGCCCTATGCCCTCTGCTCCATGCAAGGATAATCATCGCATCGACTACTTCGGAAAGTCTGCTCCTTATTACGACACCATTCTTGGCCTCCTCACCTTCAGGCAATATGCTCAGTTTCAGAAAAGGGCCATGAAAGTACTCGCTCCACAGCCAGGAGAGAATATTCTCGACCTCTGCTCAGGGACAGGGAGAGTCGCATCATGGATCGCACGGGCCGTTGGAGAGGAAGGCGAGGTTTTGGGAATGGACGCTTCTAAGAGTATGGTGGAGTTTGCAAAGAGACGCTACGGGGAATTAAAGAAAGTGGTGTTTCTCCATAAAGATGTAACCAAACCGTGGGACTATCAGAACTATTTTGATGGAATATTTGCTTCCTATGCCATTCATGAGCTTCCTGAGAAAAAACGTGTGGAAGTTTTCGAATATTCCTTCCGAGCATTAAAAGAGAAAGGAAGAATGGTGATCGCAGATTTCAATCCACAGGTTTCTGGTATTGGGAAACCGATCCTTCTCGCCTTTTTTAAACTTTTTGAGAGGGATAACCTCAACGTTTTCTCTTTTGATCAGAACGAAATGTTAAAAAAGGTTGGATTTAAAGGGATAGAGACCTTTCCGGTATTAAGAGGCATTTTCCAGATCACGCTTGCCCAGAAGAATTGACTTTTAGTTCTTTTTGGAGCATTCTAATTGGGCACCTCTCATCAACACATCCCGCATAATCTTCCGTAAATCTTGATCATCAATTTTTTGAATAATACTTTCAATGCGGTTCAAGGTTGCCTTGTCAGGTTTTTCATCTTTCAATGAAGGAATTTTAGGCAGGGCTGGGGGAGGGGTAGAGATCTTTCCCTGTTTGAATCGAATGTCCTGGATGAGCGGTTCGCCCAAAAAGGCATTTACTTTTTCGAGAAGGGTGGGCTTAAGAAACTGAAGTTGTTGTATCCAGGTTGAATGGGAGACATCCACAAAGAGGATCCGGTTTCGAATAGAACGGGGTTGGGTCTGACCTGCTAAGGAATCGCCGACAATGTCCTTCCATGCCCCCAATATGGAGTAGGTTTTCAATGGAATGTCAATCTCCAGAGACTGGATGGTTTTTTCAAGGATTGAGCGGAGGGATTGAGGTTTCTTCATCGCCAGTTAGTCTCTTTGTCTCGTAGTCTTATGGTCGACTAAAGGACTATTTGACCACGAGACTATCAGACTGACCCTTATGCGCCTCGTGAGATTTTGGTTGGATCCAGCCTTGGAAAGAGGGGCATGGGTTTGGCCACTTTCCTTCCAGGTTTCAGGCCTCCCCATTTTCCATTCACGTTTAATTTTTGCTCCCAGAGATTCTCTCCCATCCCAAGCTGGGCCCACATCTTTTCACACGTGGAGGGCATGAAGGCCGCCAGGAGCAGGGCAATGATTCGGAGTGACTCCAGGGTCTGATAAAGCACGGTGCCGAGGCGAGGCCGATCTTTTTCTGCTTTGGCCAAAGCCCAGGGTGCAGTCTCATCAATATATTTGTTGCCAGCCCCCACGATCTCCCAGATGGAACCCAGAGCTCTGTTAAAGGCAAGGTCGTCCATCTGTTTTGACACTTGGAGCAGAACCTTTTCAGAGACTTCCTGAAGTCCTCGATCCACCTCCTGCAGGTCCGAGGGAGGTGGAATCAAACCATCGAAATATTTGACCACCATGCTGAGGGCTCGACTGAAGAGATTTCCTAAATCGTTGGCCAGATCGCTATTGATACGATGGACCATCGCCGTATGGGAGAAATCGCCATCCATTCCAAAAGAAACTTCACGCATGAGAAAGTACCTGACAGCGTCGACCCCATACGCGTCGATCAGACGATTGGGTTCCACCACATTCTGAAGGGATTTCGACATCTTTTTCCCTTCGATGGTCCACCATCCATGGGCGAAAACCATTTTCGGTGGCGTTAAACCAATGGCCTTGAGCATGGTTGGCCAGTAGACGGTGTGGGTGGTGAGGATATCCTTGCCGATGAGATGGGTCACCTGAGGCCAAAATTGGGAAAATGGATTTTCCTCAGAGCCATAGCCAATCCCGGTGACATAGTTGATTAAGGCATCAAACCAGACATAGGTGACGTATTCCGTATCGAAAGGAATTTCAATTCCCCACTTCAACCGTTTCTTTGGTCTGGAGATACAGAGGTCTTCCAAAGGGCTGCGGAGAAATCCCAGAATCTCATTCCTTCTCGATGGGGGGAGGATGAAGCGATCATTTTTTTCAATGTATTCAATCAACCAGGATTGATACTGACTCATCCGAAAAAAGTAATTCTTCTCTGAAATCTCCGTCACCGAACGGAGGCAATCCGGACAATTCCCCTCCAGCAGGTCCTTTTCGGTCCAGAAGCGTTCACAAGGGATGCAGTACCATCCATCATAATTGGCCTGATAAATCTCTCCGCGATCATAGAGATCTTGGAGAATTTTTTGAACGACTTTCTTATGGCGGCTCTCCGTGGTGCGGATGAAGTCATTATTGGAAATATTCAGTCTTTTCCAGAGGGATTCGAACCGGACCACCATTTCATCGCAATGCGTTTTGGGATCAATCCCTCGCTCCTGTGCTGCTTTCTCCACCTTCTGGCCATGTTCATCCGTGCCAGTGAGGAAAAAAACCTGATACCCCTCTAAGCGCTTGTGACGGTTGAGGATGTCAGCTGCGATGGTCGTATAGGCATGGCCGATGTGGGGAACATCATTGACATAGTAGATGGGAGTGGTGATGTAGAATGACTTTTCAAAGTTCGGATGCATGGATGGTAATTTCTCCCCCTTCCTCCAATTCTACCGTTACGGTCTGACCGAGAACATTTTGCCGAATAACCTTCCCCTTCCCAGAACGAGTCACGACATACCGGCCCACCTTAGGGAGGTCTTTCTTTAAATCGACATAGGTTGGGAATTCGTAGGATAGGCAGCACATCAAGCGACCGCAGACTCCTGAAATCTTTGTCGGATTGAGAGCCAGGTTCTGCTCCTTAGCCATTTTGACAGAAACCAGCTCGAATCGATTCATGAATTTGGCGCAACAGAGCTCCCTCCCGCAGCTCCCAAGACCGCAGACCATTTTGGCTTCATCCCTGACGCCGATCTGCCGCATTTCGATTCGCATCTTGAACTGGGCCGCCAGATCTCTGACCAACTCTCGAAAATCAATCCTCTTTTCAGAGGTGAAATAGAAGAGGGCCTTGGAGCGGTCTAAGAGGATCTCTGCTTTAACCAGCTTCATGTGTAACCCCTTTTCCCTGATTTTCTGAAGGCAGAATTGAAAGGCCTCCTTCTCCAACTGCTGGTTTCCCTGAAATTGCTCGAGATCTTCAACCGTGGCTTTCCGGATCACCTTTCTTGGAGATTTCAAGAAGAAGCGTTTTTCTTTTTCATGGGGTGGGGAGAGGACTTTTCCCAGGACTACTCCCTTTTCCGTTTCGATGATGACGTTTTCCCCTGCTTCGAGGGAGAGTTGTGTTGCATCGAATTCTTCTATTTTTCCATTGGGGAGTTTGATAAAAACCAGACGAATCATTTTCTCTATCCTTCGGCCCAAGAAAGCATCATGGCCTCGAGTGCGAGGTTGGTGTTGGCATTGGCCTTGATGGTGAGTGTGGTTTGGTGGAGGATATCCATCCTTTTTAAAAGGGAAGAGAGACTCCAATTCGTCACCAAAGATTCCATCACTGGCCGAAGATCTGAATGGATCAATTTTTTATTGTTTTTCAATGTCTTCACTACGACTAAATCTCTCAACAAGGTCCTAGCCACTTCGAGCATCAGCAGGAGATTTTCTCGTTGGGAGGGTAAGGATTCAACCCACCTTCCTATTCTTTCGAAGGAAGGCGATTTCAGGCCCACACAGTCCTTTAAGAGTTCTTCCCTTGGAATTTGACGGATCTCCCCTTGGATCTCCAACGCCTTTCCAGGACTTCCATCCGAAAGAGAAGCAAGAAGCTGGGCTTCTGCTTCATCTAAGCCCTTGGCTTCCATTAGCCACTTGGAGACCAAAGGGAAAGGTAAGGGACTGAAGCGAATCGGCTGGCATCGTGAAAGGATCGTGGCCAGGAGGAATCGGGAGTTATTGGCCAGCAGGATGATCACGGAATGGAGCGGAGGCTCTTCCAACGTTTTGAGGAGGGTATTCGGGATATCATGAGCCATCCGATCTGCCGCCGTCAGGATACAGACACGGCGCTTCCCTTCATAGGGTTTGTAAGCCAGTTCCCTCTGCATCTGAATGACCTGCTCTTTTTTGATCCCCTGCCCCATGGGTTCGATGATCAACACATCAGGATGAAGCGAATGATCAATCTTTTTACAGGAAAGGCACCGATCGCAGGCATCTTCTTTATCTGCCGTGCCTCCCAGACAGTTGAGCACCTTTGCAAATTGGAGCGCCACGATCTTCTTTCCAATCCCTTCACTTCCTAAAAAGAGGTAGCTGTTTGCGACCTTCTCATTTCTGATCGCCCGCTGGAGTAAGGCAATGGGTTTTGAGTGTCCTAAAACGTTTTTAAAAGACATGGTCTTAAATAGTTCAGAGTGTTTAGTTCGGAGTTCGGAGAAAAAAAATCAAAAAATATCTTAAAAAAAGATTTAGATTTAACTCCGAACTCATAACTCCGAACTCCCTACTAATAAATTGTCAACGATTTTTCGTATCTTCTCAAAGACTTTATCCTCCCCTTCCCGGGTATCAATCACCCTCACCCGAGAGGGTTCCTTTTTGGCAATGGCAAGGTATCCTTTTCTTACCCGTTGGTGGAATGGAAGCTTTTCTTTTTCAAAACGCTCCTCTTTCTCTTGCTTTAGCATCCGGTTCCGTTGAAGTGCTCTCTTCAATCCTACGTCAGAGGGACAATCGAGAAGAAAAGTGACGTCTGGTTTAATGCCCTGAGAGGAGATGTGGTTAAGTCTTTTAACCAGAGCTAAGTCCATCTTTCTGCCGTAACCTTGATAGGCTATGGTGGCATCATTGAAACGGTCGCAGAGTACCACCCCTCCTTTTTTTAGAAAGGGCTTAATAACATCCTTTACATGCTGTGCCCGGGCTGCTTCGTAGAGGAGGAGTTCACTCATGGGAACCATCTCACGATGGCCTGGGTTCAAAAGGATCTTCCTGACCTTCTCACTGATGGGACAACCCCCAGGTTCCCGAGTGATTTTACAGGGAATACCTTTTTGCAGAAGATATTTTTTCAGTCGTTGAATCTGAGAGGTCTTTCCGCTTCCCTCTACTCCTTCGAAGGTAATAAAAAGAGACAATGGTTGCTCCTATAAATAACTGAAATCAAAATAAAATATAAGGCAGACCGACATTGATGTCAAGCAATAGATAGGGCTTGTCTATTTTCCAGATTTCGTATATATAACTAAACACGCGAAGCACAGGGCATCAATGTGATAGGGAGGACCACATGGGACAGGTAGAGAAAGTCGTGGATGGGTTTCGGTTTCTTCCGCCGGGATTAAAGGCTTGGATAAACACTTTTATTCCGAATGAGGAATTCAAAGCCTATATTCCATGGACACCTATGAAAAAACCCCTGAGTCAGACAACCATTGCTTTAGTGACCAGCGCTGGGATCAATTTAAAAACTGATCCTCCCTTTGATATGGAGAGGGAAAAAAGAGAAACTTTTTGGGGTGACCGATCCTATCGAATCATACCAAAAGGAACTACTGAAAACGATATCGATGTAAACCATCTTCACATTAATACAAAGTATATCAAGAAAGATATCAATGTCATGCTACCCCTTTCACGAATGGTTGAATTTGAACAGGAAGGGATAATCGGTCAACTCGCCCCCTCCTCTTTTTCCTTTTATGGTTATCAATGGGAAAACACCGATTTCCTGAAGGAGGCCGTTGAGCCCATTTCAAAAAAGATGGTAGACGAAAGGGTAGAGGCCGTCCTTCTAACTCCGGCCTGACCCTTCTGCTGTCAGTCCGTTGGACTGGCTGCAAGGTTTTTAGAAGAAGCTGGATTTTCCACTGTTGTATTAAGCCCAACCTGGGAATTCCATCGAGCCGTTGGCATTCCACGAACAGCCGCGATTGAATATCCCTATGGAAGACCGGTGGGGCAAATGGGAGATAAAGAGGGTCAGAGGAGGGTTCTGCTAAAAACTCTTGAGGTTCTCGAAAAGGCCAAAAAACCAGGAGAGGTCTGGCACCTGCCTTTCATTTGGCCTGAGGAGCCCAAAAATACAGATTGGCACCCACCCGAGATGTCACCGTTGATCAAGTTTTATTTAGAGGAAATCAGACAGGCTAGAAAAAGCCAATAAGATACCATTTACCGTTTAAGTGAGATGATTTCATTTCTCTGGGACTTGATCAAAATAGTTTCTTATATTCATATCAAAACAATTCCAAGATGAATTAGAGTCCATGAAAGAGGGAGAAATGGATTGAAATTTTTAAGTAATCCTGGTAGTTTTGGAACAAAAAGGAGGTAGAGAGATAATGATTAAATTCTTCATGGGAGTGATCGTTGGCATCCTTCTCTTCTTTTTGTTCATCTTCTTCGGTGGTGGTAGTGCCGTAAAGAAGGTTGGAGAAGGTTTAACCGATACCGGCAAAAAAATGGAGGCTTTGGAAGAGGTGATCAAGAAGGAGAAAGATGAAGTGTGGGATGGAATGAAGAGTGGCGTGAAGAAAAAAATTCTGAAAGAGGAGAAAGAGGCTCCTAAAAAAATACAATAAATTGATTTCGCCGATTAGGGACTGATTACAAGATAAGAGAGCGTGTAATAGGGTTCAGAGCTGTCATATTCAATACGTGACAGAAAAATCATCAAACTCCCCAGTATAATTCTCCCCGGTTACATAAACCTTGGTCACCCGAGCCTCTGAGGGACCTCGGTGGCACCATTGAATCATCTGATCCACCCGTTCCTGATCACCTTCAAGAACAGCCTCAACACGACCATCCCGGCGGTTTTTCACCCAACCTTTCAATCCAAGTCGAAAGGCCATCTCCTGAGTGTGGTGACGGAAGAAGACCCCCTGGACCCTTCCCTCAACGATGACCCGTGCCCTGACCTTTTCCATATGGGTTTGACTATTATCATAAGATTCGTTTCAAATCAAAAGAAAAACTTCCAACCCCTCGCTGAAACAGGGTAGGGGCGACTTCAGTCGCCCTTTAGCAAGGGAGGCTAAAGCCTCCCCTACCCGGCAGCTCCGGAGAAGTAATGGATTCCCAAAACTGAAAGATTTTTGTTGACAAGGAGAGAATAAAAACATAAGAGAGGAGCATAATTAACGACTTTTAAAAGAAATTTATCATGTTTGAATGAGAAGAGAGCCTACCCCCTTAGCAAAGATTACCCGGCCAAATGCAGGAGGCATCCTTCCTCGTAGGAGGCTTTTCCAGCTATTAGACCGGGTTTCTCATCGTCGCCCCATCCTCTGGGTTTCCGGACCGGCAGGATCGGGTAAAACCTCTCTGGTTACAAGCTATCTCGATATCCCAAAACACTCCTGTCTCTGGTACACGCTGGATGAAGGGGATTCGGATATCGCTACCTTCTTCAGTTACATGGGCATGGCCGCAAAGAAGGCATCCCCCCGCATCAGAAGGCCTTTACCCCTGCTCACGCCCGAATATCTACCAGGTATTTCCACCTTCACGTTAAGATTTTTTGAGAACCTCTACGGTAGGTTAAAGACCCCTTTCTTCATTGTCTTTGACAATTATCACTTGGTGGCTCTGGACTCTCCGCTTCATGAAGTCATCTTCAATGGGATTTCTGTCATCCCTGAAGGGGTGTGTGTTATCCTGATCAGCCGGAGCAATCCTCCAGCAGTCTTTTCTCAACTTCGCGCCCAGGACCAGATGGGATTTTTAGGATGGAACGAACTCCGTTTCACATTAGAAGAATCTAAGAAAATCGTTAGTTTGAAAGTGCCAAAGAATCGGTCAAAAGAAATGGTTCTCCGCATTCATCAAATCGCTGATGGATGGGTGGCAGGCCTTGTTCTCATTTCGGATGCTCTGAAAAGAGGAGTTGAGATTCATTCTCTCGAGAAATCTTCTCCGGAAGTGATTTTCGACTATTTTGAAAGTGAGCTATTTACAAAAATGAGTAAGGAAACCCAGACTTTCCTTATGAAAACAGCTTTTCTCCCGAGAATGACCATCAAAATGTCCGAAGAACTTACTGGCGCTACAAATGGAGGAGCCATCCTTTCCGGACTCATGAAGAACAATTTTTTTATAGAGAAACATTACTCCGTAGAGCCTGTCTATCAATATCATCCTCTCTTCAGGAACTTTCTTCTCACCCGTGCAAAAGAATCGTTTTCTCGGGAAGTACTTTTGGATTTACATCACAGGTCAGCCCTGCTCCTCGAGGAGTCTGGTCAGACAGAGGAAGCTGTTGAACTCTTGGCGGAGTTGAAAGATTGGAAGGAACTTACTAACTTAGTTGTGAAACATGCCCCCATGTTAATGATCCAGGGAAGAAGTCAACTTCTTGGAAAATGGATACACCATTTTCCAGAAGAGTTACTGGATAAAATGCCCTGGCTTCTCTATTGGTTGGGGGTATGCAGATTGCCGTATAGCCCATCAGAGACCCGCGTGTTTCTCCAACGTGCGTTCCAACGCTTTGAAGCGAACGAAGAAGTTTCAGGGGCCTTTCTCGCATGGGCGGGTATCGTAAATAGCATCCTGTACGAGTGGAATGAATACAAAATGCTTGACCCGTTGATCAAATGGCTTGATAAGCAAATGGAATACGCCCCGTCGTTCCCCTCCCCCGAAATTGAGGCCCGAGTCGCGTCGAGTATGACGGGAGCCATCCTGTGGAGACAGACATACCGTCCCGATATTGAAGAGTGGTTGAACCTGGCTTTACGATCGTCCCGGGAAATCGGAGATAACAATCTCTTCCTTCAAAACAACATGTGGGCAATAACCTATTTTAATTGGAGAGCAGATGTAGGTAAATTGAACCTTTTGTTTGACGAAATGAAAAGGATGGCCCGAAACCCATCGGTCTCTCCACTTGCTGCCGTGATATGGAGGTTTTCGGAGGCGACTTATTGCCATATGTCCAATCCATTGGACTCTGTCCGCCCCATACTGGAAGCCATTGACATTGCCCGCCATAGCGGAATTCATGTGATGGATGCTATGCTCCTTGCCCACGGAGTGTATGGGGCGTTCTGCACGGGAAACATGCAATGGGCGGAGGAATTCTTGAAGGAAATTGAGGCCACCCTTGGAAAAGGAAAACGGGACCAAGCAGCCCACTACCATTTTTTGTCGGGCTGGTTCCATTTCATCAGGGGCGAAATATCACAGGCTGCTTTCCATGCCGAAAGGGCGATGGAATTGGCTGAAGAATCAGGGTACCCAGTTCCAGTAGTATTATATCGCCATTTGAAGGCCCATGTGTTTCATGAGAGAGGTGAACATAAGCAAGCATCGATTCAACTTTCCATTGTTAAGAATCTGGTCCTTAGCTCCAGGTGTCTCCTTTTTGAATACGTACGCCTCTTGACTGAAGCCGAGTTCGCTTTAGACCGAGGTGATGAAAAAGGTGCTGTAGATTACCTGAGCCAGGCAATGACATTGGGGAATAAGCAGGAAATGAGAACTATGTTGTTCATCTGGCGACCCGCTGTCATGGCGCGTCTATGTGCAAAGGCCCTTGACCACGGAATAGAAGTGGATTATGTGCAGAGTCTTATTCGGACACATCATCTGCTTCCAGTGGAATCCTCCTCTGATATAGAATCCTGGCCCTGGCCTTTGAAGATCTACACCCTTGGACAGTTTTTGGTCTTAAAGGATGGAAAACCGATTCCCTATTCGAGAAAAGCACAGGAAAAGCCTCTCTCAATCCTGAAAGTATTAATAACAATGAGAGAAAAGGGGATCAGAGCGGACGATATCATCGACATTCTCTGGCCCGATGCGGATGGCGATTCGGCATATCACTCTTTCCAGGTGACACTTCACCGGTTCCGCGCGCTAATCGGTTACTCTGAGGCCGTGCTTGTCCGGGAGGGACGACTCTCTCTGGATCCCAAACGTTGCTGGGTGGATGCCTGGGCCTTTGAACACCTCCTGGGGGAGGCTGATATCTTGTGGAAAGAGGGGGATTGCCCCAAAAGCGATTTATCTCACTGAAAAGGCCTTAGCATTATATCAAGGCCCATTTCTGGGCAAGGAGGCGGAGCAATCATGGAAGATGTCCGTAAGCGAGCGGTTACGAAACAAGTTTCTTAGGAGTGTGTCAAGACTGGGCGATCACTGGACTCAGGCAGGGCAGTGGGAAAAAGCCATGGATTGCTACCAGAAAGGTTTTGAGGTGGACGATCTGGCGGAGGGGTTCTGCCGGGGACTTATGACCTGTTATGACTACCTGGACCAGAGGGCTGAAGCCCTATCGCTTTACCAGCGTTTTGAAAAGAGACTTAAAGCGGTTCTTGGGATTGAACCTTCTCCTAAAACAAAGGCCCTTTGCGATACGTTACTCAAAAAAACGCATAGCGCATAGGGCGTAGCGCATAACGTAAACCTGGTTTTCCTCTTAGGGGAAGAGTACCCTTTACGCTCCCTCTCTTAGGGTAAGAGGGGGTCGGGGGGAGTTAGTGATCCCCGCCTCCTAAAAAAACCCTTTAACGTATTGAAATTATTTGTCTATCCTATCCTTCTACCTTTCCACATCCAACTAATTTAATCCCTGTAAAAAATATTTTTGAATATGTGACTTATTTGTAACTGGGTCTGTGATATAGAGCAGGGAAACGGTTGAGTTACGGAATAAGGAGTTTACCCCGTTAGAAAGCCCCTCTGCTTGCCCAGTGCGAAGCTTGGCTTCTATCGGGGTGTGAGCCATTCCATATTAGAAGGGCGAAGCTCTTCTAACGGGGTTTACTTTGGGTTCGGGTGATTTCTCTCACGACTACATCGTTCGCATCTACCGCTTTGAAAAAAACAAACCTCGCAACCTGGTCGGACTCGTCGAGGAAGTTGGGAAAAAGGGAAAGAAGGGTTTTCACAACTACAACGAACTCTGGGAGATTCTGAATTTTACCAAAAAAGAATCACAAGACAAACCCCTCTCCCCTCGTAGGTCGAAGATCCCGGATGCGGGGAGAGGTCAAGGGTGAGGGGGCAGATACTTTACAATGGCAAATAGTTTTAAAGACATTTTCCCCTCACGCCTCACCCTTTACGTTTTGCGGCTTTCCAAAAGGTGGGGTGAACCAAAAGAATGACCATGCAGGTATTCAATCCTGAAAGAATCGGAATGGAGATTTGTCCTTTCTGCAAAAGCTCGGGGCGTAAGGATGATGGAGTCTGTCTCAGACGTGGGGGATTCGGTTTTGTAAGGATTGTGGGGTCAGCTCTCGAAAGAGAAGGTATGTCAGATAATGTACCAAAAATTGAAAAAATAATAAATCACAGGAGGGCATGAAAATGAAGAAAACACTTTATAGGATCTTTATATCGGTGGTGGCTGTTCTAATAATTTTCACAACCAATTCCTACGCAACCACAATCTCTTATGAGGTGACTGATTTAACCGACATTACCCCAGGCCAGGACTTGTGGCAGTACTCCTACACTGTAAGCGATTACACTTTTAATCAGGATTACGGTTTTACAATCTTTTTTGGTTATTCGTTGTATTCCGATCTTCAAAATCCACCTCCGGCTGTGAACTCATATTGGGATCCTCTTGTCTTCCAGCCGGATGCAGATCTTACATCTGACGGCGTCTATGACGCTCTGGCTCTTGTTGACGGTGCATCATTAGCAGATCCCTTTATCGTGAGTTTTGTCTGGCTGGGACCTGGAACTCCTGGTTCTCAATATTTTGAATTATATGATCCAGAATTTTTAACAATTGAACGGGGACAAACAATCCCGGGAGCCGCACCGGTTCCGGAACCTGCTACTCTTCTCCTCTTAGGGTCGGGACTCCTTGGTCTGATTGGTATCGGGAAAAGATTAAGGATAAAACCATAGATTTCAGAGACGTTAAGCAATGGTTCTGATTTTTTTTAGCGGGGCATGCTGTCATGCTTTTTACCATATGAGGAGGGGGAAAGATGAAAAGGAATACTGATTATAGGCAGAGGTGGTTGGGCTTCATTTTGGTTCTATTTTTGATTGCTTTACCAATGATGGTTCCTGTTGAATCTCACTCTCAGACAACAGATCTGACAATCGGAAATTACGCCAAAATTAGCGAAAGAAGGATTACACGAACGGTCTATGAATACACCTACCGGGCCGACGTCACCAACTCCGGGGCTGCAGTTTTAAATGTCGCAGCAACTGCCACCAGCACCTCTCCATACACGACCATCATAGACAATACTCTTAGCTTTGGGGATGTGCCTGCGGGAGCCACGGTAAGTAGCTCCGACACCTTCTCCTTCCGCCATGACCGGTCTTATGCATTTAGCTGGTCAAACCTGTCATGGAATATTTCTTTTGAGCTTGCCGGGAATCAACCCCCCATAGCCGATGCGGGACAGGATCAAGACGTTACTGTAGATCTGACAATCGGAAATTACGCCAAAATTAGCGAAAGAAGGATTACACGAACGGTCTATGAATACACCTACCGGGCCGACGTCACCAACTCCGGGGCTGCAGTTTTAAATGTCGCAGCAACTGCCACCAGCACCTCTCCATACACGACCATCATAGACAATACTCTTAGCTTTGGGGATGTGCCTGCGGGAGCCACGGTAAGTAGCTCCGACACCTTCTCCTTCCGCCATGACCGGTCTTATGCATTTAGCTGGTCAAACCTGTCATGGAATATCCAATATGAGATTTCAATTGGTAACACACTTTCAGTTGGTCCGGAGGGAGGGATATTGCAGTTTCCCAACGGAGTAATTCTGGACATACCTGCTGGGGCAGTCAATGAATTGGTAGATATCAAAATAACCGATCTATCCTGCGAAGAGGTTGATGCAATCATTTTGTCACAACAACAGCTTGCCACGCACCAAAAACGTTGCCTTCGTGGGTTTTCGGCCGAACCGCATGGCATTCTATTCAATACACCAATCAGAGCATTTGTTCCTGTAACACTGGAACCTGGAGAAATCCCCGTTCGAATAGAAGTTGATATGAATAGTCATGTACAATGGACTATCAATGCAGAACTCGTATATTGGGGCAACGACGGTTTTATTGAGATGAGTCTGGAGCATTTCTCAGAAGAATGGCTTGCAGCTCTTCTTCTGAATTTCAGGGAACAAACATGCAAACGTTGCGACACCTATATCCCTTATATTGATGGCCAATTTTGGTGCGGACCTTTATATGACCCCAGCCCAGTTTTTCGTGGCCTCCAACCTGGTGCATGCCAGTTGCTTAATACAAGACCACTGCCTCCTGAAACCAAAACAGAACGTGAGAAATGTGCTCCTGGTGTTAGATGCTGTATGGAGGAGTTGATGGAAATAAAGGTGACCGAAGCCGACTTTATTTCCGGGCAGTGTCAGCTAGTAGGTTCAAAGCTGACCGCAACTTTCCCGACATGCGATGAGCCAAACACAATCACTGAGTCACTCTCTGAAGCAGCCGGTTGTCCGGAAGATATGAAATTTGAAATCAAAATCGTTTCAGACGCACCATGGATTTATGCGTGTCAACAGGCAAATCTCAAAGCAGAACTTACTGGTATCAGTAAGGATGGCAAAGTCCTCTTTGAGGCAGCAACATTTCCAGCAGATTGGGAAATCATAATCGGAGATCCAAATGTTGCACAATTGGGAGCTGATATCCCGCCTAATGGGAAAATTGTTGAAGGAGGACGGGAGGAAGGAGACGTTTTAATACGTGCGAGTGCTATAGGCGCGGAGGATAAGATCTTTGCAGATTATGCACTGACGGTGGTCTCCAATATTGGCTCCTTCTTAGTGGATCCTGCTCAGGAAACCATAAAAGTGGAGGATGGTAGAATTCTGATAGCAAAGATTATCGGAGCCGAAGGCAATATTCTCGACCCATCCACAGTGACCTGGTCAAGCAGTGATCCGAGCATAGCCTACCTGATCCAAGATACAGGAGGATGGACCTCAGTTGAAGGAAGAGACTGTGGAACGGTGATCATCACCGCTAAATACCAGCATGATTGTGAAACAGTAATAACAACAGCCATGATCACTGTCGAGGATCATGTCTCTTCCTGTCAGGTGAATCCTCCGGCGATTACTCTGTCAGTTGGGCAAGTGACGGCGCTGGAGATAATCCCTTATGATGCCCAGGGAAAAGTAGCGGATATTGATCCTGATCTTGTAACCTGGTCCCCGAGCGACGCCGTCACTGCATGGGCATCCCCGAGCGTCGGGTTATTGACGGTAGTGGGTGCCAATAATATCGGGCAGTCGACGATAACTGCTACGTATCAATACCCGTCTGCGAGTAGGTGTGGACAGAAAAGATGTCAGGCGCAGGTGACGGTAAACTGTGAATTGTGTACATTCGAGATTATCCCTTCCGCAACGGTTTTGATTCTCGGGAACAACACGAAGACACTTCGCGCCGAACTCAGAGATGTTGGCGGCCAACTTGTCAACATACTGCCATCTGCCACTATCAACTGGACAACTAACAGTGGCGGTGTATCCCTATCGTCAACTACAGGGTCGGAAGTAAATGTAACGCCTAATGACGAGGGACCAGTTACAATCACTGCGACATACACGGATCCCTATGGACAGAAGACCGCCACGGCGATCGTCAGGGTTAGATCATTCCAAGGCGTGTGGGATACCTACTTTGATGGTTACACCATTGATGGGGACCCGTGGTTATATTACTGCCCGATGGGAATAACTGTTAATGGAACAACGGCGACAGGGAATTTCAAATATTATACGTCAAAATGGGGATGGATAAACGGGCAATTGAGCGGTAATGTCTCAGTGGATGGATATAAGTTCACTGGAATTTACCTTACCGAAGAGAGCGGCAACCTACCGTCTGAGTCAGGAACCTTTAGCTTTCAGCTGGCTCCGGATGGGAATTCTTTTACCGGTTTTTATACCGATTTTTATAATAAAGAGAAAGATTGGTACGGGAATAGAAGATAATCGCTGATAGGTTTGCCATTGATTCGAGACAAAAGGAATTGGGGATGCAGGGACGGGTTCAGATATAAGGGCTGATTCGATATTCCGAAACCGGAGCCCGTCCCCATGGGTGTTGGGCTTGAAATACTTTAACCCCAATTGAGTCAGAAATTTTGATAAAATCCCCTCCAACTCCCCTTTACCAAAGGGGAGAACCCATTTTCGTCCCCCTTTCATAAAGGGGGATTGAGGGGGATTTTAAACACGGAGTTGAAAAACTCTTTAACGAGACCTTATCATCATGGAGATATCTCAGCTCAGCAATCATTTTTCGCTCAATTGGGGTGAAAATCCAAGAAGGGAGGCAAAGGATATGAAGAAGATTGTTTTTTTCGGAGTTTTGATCCCAATTTTTATTTTAATTGGATGGGTGAGTTATGCGGCGATGACCAAAGAACCTATCTCGGAAAGCAACCTTTCTGATTTAAAAGGAAAATGGGAAGGGTGGAGAACCGTCAATAACCGTAATTTCCGCACGGAATTGGAAATTGATAATGAGTCTCTTCCACTCAAGGGAAAGTTCTTGTTTCATGAGATTCAGAGGAAAGACAAGATGGGTGGAACACATACGTTGGAGTTCAAGCAGGGAATAATAAAGGACAACAATCTCTATCTCAAGCGGGGGCAAGATGAGTTTGACCTCTCTCTTCATAAAGGGGATGGGAAGATGAAACTTGAGGGAGACTTTTATTCGATGGGCCACAGGGGGACCATTTCTCTTAATAAAAAGTAAGAGGATGAAGAAAGAAGTGTAAGGAATTTAAGAATTTTCAAAGGGGCAGGACGCAAGGGATATACGAAGGCCTATGTCCTCAAGGGGGGGATGGCTCAAAAGGGTTTACCCCACTGAAAAGAAATAACAGAGTAAAAAGAGGTCCAGATAAAAAAAGATGGTATCTGGCAAGTGATTGGTCACATGTATTCAAAAAGAAATTTGAGTTGAAAGATTGCTGTCAGGCATCGGTCAAGAGAAAGATTTTTTCAAGAAATATCAAATAAAAATGCATTGCATTAAACTGTATGCTCATGTATGATTAAATACAATTTGATGTGGTAAATTAAATATGAAAAGGGCGAATTTATGCATGGGATGAAAGAGATTATAGAAGAAGCCGAGTCCCTTCCCGTTGAGGAAAGGGCAAAGGTTATCGATTCTTTACTCCGATCCCTGAATCCGATGTCTGAAGAAATCGACAGGGAATGGATCGAAATTTCCAAACGCCGGCTTGCAGAGTTACGATCTGGCGCGGTGAAGCCTGTGCCAGGAAACGAAGTGCTCACCAAGATCCGGGAGCGCTTCGAAAAATGACCTTCTCCCTTCATCCTGAGGCAGAATCGGAGTTCCTTGCAGCAATCGAATACTACGAAAACCGTGAGCGAGGTCTCGGTTACGATTTTTCAATCGAAGTACTTGCAGCTATCCAAAATATTGCAACCTACCCAACAGCGTGGCCGGTCATTGAAGAAAGTGCCAGGCGCTGTCTTGTGCATCGTTTTCCTTATGGCGTAATTTACAGCATTGAGCAGAATGAGATCTTCATTCTTGCAGTCATGCATCTTCGCCGCCGCCCCGATTATTGGAAAAGCAGATACTAAAACGGTTACGAAGTCAGCCAACATTGAAAGAGACGCTGATGGGGTCTTTGACAGGGACAAATGGGCTGCTCTCCGGTTCACAGAGGGGGCGTTGTTGCCTGAGTTGAAGAAATCATAATGTGGAGGGGGGGCAAATCTTTGGTTTTGACTTTGCGAGTGGGAGTTTACACGATAAAAGTCCAAAAGCCTTCTAATAGGAGTTGCAAGTGCGATGCAAAATGTAAAAGGAAATGGGGCGTACAAAATTATGGTCTTATTCGATATTCCGAAACCGGAGCCCGTCCCCGATTGGTGTTGGGCTTGAAAAACTTTAATTCCAAGCAAGGAGGCAAAGGATATGAAGAAGATTATTTTTTTCGGAGTTTTTATTCTAATTTTTATTTTAATTGGATGGGTGAGTTATGCGGCGATGACCAAAGAACCTATCACCGAAGGCAACCTTTCTGATTTAAAAGGAAAATGGGAAGGGTGGAGAACCATAAATAACCGTAATTTCCGCACGGAATTGGAAGTTGATAATGATACACTCCCACTCAAGGGGAAGTTCTTATTTCATGACATTCAGAGGAAAGATCGGATTAGCGGAACATATACGTTGGAGTTCAAGCAGGGAATAATCAAGGACAACAATCTCTATCTCAAGCGGGGGCAAGATGAGTTTGACCTCTCTCTTCATAAAGGGGATGGAAAGATGAAACTTGAGGGAGATTTTTATTCGATGGGCCACAGGGGAACCATTTCTCTTAATAAAAAGTAAGAGGATGAGGGACACTTCCCTATTTTTGATCCACAGGCGATATCATGAATAGGAACCTTAGTTTTTTATTGGGCTTCACCCATAGAAGAAAGAAGACGGATATAGGGTCAGGCCTTGACACAGAACAAATAGGAATTGGGGCGGGTTCAGATTTAAGGCCTGATTCGATCATCCGAAATAGGAACCTGTTGCGCCTTCTGGATCTATTATCTAAAGAGAACATTTGCTGGTTACTCTGATAACCTAAAATGAGGCACCGTTTCTTATTACGGACAATAGCAGCAGACCTTCGATCTCTTCAAAGTGGTTGTCAAAAGAATAAAGTGCCAAACCATGCTTCATGGCATTGGCAGCGATCCAGATGTCGTTTGTGGGAATAGGCCGACCTTTAACCCTTAATCTTTTGACAATCAAAGCATAGTAATCTGCCGTTTCGAGATCATGCAGGAGTATTTCAATCCGGGGAGAATTGAGGAACTCTTCCAATTCCTGCCGGTTTTTCTTTTCTTTATCACCAAGAGAAAATCCTGAAAAGAGCTCGGCGATGACCGTTATGTCCACGCCGATAATGTCACAGTTTCTGAACGTTTCAACAACACTTTGGTCATTGACTTTGAAAGAGGTGTAAATGTTAGTATCAATTGCGATCCGTCTCATTTCCAGATGTCCTCATCGATCTTCTCGAAGATTTGGGTGTTTTTCCTAAAAGTTTTCGCTTCTTCCTTGCTCCAGCCCCCAGCCAGGGCATCGAGATCACTGTACTTCTTGAACATCGGCTCTTTCCCCATACCGGTAATCTTTTTTAGCGCTTGCAGAATCCACTGATTCACACTCAGGTTGTTCTGTTTTGCCTGGGACTTGATCACCCGGTCCAGCCCGGGCTCAATTCCGCGAATCGTGATGGTCTTCATCGTCGTCCTCCGAATGCACAATATGATGTCATTTTAATGATACTAAATAATTGCAGATCGGTCAACTTTTTTTCCTGCTTATAGGAAATCTTGGGGGGAGGTTAGTAACAGATATCGAAATTAAACTTGAAAAGTTGAATTCGAATCGATTAGAATTTTGTAATCTTCCCACTTTCCCCCCTTGTGCTTGTGGTAGGCAAGCATGAAAGAGGAGGATTCCTTCATGGGGTTTGGCTGAAATAAGATGAAGTCACTTTATTTGGGCATTGATGTCGGATCCGTCAGTGCGAATACTATCATCATGGACGACCGCCAAAATGTGCTGGAGGAACATTACACCCGCATCAAGGGTCAACCTCTTCAGACCGTTCAGAGGGTATTGGAAGAAATCCTCCAGAGGATTCCGCTTGAAAAATTTCATTCCATTTCTTTTACTGGCACCGGAGGAAAGCTTCTCTCCGAACTCTTAGGTGGAAATTTTATCAATGAGATTATCGCTCAGGCCAAGGCGGTTCAACATTTCTATCCACAGATCAGAACGATCATTGATATTGGGGGAGAGGATTCCAAGCTGATTCTCATCGAAGAGGAAGAAGGTCGTTTCAGGATCAGCGACTTCTCGATGAACACCCTCTGCGCTGCCGGCACAGGATCCTTTCTCGATCAACAAGCCAACCGATTAGGCCTGACTATTGAAGAATTTGGCCAACTCGCCCTCAAATCCACAACCCCCCCTCGCATTGCAGGCCGATGCAGCGTTTTCGCCAAATCGGATATGATCCATCTCCAACAGATCGCCACACCGGATTACGACATTGTTGCTGGACTTTGCTATGCCCTGGCAAGAAATTTCAAAAGTAACATTGGCAAAGGAAAAATCTTTGTGAAACCAGTCTCCTTCCAAGGAGGGGTCGCAGCCAATGTAGGGATGCGGAAAGCCTTCCTGGATATATTAGAACTTTCTGATGGAGAACTCATTGTCCCCAAACATTTTACTTCGATGGGAGCGATCGGTGCCATCTTGGTGACTCAGGAAGACAAGGAGAGCGAAAGAGATTGGGTTGGCCTGAGCCGCCTCAATCAATATCTTAAGGATCATCGAGAAGAACAGGCTCCACTGAAGCCCCTCTCACTCTCCCACCATCATCTCATTTCACCCCCACCCCCACCCCCACCCCCACCCTCCCCCATCCACGGGGAGGGCAATAAGATTGAGGCTTATCTCGGATTGGATGTGGGCTCGATCAGCACCAATCTGGTCGTGATTGATAAAAAGAAGAGAGTCCTCGCAAAACGTTATCTGATGACAGCAGGTCGGCCCATCGAGGCGGTTCGTATTGGCCTTCAGGAAATCGGTGAGGAAATAGGAGATCGATTGGAGATTAAAGGGGTTGGTACGACCGGTTCAGGCCGTTACCTCACCGCAGATTTTGTGGGGGCAGATCTGGTGCGAAATGAGATCACCGCTCAAGCCACCGCAGCCATCCATATTGATCTCAAAGTGGATACCATTTTTGAAATCGGTGGGCAGGACTCAAAATATATCAGCATCGACGATGGGGTGGTGGTCGATTTTGAGATGAACAAGGTCTGTGCGGCAGGAACCGGCTCTTTTTTAGAGGAACAGGCTGAAAAGCTGGATATCTCCATCAAAGAGGAATTTGGAGCCCTTGCCCTCTCTGCCGAAGAACCGGTGAGGATGGGAGAGCGATGCACGGTGTTCATCGAATCAGACCTGGTTCATCACCAGCAGAAAGGGGCAAAAAAAGATGACCTCATTGCTGGCCTCAGTTATTCCATCGTTCAAAACTATCTCAATCGTGTAGTCGGCGACCGCCGGATCGGGAGTCGAATCTTCTTTCAAGGTGGGACGGCTTTCAATAAAGGAGTGGTCGCTGCCTTTGAGAAGGTTCTGGATAGGGAGATCATCGTACCCGAGAATCATGATGTGACGGGAGCCATCGGGGTCGCCATTCTGGCCATGGAGGAACGAACCTGGGAGCACTCAGGTTTTAAGGGGTTTGACTTGAGTCAGCGCCATTATGAACAGACTTCGTTTGAATGCAAGGGTTGTCCGAATCTCTGCCTGATTCGAAAAGTGAGCGTGGAAGGAGAGAAACCTCTTTTTTACGGAAGTCGATGCGAGAAGTACGATGTTATTAAACGAACAAAGGGCTCTGCGATTCCAGACCTCTTTGAAGAAAGAGAGAAGATACTTTTTGCCCCCTATGAAGAGGAGGAGAAACTTCCATCCCATGCTCCAGAGATGGGAATACCCAAGGTTCTCTACCTTCATGAAATGTTCCCCTTCTGGAGAGCCTTCTTTACAGAATTGGGTTATCGGGTCATTCTTTCCGATGCCACGAACAAAGAGTTGATTCGAAAAGGCGTAGAGAATGTGGTCGCGGAGACCTGTTTCCCTATTAAAGTGAGTCACGGCCATGTCCTCAACCTTTTGGAAAAAGGGGTGAAAAAGATATTTTTGCCAAGCATCGTCAACCTTAAGGCTTCCCATCCAGAGATCCCCAATAGTTCCGCATGCCCTTATGCTCAATCTTTTCCATACGCTGTTCCCTCGTCTATTGATTTCAAAAAGGCCCAGGTGGAAGTGTTTCAACCGATCTTGCACCTTGGTTTTGGAAAAGAATATTTAGAGAAAGAGCTGATACAATTTGGAGAATTGCTCCACCGAGGACCCAAGCAGGTGAAGAAGGCTCTTGAGAAGGCAGAGAGATTCCAGGCCCTGTTCTATCAATCTTTGCTGAATCGTGGAAGAGAGATTTTGAATCAGGTTGGCCCCGATGATAAAGTCATGGTCATCGTGGGCAGGCCTTATAACTCCTGTGATTCCGGGTTGAACTTGGAGATTCCCAAGAAACTAAGGGATTTAGGGGTGCTCCCCATCCCCATGGACTTCCTCCCTTTGGATTCTGTTGCTCCCACTGAAGAGATTCGGGAGATGTATTGGCGATATGGACAGAAGATATTGGCCGCCGGAAAGATTATTAAAGAGGATCCCAGGCTCTATGCCGTCTATATCACTAATTTTGGGTGCGGCCCGGATTCTTTCATCGGGCATTTCTTCAGGGATTTATTAAAAGGGAAGGCCTATCTCCAGTTGGAAATCGATGAGCACAGTGCCGATGCAGGGGCGATCACACGATGCGAAGCGTTCTTAGACAGTTTGAAAAATGCTAAAGCGAAGAAAATCCCCTCTTTAAAAAGGGAGAGGGCAAAGACCGACCGAACCAAGAAGATTTACATTCCCTATATGTGTGACCACTCTTTTGCGGTGGCAGCGGCTTTTCAGGCTTGCGGTGTCGATGCCGATGTCTTTCCTGAATCAGATGAAGAGACCCTTTATTGGGGAAGGAAACTCACCTCTGGCAAAGAGTGTTATCCTTGCATCCTGACCACCGGAGATATGGTCAAGTTGCTGAAGGATCCTCATTTTGATCATCAACGGGCCGCCTTCTTCATGCCTTCAGGGAACGGACCATGTCGGTTTGGACAATACCATCGTTTTCATCGTCTCGTTCTGGATGACCTGGGTTTTCAACATGTTCCAATTTACTCCCCTAATCAGGATGAAACACTTTATAGTGATCTGGGTATCATGGGGTCTCAATTCACCCGTCTGGGGTGGCAGGGAATTGTGGCGGTGGACCTTTTGATGAAAAAACTGTTGGAGACCCGCCCTTATGAGAAGGAAAAAGGAAAAACGGATCAGGTCTATCAGGAATCTTTGAAGAGAGTTTGTGAAGCCATCCTCAAGGGAGACAATCTGGAGGGTACTCTTCAAATGAGCATGAAGGCCTTCAACCAGATTGAGGTGAATGGGCTCGGAAGCAAACCTTTGATTGGGATTGTCGGTGAGATTTTTGTCCGGCTCAATCGGTTTGCCAATGAAGATGTGATTCGAAAAATTGAAAAAGCTGGAGGAGAGGCCTGGATTGCGCCTCTGACGGAATGGATTCTTTATGTCAACACCATTGCCAAGAAAAGAAGTTTTAAAAAGAAATCCTTTTCAAATCTTTTGAAAGTTTTTCTCACAGACTATTATCAGAAGAAGGATGAACACCATTTAGAGAAAGTATTTAAAGGTCATCTTAGAAACTTTGGTGAACCCAAAACACGATCCATTTTTAAAAAGGCCAAACCCTACCTCGATTCCTCCTTTGAAGGAGAGGCCATCCTCTCCGTTGGAAAAACGATCGATTTTGCCAAACGGGGAGCCAGTGGGGTTGTTAATATTATGCCCTTTACCTGCATGCCTGGGACGATTGTGAGTACTTTACTTAAACGATATCAAGAAGAAAATAATAACATTCCCATCCTGAATATGGCCTATGATGGGCAGGAGCAAACCAACACCTTAACCCGCCTTGAAGCCTTCATGTACCAGGCGAAAGAGTTCCAGAGTAGAAAGAACAAAAGAGTATAACATAATGAAATTAAAAATAAATATTTTTTTCACAAAGACTTTGTTAAAAAAATCACTTTTTTATTGACTTTTTTTGAACGGAGATGGTATAAGGTGAACCAAAGTAGCTAAAAATTAGCTAATATAAGATATCGATATATGAAATGGATTCAATTTCTTCTGATCCTATTTTTATTCCCTGCTTTTCCACTATTCCAAATGGACCAAACCGTTGATATTGAATGGTTGGTTTGGGAAAACTCCCTGATTACAAAATCAGAGATGAAAGATCCTTCTATGGATCAGAATTTATGGATGGATTCAAAACCTCCCCTTATTTCTTTCAATCAAGTTAAATCTTTCTTGCAGCTGAAGAACCCATTATCTGCCTTACCTTCTTATTTTCAGGGGAGCTCTCCGTTCTGGAGACCCCCTCCAGGTTGCAAGCTTTAATGATCTTTATCATCCATTTAAGGAAGAGGTGATTCGAATTTGGATCACCCCTTCTTCGTATTTCATTAGGAGGTAAATCAATATGGATAATTGGACGTTTGGTATCACAATGATCATTGTCGGAATGGGAGGCACGCTCCTGACCCTTTGGATTTTGAGCCTCCTGATGAGTTTCATGAAGAGGATTTTCCCTATTTCAAAAGAAGATAAATAAAATTGGCTTTATAAAGGAGGAATGAAAGATGTCAGAAGCCATTGGAAGCGGATTATATGGACTTGTTGCTGGATTTCTTAACATGCACTGGTCTAATCCGATCATGATTGTAGTGGGTATGGTTCTCCTCTACCTGGGCATCAAAAAGGATATTGAACCTGTGCTCCTTGTTCCAATTGGATTTGGTTGCATCTTGGTCAATATTCCTTTAGCGGGACTGATGGAGGAAGAGGGGTTTCTTCGAATTATCTATGAGGCAGGTATTATCACAGAGCTTTTTCCGCTCTTCATTTTTATTGGGATTGGGGCCATGACCGATTTCGGCCCTTTATTGGAGAATCCGAAGATCTTCCTTCTCGGAGCGGCAGGGCAATTTGGAATTTTCTTAACCTTGGCCTTGGCTCTGGCTTTAGGTTTCACAAAGTTAGAGGCTGTTTCCATTGGGATCATTGGCGCCTGTGATGGACCGACTGCAATTTATGTCACCTCTAAGTATGCTCCTCACCTCTTAGGTGCTGTCTCAGTTGCTGCCTATTGTTATATGTCCCTTGTTCCCATCATTCAGCCCCCCATCATGAGGGCGTTGACGACTAAAGAAGAGAAGATGATCAATATGGGAGCCGTGAAGAAATCCGTTTCAAAGACGACAAAACTTCTCTTTCCTTTGGTCGTCACTATCCTTGGAGGACTCATCGCACCCAAAGGATTGCCTCTTTTGGGAACGATTATGTTGGGAAATTTTATGAAGGAATGCGGCGTTGTCACCCGCCTCACCAAGGCCTCTGAAAATGAGATCGCGAACATTGTTACGCTTCTTTTAGGGATTTCAATCGGGGCCACCATGGACGGTAAGGTTTTTTTGACTTCCCAAACGCTCATTATCTTAGGATTGGGTTTTTTGGCGATCTGTCTCGATACCGCCTGCGGCATCCTATTTGGGAAGTTATTAAAGGTGGTGACAGGAGGAAAGGTGAATCCTCTGATCGGAGCTGCGGGAATTTCAGCCTATCCGATGTCGGCGAGAGTGGTCCAGAAAGAGGGACAGAAATACGATAAGAAGAACTATCTCCTCATGCATGCCATGGGAGCCAACACAGGTGGCCAGGTTGGTTCAGTAATGGCTGCAGCAGTAATGCTCTCCGTGCTGAAAGGGATGGGAATTATCTAAGAGAAGGTGGTTTTTGTCAACTTGTAAATCCACTTTTGATAAGAACCTGGTCAGATAGTTTTTCAAGGCGTCTCAAAACGGTATTTTGAAAATAAAGAGGGAGTATGGTTATGGCAAAGGGAATCTGGCATTCCATAGAAGTAACCCAAGTCCTAAAGGAATTGGATACCGATTTGCATAAGGGTTTAACCGAGGATGAGGTAAAAAGTCGACTCGAAAAATATGGTTACAATGAATTAAAAAAAGAAGAGAAAATTTCACCCTTCATGCTTTTTTTCAATCAGTTTAAAAACATCCTCATCATCATTCTATTGGTCGCCATCATTCTTTCAGCGCTCGTCGGGGAAGTGGTTGATGCCGTGATTATTGCTGTCATCGTCGTTTTTTGTGCGGTTCTGGGATTTATTCAGGAATATCGTGCGGAGCGCGCGTTGGA
The DNA here is from genome assembly GCA_002327985.1 of Syntrophaceae bacterium UBA2188. Lineage (GTDB taxonomy): Bacteria > Desulfobacterota > BSN033 > BSN033 > UBA1163 > UBA1163. The sequence continues at coordinate 15,769 of DCVM01000031.1, read as the reverse complement.
GGCACTCAAAAAGATGCTTTCCCCAACCATCACTGCTTTGAGGGGAGGCAAGGAAGAGGAGATTCCCTCAAAAGAGATCGTTCCCGGTGATATCTTACTTCTCGAAGCAGGAGATAAGATACCGGCCGATGCGAGGTTAGTTGAAAACCATTCCTTGCGATGTGATGAGGCTCCCCTTACAGGGGAATCCGTTCCAGTCGGGAAGGACATCAAACCCCTCCCTGAAAATGTGCGCGTCAATGATAGAAAAAATATGGTCTTTACTGGCACAGTCGTGACCTATGGCAGGGGTAAGGCAGCTGTCACATTTACAGGGATGAGGACAGAGTTTGGCAAGATTGCCGAGGAGGTGACCGCTGTAGAGACCGAAAAAACTCCTCTTGAAAAAAGGACGGAAGAGATAGGCAAGTGGCTCGGAATTATCTCTCTCATCATCTGTTTCCTCGTTGCAGGCATAAGTGTCGTCAGAGAGATTATGGTTGGAAAGATTGATTTACCGTTCATCGTGACCATGGTGATGTTTGCCGTAGCCCTTGCCGTGGCGGCTGTACCTGAAGCGCTGGCAGCTATTGTCACAGGCGCCCTTGCCATCGGAATGCATCAGATGGCGAAGAGCAATGCCCTGGTCAGAAAGATGCCTGCCGTGGAGACCTTAGGGTGTACCACCGTCATCTGTTCAGATAAGACAGGGACACTGACGAAAGGGGAAATGACTGTAAGAAAAATATTCGCTGGTGGTAAAGCGATAGAGGTGACGGGTGCTGGTTACGAACCAAAAGGAGAATTTAAAGGATCTGAAATCGATATCAAGAATAGCAAATCTCTCCAGATGCTTCTTCAGGGAGGACTCCTATGCAGTGACGCTGTCTTAGAAGAAAAAGAGGGCAAGTGGTTTGTTAAAGGCGACCCGACAGAAGGTTCTCTGGTTGTCGCTGCAGTGAAGGTAGGCTTACATGAAACTGAGATGAGGCTTGAAAACCCCAGAATCGAGGAGATCCCTTTCAGTTCTGAAAGAAAACGGATGACGACTATCCATCAAATGTCAGACGGGAAAAGAATGGCGTTTACGAAAGGGGCCCCGGAGGTGGTCTTACAGAGATGTTCTCATGTCTTGGATGATCATGGCATGAGGGAACTCAAAGAAACAGAAAGAGAGCAAATTTTAAAGGTGAATGAAGAAATGGCACAAGGGGCATTGAGGGTTCTTGGATTTGCCTATCGAGATTGTCCTGATGCCATTGAATGTACTGAAGAACATCTGGAACATGATCTGGCCTTCCTCGGTCTTGCAGGGATGATGGACCCACCCAGGGAGGAAGCCATTGAAGCAACGAGAGTTTGTAAACAGGTGGGCATCAAACCTATTATGATCACAGGGGACCATAAGCTGACGGCTGTGGCCATCGCTAAAGAGATCGGTATTTATAGAGAGGGGGATCAGGTTTTAACAGGAGAAGAATTAGAGAAGATGTCTGATGAGGAGTATGAGAGGATTGTTGATAAAGTGACTGTCTATGCCAGGGTATCGCCCATGGACAAGTTAAAGATCGTCAAGGCATGGAAGAATAGAGGTGAAGTGGTTGCCATGACCGGAGATGGCGTGAATGATGCCCCTGCCTTGAAACAGGCCGATATCGGAGTGGCCATGGGCATCTCCGGTACCGATGTGGCAAAAGAGGCATCGGATATGGTTTTGAATGATGACAACTTTGCAACGATCGTCAAAGCCATTGAGCGTGGCCGATGGATATACGATAATATAAAAAAGTATCTTACCTACCTCCTCAGGTGTAATGTCACGGAGGTGATCGTGATTGGGGGAGTGGTGCTGGTTTCAGGGCCTGAATATTTACCTCTCTTACCGGCAGCGATCTTGTATATGAATCTTGCAACGGATGGACTTCCTGCCCTTGCCTTGGGCGTCGCTCCTCCTGATCCGGATCTCATGCAGAGGCCACCGAGGGATCCCAATGAAAGTGTTTTCTCATGGGATGTGAGAGCATTTATTTTACTGGCCCTTTTCATCGAGATTCCCTTCTTCTTCTTTCTCTTCTACCATGAACTCTCTGATATCACTCATGCCAGGACAGAGATCTTTTTCCTTTTTGTCATCATTGAGCTGATTATTGCTCTGAACTTCCGTTCGATGAGATACAGTATTTTCAAAGCACCTCCTCACAAATGGCTTCTCTTAGCTCTTTTATGGGAATTCGCATTGATTGCGTTTTTGGTTCAGTTCCCCTCGATGCGTGATTCCTTTGGAATTATAAAGCCTTCAGCCTCTGATCTTGGGATCATCATAGGTTTTGGAATAGTGGTATTTATCTCCATGGAGGTGGTCAAGGCCGTTTTAAGGAAAAAGATGGCTAAAGTAGCTGTCAGGAGAGTGTTGGCTTAAATAAAAGACGATCATAAACCATTAACAGAAAGCCCTCTTTGTTGAATTCAAGAGGGCTTTTTATTCTCTTGTGAATTTCTTATTAATTTTTTAAGATTAAAATTATCAACCCTGAAGGGTTGAGTTACAAAGATATTATAAACTGTAACTCAAGGCTTCAGCCTTGATGGGTAGGAGGAGGGATCATGAGAAAACTTTTAGTTGGAATTCTGATGGGAAGTGAGAGTGATCTGCCGATCATGGAAAAGGCAGGAGAGGTGTTGAAAGAAATGGAGATTCCCTATGAGATAGAGATCAGCTCCGCCCATCGGTTGCCTGAAAAAACAGCTCATTACGCTAAGGCAGCAAGGAAACGCGGGATTGAAGTGATCATTGCAGGGGCTGGGATGGCAGCCCATCTCGCAGGAGTTTTAGCCAGCCATACGACTCTTCCTGTCATTGGGGTTCCAATCAAATCAGGGGCGCTCAATGGTGCCGATGCTCTTTATTCCACCGTCCAAATGCCTCCTGGAGTTCCGGTTGCTACCGTTGGGATTGATGGTGCAAAGAATGCAGCCTTTCTGGCCTGTGAAATCCTTTCAATCAAATATCCTGACATTGCAAGAAAATTGGAAGATTTCAGATCTAAGACAAAAAAGTCCTTGGAAGAAAAATCAAAAGCCATAAAACAAAGAAAGGGATGAGTTGAATCTATGGTAATGGCAAAGGCCAGGAAGCCAGTTTAACCAGAAACTTAACCCATTAACTAAACCGGCGTCTTCACCTTTACCCTATGCCCTAAGGTCAAAAATTCCTAATTTGAAATAATGGAAAATAGTAGTGATGTGATCCATCAAGCCGCAGAGATCATTAAAGAGGGAGGGATTGTTGCCTTTCCAACAGAGACGGTTTATGGTTTGGGAGCGGACGCCTTTAATCCCCTTGCTGTGGCCCGAATCTTTGAGGTTAAGAGAAGGCCCTATTTTGATCCGCTGATCGTTCATGTCGCCAATCCAGACGATGTAAAGAAGTTGGCTAAAGAAATTCCACCCCATGCTAAGAAATTGATAGAAAGATTCTGGCCCGGGCCGTTGACAGTTGTTCTTTTAAAGAAGGAAGATATTCCTGATATCGTAACCGCCGGTCTTTCTACAGCAGCCATTCGGATGCCCAATCATCCCATGGCCCTCTCTTTGATTAAAGAATCGAAATGCCCCATTGCCGCACCAAGCGCTAATCCGTTTGGCTATTTAAGTCCAACAACGGCTGATCACGTTCAGGAACAACTGGGTGATCAGGTTGATCTCATTCTTGATGGGGGACCCTGTTCTGTGGGCGTAGAATCCACGATCCTCTCTTTTTTAGAAGAGAAACAGAGCCTATTAAGACCTGGTGGAATTTCGCTTGAGGAGATTGAATCCATTATTGGGAAGGTGGAGGTCCACCCCGTCGGAGAAGAGAGACCCCGTGCCCCAGGGATGCTACCCAGGCACTATGCTCCCCGAACGCCCATCCTACTCGATTGGAATGAGAAAGATCTTGATCATTATCAAGGCAAGAATATTGGATTGCTTGCTTTCCAGGAGGCCAAGAATCATCTCAAATTCCATCATGTTGAGGTTCTTTCAAAGAAGGGGGATCTTAGAGAAGCGGCAGCCAACTTGTTTGCAGCCATCCGACGGTTGGATGCGTTGGACTTAGATCTTATTTTTTCGGAGACTTTTCCTGAAATTGGATTAGGGAGGGCGATTGTGGATCGGCTTCGCCGCGCCAGTCATTCTATAACCTCCCCTCCCCTTGTGGGAGGGAATAAAGGGGAGAGGGAATAGCGAGGAATGGGTAAATGAGAAAAATAATCTTAAGTGTCTTTTTCCTTATTCTACTTTCCACTTTCCACCCTTCATTTTCGTATTCACTTCCGGCAGAGGATGTCCAGTTGATAACGGATGCTCAATACTTTCAAGTCGCAAAGAAATTGATTCAAGAAGCTAAACAATCCATTCAGGTCATAATGTTTGAGATGAGATATTATGATGAGCACCCTAACAGTCCCTCTAATCTGCTGATCAGGGGGTTGATTGAGGCTAAGAAAAGAGGGGTGAAGACGGAAATCATTTTAGAGGTAAAGGAAGATGAAGATCGGGCGACCCAATCAAACCGACGCACTGGGAAAATTTTATCAGAGGGGGGTGTAGAGGTAACCTATGATCCTTTCTTCAAGACAACCCATGCAAAATGTATGGTCATCGATAGACGACTCACCCTTCTGGGCAGCGCGAACTGGACTTACCATGCTCTGACGGCCAATAATGAAACCTCTGTCTTGATCCGTTCGAAAGAGGTCGCTAAAGAACTCATCGATTATTTTAATAAAGTAAAAGCCACCGGTACTAAATCTCAAAAGAGGGAATGATGGAAGGGCGGAATAATGGCTTAAACCCAAAACTTATCTAAATTAAGATTTACCCCAATATTCCAGTTTTCCATTATTCCAGTATTCCGATCTTTGGTTATGCTGATCGATTCTCATGCTCATTTAGAAATGCCGGAGTTTAGGATAGATCTGGAGGCAGTCATTCAGAGGGCCAAAGAATCAGGGGTGGAATATATCTTCACGGTCGGAACGGAAAAGAAGGATTGGAAAAGGGCACTTGAGATTGCCCATTCACACCCTTCGATCTATGCTATTCTCGGGGTTCATCCTCATAACGCAAAGGAGATCGATAACCAGACCTATCCAGTGCTGAAGGAACTCTGCAAGCACGAGAAGGTAAAGGCTTATGGTGAGATCGGCCTGGACTTTTTTAGAAACCTCTCCCCACGAGAAATCCAGCTGAAGAGATTCCGAGAACAGATTGAGTTAGCTAAGGAGTTGGGGCTTCCTATCGTGGTTCATGATCGAGAGGCTCATCCGGAAACGCTGGAGATACTGAAATCTGAGAAAGCGGAAGAGTGCGGAGGAATCATCCACTGTTTTTCCGGTGATTATGAGATGGCGAAGATCTGTATGGATATGGGATTTTATATCTCCATTCCCGGTAGTATCACCTTTAAAAATGCAGAGAGGCTCAGGGAAATCGTTCAGAGAATTCCTCTGGAATCGCTTCTTGTCGAGACCGATGCCCCCTTCTTAACGCCTGAACCATTCCGAGGGAAAAGGAATGAGCCAAGTTATGTTCGATATACGGCACAAAGGATGGCTGAGATTAAAAAGGTTTCTCTTGAAAGGGTGGCCGAGGTGACTACAGAAAATGCGATGCGGGTCTATAGAATGAAAGTTGGGTAAGGGCTCGGAGGCCAGTTTGGAGTGATAGTCAAAGGGTTATGGGGGACGACGCTGGTATCAAAGCAAGGAGCTCGACCGGCAAGCGCCCAGGGGGGCGCAATATGAATGATATCTCATTCCCAGGAAACCCAGTCCTGTGGACAGGGGGCTTCCAATTAGAAGTTCGCGTATCCAGCATCCATATACGAGTCTCGATACGAGCTTCGACAACGACAAACGTTAATTTCAATTTAACGAAACGGGCATCATTACCTTAACCCGAAGACGATAGACTTTTTCCAATATTCAAGAAGGAGCCTTCATGAAACCGGCAATCATTGTTGTGGATATGCTTAAGGATAATTTGAAGGAGAGTCCTCGGAACCCATACTTTCAGGCGGGAAAAACTATTATCCCAAATCTTAAGAGACTCTTAGAGGAGGGCAGAAAAAGGGGATTTCCCATTATCTTTGCCTGCGACAGTTTTTTGGAGGGGGATTTCATTTTTAGAGGGGGGATGAAAGTCCATTCCCTCCGAGGGACCAAAGGCGCAGAGGTCGTGGAGGATTTGAATCCAAAACCGACCGATATCATTTTGCCCAAGAGGCGCTTCAGCGCCTTCTTCAAAACCGATCTGGACCAAACGCTTCGGACGCTTGGCGTGGATACGATCGTCGTGACAGGTGTTACGACAGAGGTCTGTGTATTGATGACGGTGATGGATGGACTCAGCCACGATTTTTCGGCTATTCTTTTAGAAGACTGCTCCGCCAGTCGAAAAAAAGAATTTCATCAAGGATGTCTCAGTCTTTATCGTGATTTTACCCTTTATCCTTTGTTGAGGATTATGACCCTTGAGGAATTTCTAAAAGAAGTATCTTCATAAAAAAGGGTTCAAGGGTTCGAGTGGCCGAGGGAGACATAAAAGATTTTAAGTCTATAGCATTTTTAAAGCTAACAACATCATTATATTTTTAGAGAAACTTGAACCCATGAACCCTTGAATCCTTGAACCCTTAATACGAAGATGAAGTTTTGCGAAAAAGATTTCATTGATCAGATTGGGAAAATCCTCTCTTCAAGGAAGAGGAGAGTGATTTCCCATCCTCCGTTTTCCCACGCAGCAGTCCTTGTTCCACTCTTTCAAAAAGGGGGCGATTGTCATCTCCTCTTCACCAAGAGGTCTGAAGAGGTCAAATATCACAAAGGCGAAATCTCTTTCCCCGGAGGGGTCGTGGATGAAGAAGATAGGGAACTGATCCATACCGCACTTCGGGAGGCTCATGAGGAGATTGGCCTCAAAGAGAGCGATATTCAGATCATCGGGGTATTGGATGACATTGTAACCATTACCGAATTTATTGTTACCCCCATTGTTGGCGTCTTCCCCTATCCCTATCCTTTTAAGGTAAGCGAGGTGGAGATTGCAGAATTGATCGAAGTGCCACTTGCTTCCTTGCTTGAGGAAGATTGTTTCAGTGAAAGGGAGATCTTCCGGGGTGGTCAAAGAGAAATTGTCTTTGCCTATCAATATGGGGAACATACCATCTGGGGGGCCACAGCCCGCATTCTAAAACAATTTTTAGACCTCATTACATCTAAGCCTTAAAATCACTTCCTAAATTGTTCTTACCAATTCATTCGTATAAAGTGATATAATTTTATAAAAATATGCCAGAATACCCCTCAGCTCTGCTGGGGGGATGAATGGCCTCCCTCTCCCCTGGGGGGAGAGGGTTAGGGTGAGGGGGAAATGATCTTATCATCACCCCCACCTTAATCCTCCCCCATCAAGGGGGAGGAAAGTTTTTTAGAGAATNNCAGCAAGCTGCGGGGTAGTTCACTGAAGGGATGCTGTAATGAACAAATTTAAGAAATGGGCGGAGCATGAATATAGCAAAAAACAACGGATGGCTGCCGTGATTTTTGGAGGTTTTATTTTTTGGATAGTCATTCCATTATTTATCATCGTTTCGTCATTCTATATTGACCAATGGCTTCACCTCCCAAAATTTCGTTATGGTCTGATAAATCCTGTGATAGGTTTAGTATTCATGGTTGTTGGTTGGCTGTTTGCTAATTGGACGGTAAAAGTCCAGTTTTCAATTGGGAAGGGAACCCCTATCCCTCTGATGGCGACGCAGAAACTTATCATAAAAGGACCCTATACTTGTTGCCGGAACCCCATGACTTTAGGAACAGATCTTTTTTATTTGGGAGTAGCCATCTGGCTAGGTTCCTTTTCTGCAATCGGGTTGAGTTTGCTTTATCCTATAGGAATTTTAATCTATATTAAGCTGATCGAAGAAAAAGAATTAGAGGAGCGATTCGGTTCTGATTATTTAGATTATAAGAGGCGTACCCCATTTTTAATACCTCGCCTATGGGAGAAAGAGAGGAGGGATAAAATTTAAAGGCGACACTTGAAAGATGCCTCATTGAAAGGATATTATTAATTTATAAGCAAAAACAAAGGAGGAAAAAATGGCAGAAAAATGTTGTAAAGGGGATCACACAGGCCACATCTGTGTTCTGGCGAGCAATGAAAAATTTGATGTCATCAAGGAAATTACAAAGAAACCAAAACATATCTGTTTCAACTGTGGGCGGGTTGCAGACTCAGAAAAAAATCTTTGTAATCCCATGCCATTAGAATAATTTGAGAAGGGGTTAAAGAGTGACAGGGCTTGCTACCAGAGAAAGGAAAAGATGAAGATCATTGATATTCTTAAACTGGTAGCAAGCGTTATGCTCTGTCAGGTAGCGGGTTTTCTGGGTTCTCTTTTTACCACCCCAGCCATACCAACCTGGTATGCAACTTTAAAAAAACCTTTCTTCAACCCTCCCAATTGGATATTTAGTCCGGTATGGATTAGTCTGTTTATCCTTATGGGAATATCTCTATTCTTTGTTTGGCGAAGGCCAGATCATCCAAAGTTCAAAATTGCTTTCATTTTCTTCTTTGTTCAGTTGATTCTCAATATCCTCTGGTCAGCAGCCTTTTTTGGGCTCAGGGCACCTCTTCTGGGCTTCATGGATATCGTTCTCCTTTGGATTGCCATCTTATTGACGATTCAAAATTTCTTAAAAATTTCTAAATTTGCAGGAGCGCTCCTCCTCCCCTACCTCTTATGGGTTAGTTTTGCAACCTTATTGAACTTTTCTCTGTGGATTCTGAATCGCTAAAAATGATCCAGAAGGAAAGAATAAAGGTTCTCAATCAAAAAGAGGTGAAGAAAGGGGCCTATGTTCTTTATTGGATGCAGGCCTCTCAAAGAACGGAATATAATCATGCCCTCGAATATGCGATCATCAAAGCGAATGAATTAAAGCAGCCTCTTCTTGTCTTTTTTGGAATCACCGATCACTTCCCCGAAGCGAATGAAAGACACTATGCTTTTATGCTGGAAGGACTTCGAGAGGTGAAGCGATCTCTTGAAAAGAGAGGAATCCAAATGGTCATTCTGCATAAATCCCCTGAAGTGGGTGCAGTACAATTGGCTAAAAAGGCTTCCCTTGCTGTAGTGGATCGGGGCTATCTGAGAATACAAAGACAATGGAGAAACGAGGTGGCCCACCGGATCGATTGTCCTTTGATTCAGGTTGAAAGTGATGTCGTGGTCCCGGTTGAGGAGGTGTCCAATAAGGAGGAGTATGCGGCAGCCACCATCAGATCGAAGATTCATAAAAAGCTAAGTCATTTTCTTGTCCCTTTCAAAGAGAGCGAACCAGTCCTCTCCTCTCTTTCGATAGATACCGATTCACTCGATATCCATGATATTGACAAAGCGATTTCAAAGCTTCGGATTGACCGAAGAGTTCAGAAGGTAGACTCTTTGAAGGGAGGAACGGGAGAGGCTCTAAAACATCTTGAGATATTTTTGGAGGCAAAACTGGATCGTTTCCCAGAACTCAGAAATGATCCTACCCTTGATTATCTTTCTCATATGAGCCCTTACTTACATTTCGGACAGATATCACCCCTCTTCATCGCTTTGAAGGTGAAACAAACCAAGAGTCCTGGCGTAGAAGCCTTTCTTGAGGAACTCATCATCCGAAGAGAGCTGAGCATGAATTTTGTGTTCTATAATGAAAAATATGATTCCTATGAATCCATTCCTGAATGGGCGAAAAAATCATTAAGATCTCACCAGAAAGATAAACGTCAGTATTTCTATCGTCTCGAAGAACTGGAACCTGCCCAAACGCATGATCCTTACTGGAATGCTGCCCAGAAAGAAATGGTCGTGAGGGGTAAGATGCACGGGTATATGAGAATGTACTGGGGGAAGAAAATCATTGAATGGAGCAGAGCACCGGAAGAAGCTTTTCGCACGGCCCTATATCTGAATAATAAATATGAGCTGGACGGCAGAGACCCAAACGGGTTTACCGGTGTGGCCTGGTGTTTTGGAAAGCATGATCGACCCTGGGGAGAAAGACCGATTTTTGGAAATGTGAGATACATGAATGACAAGGGTTTAAAAAGGAAATTTGATGCAGAAGAGTATGTGAAGATGATGAAGAAAATCGATGAGCATATATAAAATTTTTATTTTGTATTGAGAATATCATAACGATTTTGTTAAAATTCTATCAAATACCATGAAGGAGGATTGCCGATGAAACTGAGCGAATATTTTGAAAAGACAAAAGGGCGAGGGGTGATTGCTACATCCGATTCAAAAGGGAAGGTGGGGACGGCTGTCTATGGAAGGCCTCATTTCATTAACGAGAAGACCATTGCCTTTATCATGGCAGATCGTTTGATGCATAAGAATCTTCAATCCAATCCTTATGCCGCCTATCTCTTTATGGAATCTAAGGAAAAATATGTTGGTAAGAGGTTGTATCTGAAAAAAATCAAGGAGGAAAAAGACAAGGCCCTTATTGATCAGATCCGGCGGAGAGAAAACTGCCCTGCTTATACCGCCTATAAAGACCAGATCAGATACCTCGTCTATTTTCAGATTGATAAGGTGTTACCCCTGATCGGAGATAAAAAGTAATAATCAACTTGGATGTATCAAAGGTTTTGGATTTTGTAAGGCAGAAGGGAAGGGTGATTGGATGAAAATCCTGATGACTGGCGGTACAGGCTTTGTGGGTAAGCAACTGACCTCTCGATTAATTCAGGATGGCCACGAAATGACCATCCTGACCCGTTCTTTAAAAGGAGTAAGGGGTTCCTCGCCAGGAATTTCCTACCTGGAAGGGGATCCGACCCAGAAAGGGTCCTGGCAGGAAGCGATTAAAACCCATAGTGCCGTAATCAATCTCGCAGGTGCTTCCATCTTCAGCAAATGGACAGAAGAACATAAGAAGGCCATCCGGGAGAGCCGGGTTAGTACCACTCAAAATATTGTTGAAGGAATACCGTCTCATCCTGAAGCAAAGATTACCCTCTTCAGCACCTCTGCCGTTGGCTATTATGGTTTTTGTGGGGATGAGGAACTCGTTGAGGACTCTCCTCCAGGAAATGACTTTCTGGCCCGTATTGCTTTGGAATGGGAAGGAGAAGCCCTAAAGGCCAGAGACAAGGGGGCTCGAGTGGTCATCACCCGTTTCGGCATCGTCATGGGTGAAAAAGGAGGGGCTCTCGGCCAGATGATCCCTCTCTTCAAGAAATATATCGGAGGACCGATCGGAAGCGGAAAACAGTGGTTTTCCTGGGTTCATATCAAAGACCTGGCCGAAGCGTTTGCTTTTCTGTTGAAGCATCCGGAGATTTCAGGCCCGGTCAATGTGTGCTCTCCAAATCCGGTGAGGAATAAAGACCTTGCCAGGGCTCTTGGAAAAGCCCTTCGCAAGCCTTCCTTCATGCCGGCCCCCGGATTTATGATTAAGCTTGTTCTGGGGGAATTCGGGTCCGTGATCCTAAAAGGACAGCGGGTGATTCCGAAAAGATTGCTGGACAAAGGTTTTGTCTTCCAGTATGCGGATATTGACCAGGCTTTACAGAGCATCACGGGTCAATAAGCTCTACGATCCATCGTCGAATTTATCTTCCAATCATTGGCAAGGTATCCAAGGGGAGGGACATCATACAAGAGTCATTCATGGTTCCAACCAAATTATATGTCCTCTTCCTTTTTTGGATTTTGGGTTTTATTTTTTTCTGGAAAATCCCGTTTCTCAAGAGGGTAAAATGTCCCAACGAAACTCTCTGTAAACTTTCCATCATCATTCCAGCCCGAAACGAAGAAAGAACCCTCGTCCATTTACTCTCTTCCATCAGTCAGCAGACCCTGAAACCCTATGAGGTTATTGTCGTTGATGATCAATCTGAAGATGCCACGGCAGAAGTGGCAAGAAAAGCAGGTTGCATGGTGGTGACCTCAATGGATTTGCCGGAAGGCTGGACTGGAAAACCCTGGGCATGCTGGCAAGGTGCCCACAAGGCCACAGGAGACCTCTTGCTTTTCCTGGATGCGGACACTTTTTTGGAGCGGGAGGGCCTTGCCAAATTGGTATCGACTTACCTCGAGAAAGGAGGCCTTCTTTCGGTCCAGCCGTTTCACAAAATGGAAAGAAGGTATGAGCGACTTTCAGCGATTTTCAATATCATCACCATGGCGGGGATGAATGTTTTTACCCCTTTAGGGACCAAACTAAAACCCATGGGTGCCTTTGGACCCTGTATGATATGTTCGAGGGAAGATTATTTTGTCGTGGGTGGACATGAGAAAGCCCGTGGAGAGGTGCTGGAAAGCCTTGCCATCGGAAAGGAGTTCCTAAAGATGAACCGAGAGGTTCACTGCTACGGAGGCAAGGAAGCCATTTCATTCCGAATGTATCCCGACGGGTTATGGACGTTGGTGGAAGGGTTTAGCAAAGGTTTTGGGACAGGAGCCAAAGCGGTGTCGCTGGGAAGCTTGTTGATGATCGTCGCTTGGGTTTTTGGTGGCGTGGGGGTTACCAGGCAACTCATCCAATCGGTTATCCTGGGGAACATGACGGATTTTGTTGGGTGGTTCATGTTAGATGTGCTTTATATCTTTCAAATCCACTGGATGCTCCTCCGGATTGGAAATTTTGGGTTCTCGACCGCCCTTCTCTTCCCAATCCCCCTCCTCTTTTTCGTTATGGTTTTTATCACCTCGATCCTGCGCATTTTCCTGATCCGAAAGGTTCGCTGGAAAGGGAGAGAGGTCAAGACAGGGGGGACTCTTTAGATGATGAGACTTGTCCATCTTCCCACATTCTGGACGATTGTCCTTGATTTCGTGGCCTGGTTCATCATTCATATCGGAGTGGTGGCCATCATGATTAGGATTCCCACAAAGCATTTCAACCCGAATCATTGGTTGTACAGGGGTAGGAAATGGGAGAGAGACGGGGATATCTATCAGGATGTTTTTAAAATCAAAAAATGGAAAAAACATCTTCCTGATGGAGCACGGATCCTCGGGCGTTTTGGTTTTTCGAAGAAGCAATTGAGGGGGAAAAGCACAGGGTACTTCGAAGCCTTCTCCATTGAGACCTGTCGAGCTGAAGGGACGCACTGGATTTTTATACTTTTTGCGCCATTTTTCTTTCTATGGAATCCTCCATGGGTCGGCCTTTTTATGATTTTCTACGCCCTCGTTGAAAATGTTCCTTTTATTGTTGCTCAGAGGTATAATCGTTATCGGTTTAAACGTCTTTTAGAGCAGAATAAATTGAAATTTTAGTGTTCTTGCGATGAACCCATCCATTCTTATTGTCAAAGATCTTTGGAAAAGCTACGGCCAGACCGATGCGGTGCAGGGGCTCAACTTCGAGATTTCGAAAGGGGTATTTTTTGGTCTTCTGGGCCCTAATGGTGCCGGTAAAACGACGACGATTAATATCTTATCCGGTTTGATCGAACCCACGCGAGGGAGTGTCTTGATCGATGAGTTCGATCTTTTTTCAAGGCCGATGGAAGCAAAGGCTAAACTGGGTTTGGTGCCTCAGAATTTTGCACTTTACCCTACCTTGTGTGCTCGTGATAATTTGGTCTTTTTTGGGAGAATCTATGGATTGAAGGGAAGGCGTTTGGAAGAACGTATTTCCTGTGTCTTGGACATCGTTGAGTTAGCCGATCGTGCCAACCAAACTGTGGCAACCTTTTCCAATGGGATGAAACGACGGCTCAACATTGCTGCAGGGCTTCTTCATGAACCAGAAATTCTTATTCTTGACGAACCAACCGTCGGCGTTGATACCCAGAGTCGAAATGCCATTCTTGAAAGTATCCGTTCTCTGAATCAATCCGGGGTCACGGTCTTGTACACCACCCATTATATCGAGGAAGCCCAACGCCTGTGTGACCGCGTGGCGATCATGGATCAGGGGAAGATCATTGCTCTCGACAGTCCGGCTCGCCTGATTGGAGATTTGGGAAAGGGAATGATCCGTGTGGAATTTAGCGCAGGCATCGATGACACGCTCTTGGATCAAATGAAGCCTATTGGCTTGGTCAGGGTCGTCGATGATCAAAAGAGGAGAATCCATATTGAAACGGATCACGTCGATCAGGCCTCGAAAGAGTTTCTGGAATTAATGAAAAGGTGGGATGGACTGCTTAAGACCTTGGATATTTCAGGGCCGAATTTAGAGACGGTTTTTATTCATTTGACAGGCAAAAATCTCAGGGATTAGGAGACCAGGGAAGTATCCTCAACTTTAGAAGAATGATTCGCCAGATCATTGCCATTACTCTCAAAGAACTAAAGGTCCTGTGGCTGGATCGTGAAGCGCTTGCTTTACTTTTTGCCATGCCCATGTTTTTTATCCTCGTGATGAGTTTTGCTTTAGAAGGGGTTTTCGAAGCAGGGAGCAAAGGTCACCCCATCGAAATCTTGGTCGTTCACCAAGATGGGGGTCGGTTGGCTGAGCAGGCGATTGCTGATCTCAAACGAATGGAGGGTTTGATCCTGATCGAGACCTATGAAGGGATTCCACTTTCCTCTGACAAGGCAGAACAATTGATTGGCAGGGGAGTCTATCCTTTAGCCCTTCTCTTCCCAGAAGGCTATACAGAACAGATTCTAAAGAATGCGAATGATCCCAAGAAGGGGAAGGCAATCGTCTATTTGATCAGTGATCCAGCCATGAATCTTCAACTTTTGGCCACTGTGAAAGGAGCGGTCCAGGGTGCGATAGAGCGTCGGGTTTTATTAGCAAGAATCCCCCAGCGCCTGAAAGAGATGTTCGGGACATTAGGAGGCACAGAGGGACAACTTGACAACATGCTGGAAGATCCGAATATCAGTGAACGTGGAAGGTCGGGTGTGGATTTCATCCATACATTTCCCAAAGGGTTTAACGCCGGTAGACGTCCCACCGCCACAGAGCAAAATGTTCCGGCTTATACCATTTTTGGGGTCTTTTTCATTGTTCTGACCTTGGCGTCGAGTTTTTTGCAGGAGAAGAAAGATGGTACGTTCCAGAGAATCCTGGCCGCCCCATTGTCTAAGACAGCACTTCTCATCGGGAAACTCTTACCTTACTATCTTGTGAACCTGATTCAAATTGCAATGATGTTCTGTATAGGCGTCGTGGTGTTCGGGATGAAGCTCGGACATCTCCCGGCATTGGTCATCGTTTCCTTAGCTTTGGCGGCGGCAGCGAACGGTTTAGGACTCTTGGTGGCAGCACTGGGTAAAACCGAACCGCAGGTGAATGGTCTATCGGTTCTTCTGGCTATCACCCTTTCTGCCTTAGGTGGAATGATGGTGCCTACCTTTATCATGCCCGATTTGATGAAGACCTTATCTCTTTTCACCCCCCATGCTTGGGCTCTGGTAGGATATCATGACATTATCATCCGGGGTCTGGGCATGAAAGACGTTCTGACCGAGGTAGCCATTCTCTTGGGATTCGCCTCTTTTTTCTTTGTCATTGCCCTTTGGCGTTTCCGATTTAATGAGTAATTGCCTAATCATTTTATAAAAATATGCCAGAATACCCCTCAGCTCTGCTGGGGGGATGAATGGCCTCCCTCTCCCCTGGGGGGAGAGGGTTAGGGTGAGGGGGAAATGATCTTATCATCACCCCCACCTTAATCCTCCCCCATCAAGGGGGAGGAAAGTTTTTTAGAGAATTTGATGCCCCGCAGCTTGCTGCGGGGTAGTTCACTTTATAATCTTTGAAACATATTC
>DCVM01000150.1:5876-16125 GCA_002327985.1 Syntrophaceae bacterium UBA2188 | reverse complement strand
GTAAGAACCTAAGGAAGAGCGAAAAACCAGCTTGCAGGCAGGGATATTGATTTTGACCTTAATATAAGTCATAAAGAGGCTACTCCCAAAGTAATAGGAATTACACGGTCACAAATTAATGAAAGGAGTTCATCGAAATGGATAAGGCAATGGAAGTGCAATCTATCGAGCCCAAGGGAGGAACCGGGAAAAGAAAAATCATTATTTTTGGAGCCATTGGATTGGCTATCATCGCAGGGGCTATTCTCTTTTACTTTTTCTATCTCCAAAACCCAAGCCGCCAAGTTCTGGTTCGAGTCAATGATGAAAAAATCACAGTAGACCAATTCAACCAAGAACTGGCTAAAGTAGAACTCCCTTTAATGAGAGAGCTATTCCGGGAGGAACCCAATAATCTTCTCGAAAGGATGATCATGAGGGTGCTTCTGTTACAAGAGGCAAAAAAGCAAGGGGTTTCCCCACCGGTTAAAACCTATAAGGATGCGGCAAAGAATTCTCTTTCCCCCGATGATTCCATGATCGTAGAGTTTATTGGGAAAAAGTTTTCATCTCCGCAGGAAGTTACACGCGAGGAGGTTGAAGGATTCTATAAAATGTATAAGGATCGAATGGAGGGAAAATCTCTCAAAGAGATGGCTCCCTCGATTGAAGAGTATATCAGAGAAGCAAAACAACAAGAAGTATTGAAACAGTTTTTAGAAGACCTTCTAAAAAATGCCAAGGTGGAAATCAACCAAGAGCGTTTAAAAAAAGTGACAGCCAAACCGCCTGAATCGAATACGGAGGAAGATTTTAAACAGGCCCTCTCGAGCGGGAAGCCCGTCTTGGTGGATTTTGGGGCGAACTCCTGCGTCCCTTGCCGTCAGTTAAGACCCATCCTTAAAGAGATTGACCAAGAATATACCGGGAAGGCGCGAACTCTTGTGATTGATGTTTATAAATATCAGAGCCTCGCCAGAGAGTATCAAGTGCAACTCATCCCCACCCTTGTCTTCTTCGACTCGAAGGGGAAAGAAGTTTTCAGACATGTGGGAGTCTTGGAAAAGGAAAAGATCGTCGCAAAGCTGAAAGAGATTGGAATGGAAACGTGATCCGTTTGGAGTGATAAGTTCTGTGTTCGGAGTTACCAATGAGCTTCTGGGATATCAGGACATTAAAACTGGGCGATTTTCAACCTGGCATCCGGAGCAAAATAGAATCCGGGAAGAATTTAACCATGGCTGTTATGGAAATCGCTCCAAATAAGGAAGGGACTCCTCACGACCATCCTTTCGATCAGTGTGGAATCGTGATCGAAGGAGAGATCCAGATGTCTGTGGGGGAAGAGAAGAAATTACTAAAACCCATGGAAACCTATTTCATCCCGGCAGGGGTCACCCATCACTGGAAAACGCTTACCTTACCCACCAAGATATTAGATGTCGTAATGAAGTTGGGATAAAACAACTCAATATCACTTACCCTTAGACCTCCTTCCAATTTTTCGTTGACTTCTTTGCACATCTCATATAAAGTTTTTGCAGGATCCAGGTCCGGCAGACTTCCCTTTAACCCCCTTTTTTCAAAGGTGGGTATATGACTGGCCAATTGTTTTTAACCCCATTTTCTAAAGAAGAAATGGGGTTTTTATTTTTTTTGCGAAAAAACGAATTTTGCGAAATGGATGCCAATTTAAGGCTACGAATTTAAGTATTTTATAAAAGATGGTCTCATGATACTCTATATGCCGATGAAGTTCATTTTTTCAAGGTTTATTAAATGGGGGGGCTTTTCATGGTCACCATATTCTTCTTGGGTAGTATCTCCGGTCCATCGCGCTCTTCCAAATTTGAGGAAGGTCCAATATCTACTCTCCCACCCTCTTCAGGGGAGATTCGTATCCTCACCATCAACGTCTGGTCCGGTCTTACCTATAAAGGATTTTTTAAGATGGGCGAGCACCAACACGATCCGGAAAAACGATACCAATTGTTGGTGTCAGAGATCCGGAAGATTTCACCAGACATCATCGCTATCCAGGAGGCTAATCTTCTTCCCTATTATGCAAAGCGTTTGGCGAAGGAGATGGATTACGAGGTAATCTACCGCGTCGCCCTTGGAGGAATCCGATTTGGCTCTTTTGGTATTCCAACAAACATGCAGGAAGGCCAAGCCATTCTGGTAAAAAAACCTTGGACCATTGAAGACCTTGGTAAAAAGCGTCTTGGAGGCCGGGGTATTGTAACGAATTGGTTTTGTCTTCACTTCGGGGAAATTACACAATCTCTTCTTGGCCGAGCAATCATTCATGGCAGGCCACTCTATGTGTATAATGTTCACCTTCACGAAGGCCCATTCAAGGGCACATTGCTGGAAGCAATGTTAAAACGTTTGGCCCGGGAAATGATGAAAGAAAAGGTAGAAGAAGCCAAGAAAGCTGCTGAAAAAGATATGGAGCGGCGCAGGGTTGAGATAACCAATCTCATCAAGTTTGCTGAAGAGACATTACCACTAGGTATGCCTGCAATCATTCTTGGAGATTTTAATACCACCGTCGAGAGTGGCGAGCTTGATCCGCTTCTCGCAGGTGGTAAATGGATGGATAGCTTCAGAGCTAAGAATCTTCATGAAGAGGGTGCGACCTGGGATCCTCAACATAATCCTAATTACCGCCCAGCAGAGAAAGTCAAAGACCCCTATGGTACGTTACACGCCTATCATGGGTCTCATCCATACAGGATTGATTTCATCCTGGTGAGTAGTAATATCCCACGAGACCACATCCTTGAAAGTCGAGTCGTCTTCACTCCGGTCGATGGACTTTCCCCTTCAGATCACTATGGTGTGCTCACGACATTGAAGTGGTAAAATCTCTCAAAATGGAGACCTTTCTATTCTTTAGGTTTACTCTCGTAAATGCGTCTCTTGATTTGGCCGATCAGTTTGGTCACGGGAATCTCTTTTGGACAGACCTCTGTGCACTTCCACTGGGTCTGACATCCCCAGGCACCTTCTTTGTGATCCAGTAAAGCTACCCTTTCCTTTGAAGCCTCGTCTCTTGAATCAAAGAGATATCGAAATGTCCGGACCAGGGCAGCTGGTCCGACGTAACCCTCGGTCTCTTTATTCTGATTGACCGGACAGGAGGCTGTACAGCAGGCACACAGGATACAACGAATCGCCTCTTCAAATATTTTGTGCTCCTCCGGAGATTGTTTCCGTTCCCGATCGGGTGGAGAACTTTTTGTAATGAGATAGGGCTTGATAGAACGATATTTTTCAAAAAAAGGGCCTAAATCGACGACCAAATCCTTGACCACTTTAAACACAGGAAGGGGTTCAATGAGAACCTCTTCCTTAAAACTTTTAACCAGTTTCTGACATGCCAGACCGCAGATGCCATTGATCCTCATGCCATCTGATCCACAGACTCCGTGGCTGCAGGACATACGAAAAGACAAGGTCGGGTCTTGTTCCCAACGGATCTGGATAAGGCAATCGAGAAGTCGATCCATAGGATCGGCCTCGACCTCAAAGGTCTGATAGGTGGGTTTTTTGTCCCTCTCTGGGTCAAAGCGGAAAATTTTTAATTTGACCAGCATTATCAATCTTTTGTCCTGCCGTGCTGAAGTGCTGCAGTGTTGCAGTGGATAGATTCATTACAGCAGCACGGCAACACTGCTCTCACGGCAGCCCATTCAATAAACTCTTGCCTCCGGTTGGAACCGTGTGATCTTCACAGGTTTGTATCGCACCTGCAGACCCTTCGGTGTTTGAAACACAAGGGTATGCTTTAGAAAATATCGGTCCGCCCGTGCAGGAAAATCTTCCCTGTAGTGGGCCCCCCGGCTCTCTCTTCGATGAAGGGCGCTGAAAAGGATCACCTCGGACAGGGCGAGTTGATGGTCCAACTCTATGGCTTCCATGAATCCAAAATTAAACGCTTTTCTTTTATCCACGGCCCCAATATTTTTATAACGCTCTTTCAGGGATCGAATCTCCTCTATCCCCGCTTTCAGTCCTTCTTCGTTTCGAAAAACAGAACCCCTCTTCATCATCAGAGACTGCATCCCTTGTCGAATGTCACCAATTTTCTCTTTCCCCGTAGCAGTGAATAATTTTTTGATCTTCTCCTCCATGACCCTCAATGCATCGGTGGGAGGAGTCTGGTGATCCAGGGTTGAAATGGCTTGTTTCATCGCCAATCCGCTTCTCCGTCCAAAAACAAGTAAATCAAGAAGAGAATTACAGCCCAGGCGGTTTGCCCCGTGAACCGAAACACAGGCACATTCTCCTGCTGCAAATAATCCATGGGCGATCGAACCCTTTTCATCCATCAGGACTCTTCCGTCCACATCCGTGGGGATGCCTCCCATCACATAATGACAAGTGGGTTGTACGGGAATGGGATCGTAAATGGGATCAATGCCTAAATAGATCCGAGCAAAAGAAGCAATCTCCCAAAGCCTTTCTGAAATCCTCTCCTCTCCAAGATGGGTGAGATCAAGATGGACATAATCCTTACCAGAAATCCCCTTCCCTTCTCGGGTCTCTGTCAGAATCGCTCGGGAGACCACGTCTCGGGCTGCCAAGTCTTTGACCGTTGGAGCATATCGCTCCATAAACCGCTCCCCCAACCGGTTCCTTAAAAATCCACCTTCCCCCCTGGCTGCCTCGCTTACCAGAATGCCTAAAGGGTAAAGCCCCGTGGGATGAAATTGGATGAATTCCATATCTTCCAATGGAATCCCTGATTGATAAGCCAAATGGATACCGTCTCCTGTGGAGGCAAAACCATTTGAAGTGGTCTGGTAGATCCTTCCGCATCCACCTGTGGCTAAAAGGATGGCCTTTCCCTGAAGAAGATGAAGTTCACCATTAGCCAGATCATAGGTCACCACTCCCACATATTTCTTCCCATCAAAGATGAGGGAGAGGGCATAATTTTCTGAATAGAATTTTACCTGATGACGCAGACACTGATCGTAGAGGGTGTCGAGAACCACCCTCCCTGTTCGGTCCGCTGCATAGCAGGCCCTTTTCACAGGACTCTTTCCATAATCTCGGGTATGACCTCCAAAGTAACGTTGAGCAATTTTTCCCTCGGTGGTGCGGCTGAAGGGAACGCCCAAATGCTCCAACTCATAAATGACCCGGGGGGCATCCTTCACCATGATTTCGATGGCATCCTGATCACCCAGATAATCACTTCCCTTTACCGTATCGAAGAGATGCCACTCCCAGTGATCCTCCTCCTCATTCCCCAGAGAAGCCGTAATCCCTCCCTGGGCTGCCCCTGAATGAGAACGTGTGGGAAAAACTTTGCTCACCACTGCCACATCGGCCTGGCCCACACACTCCACGGCAGCCCGAAGTCCTGCCAGACCCGCTCCCACAATCACAATATCATGTTTGAAGATCATTCGGATCGCTCTTCGATGGGAATGTAGGGACAGGCTTGGGTTCCGCAGTAAGTCCCTACATAATCTGCATCCGGACGATAGAGTTCGGGTTTGGGCTGAGCCTCAGCAAACTTTTCCTCGATGATATGAGCGGCCCAACCGGACACCCTTGACAGCACAAAAACAGGGGTGAAAAGGTCCGTTGGAATTCCCATCATATGGTAGACCGAAGCGCTGTAAAAATCAACATTGGGAGAGATCTCTTTTCCTTTTATCTTCCTGAATTCTTCTTTTGTCGTCGCCTCTATCGCTTTGGTCATCTCATACCATTTCCGATCTCCAGTACGTCCTGCCAATCTTTCACAGATCTGACGAAGGATGGTGGCCCGGGGGTCTTCGGTGTGATAGACGGCATGCCCCATCCCCATCACCTTCCCCCCTTTTTGAAGTCTCTCTGAAACCCAGGGTTTCACACCACTCACCTCTCCGATCTCCAGAAGCATCTTCATCACTTCACTATTGGCTCCTCCATGGAGTTCTCCTGAAAGAGCCCCGATGGCGGCGGCCACAGAGGCATAGAGATGGGCATGCGTTGAGGCCACCTCCCTTCCCACAAAGGTGGAGGCGTTAAAAGAGTGTTCGGCATGAAGGATCAAACAAATATCAAATGCTTTTGCAGTGTCCGGATCCGGGATAACCCCTGATAACAGATATAAAAAGTTTCCGGCATGAGTGAGTTCAGGGTTGAGAAGCATAGGCTTTTTCCCTTTCCGAATCCAATCCCATGACGCCACAAGGGTGGGCAGTTTGGCGATGAGACGGAGGGCCTTATTCAAATTCGCTTCCCTGGTTTCTTCATGTAATTGCGGATCATAACTTCCTAAAACAGGAACAGCCGATTGTATTACATCCATGGGATGGGCCGACGTTGGCAACATCTTCATATAGTTCAAAACATCCTCGGGGATCTCTCTCTCCGAAGCCAGTGTGGATGCAAACCTCTTCAACTCTTCCTGGGTGGGAAGATGATCGTTGAGAAGGAGGGAGGAAACTTCTTCAAAAGTGGAGGATTGAGCCAGGTCAAGAATATTGAACCCTCGATAAATCAGAACTCCCTTCTCTCCATCCACATCCGAGATGCGGGTGTCCGCTACCTTGACTCCCCGCAGTCCAATATTTTTCACATCCAGTCTTTCATCCATCTTTCTAACTCTTCAACGATATGAAAAGCTTCCCGACGATTCAACTTTTTCTTCTTTCCCGGATAAAGTTTAATAATCCCCCAGCTAACAGGATTTCCCTCTCTCTGGTATTGAGCCCATGCGAAACTTCAACTATTCTTTTTTGTGTCACATTTTCGATCTGGAGAAGATCATCCCTCTCAAGTGAGCTTCGGAGATGGGAGATTCGGAGATGGTCTCCCTGCTGAATCCTTGACCCTTCATCAGGATTCTTAAAGGTCAAAGGAAGAACCCCAAAGTTTATCAGATTGGAGCGATGGATGCGGGCGTAGGATTTTGTGAGAATAGCTTTGATCCCAAGGTACATCGGAGCCAGAGCCGCATGTTCCCGGCTTGAACCCTGACCATAATTTTCACCCCCTACAACAAATCCACCGCCCAACTCTCTTGCCTTCTTGAAAAAATGAGGTTCCAATCTCTCAAAGAGGTGCTTTGAAATAGCAGGGATATTAGATCGCAGGGGAAGTACCCTTGCTCCGGCCGGGAGGATGTGATCGGTGGTAATATTGTCTCCCACTTTCAGTATGACCGATCCTTCTATGAAATCTTCCAAAGGTCCTCGGAGGGGCAGAGGTTTAATATTCGGTCCCCGCTCGATCACCACCTTTTCTGGTTTCGAAGCAGGAGGAAGAATAAGGCTGTCATCGATTAAAAATTTTGGGGGCATGGGGATACGCGGTGGTTTCATCCCCAATCTTCTTGGATCTGCAATCGATCCCTTCAATGCACAGGCAGTGGCCACATAGGGACTAGCCAGATAGACCTGATCTTCAGGGGTCCCGCTTCGGCCTGGAAAGTTTCGATTCATCGTCCGAATGGAAATGGCATCCGAAGGAGGAGCTTGACCCATTCCGATACAGGGACCACAGGCAGACTCAAGAATGCGAGCACCTGCGCTGATCAGAATGGCCAATGCTCCATTTCGTGCGATCATCTCAAAGACCTGTTTCGATCCTGGGGTGATGGTGAGGTTGACATCCGGATGGATTTTTTTCCCCTTTAGGATTTTTGCGACACTCATCAAATCAAAATAGGAAGAATTGTTGCAGCTCCCGATGCAGACCTGTTTCACGGCTTTTCCGGTCTCTTCCCTGACCGTGGAAACCTTGTCCGGACTGGAAGGTTGAGCCATGAGCGGCTCTAACTCATGGAGATCGATCCCAATAACTTGATCATATTCTGCATCTTTATCCGGTTCGAGGGAAACCCAATCTTTCCTTCTCCCCTGCGCCTTTAGAAATTCAAGAGTATTCTCATCACTTGGAAAAATTGTGGTAGTGGCTCCCAGTTCTGCCCCCAAATTGGCAATGGTCGCCCTTTCCGGAATGGAGAGCAACCTTACCCCGGGCCCTCCAAATTCAAAAATCTTTCCCACCCCTCCTCTTACAGTGAATCGTCTCAGCAATTCCAGGATAATATCCTTTGAAGCCACCCAAGGGGGAAGCTTTCCCTTTAATTTCACCAAAACAATTTCTGGCATCTTGATGTAAAAAGGTTCTCCTGCCATCGCCAGGGCAACATCAAGTCCTCCCACGCCAATGGCGATCATTCCCATCGCCCCGGCATTAGGGGTATGGCTATCAGACCCGAGGAGTACTTCTCCGGGTTTTGCAAATCGTTCTAAATGGACTTGATGGCAGATGCCATTGCCGGGTTTGGAAAAGAAGATCCCATATTTTGCGGTAAAGGTTTGCAGAAATCGGTGGTCATCGGCATTCTCAAATCCAGCTTGAAGCATATTGTGGTCGACATAACTGATTGAGAATTTGGTCCTGACTTCCGGAATTCCCAAAGCCTCGAATTGAAGGTAAGCCATGGTCCCTGTGGCATCTTGAGTAAGGGTCTGGTCAATGGCAATGGCGATATCATGGTCAAGGATTAATCTTCCACTGATCAGATGTGTTTCAAGAATTTTCTGTGCCAGATTCTTACCCATGGATCCCCTTTCGCCTATCGGTGTAATCAGAGATTTCGGATTTTTTCAGAAATCTCAAGAAATGATAATCGATGGTTCTTTGATTTGTCAATTAAATCTCCATTGTTTACAAATACATAAAATCTTTAAAGATTGAACTTCCGTTGTATTTCTGGTAGATTATCCCCCAATAATATACTTACACATTGCTCCGGGTACTGTGCAATACTATTTTGACCACGGTACACAAAAAATATCTTTATAGTTTATTGAATTTTCTGATTTAGCGATATGATAACCGAAGCTGATACCTGCAGAAAATATGTCCTCCCTAAACTCACCCAGGCTGGTTGGGATAATGACCTCTATTCCTTCACAGAACAAAAAACCTTTACCGATGGGCGAATCATAATCATTGGCCAAAAGATCAAACGCCAGAAACAAAAACGAGCCGATTACCTTCTCCGTTACACCCGCGACTTCATGATTGCCGTTGTCGAAGCAAAGGCCGCTTACAAATTACCAGCCGATGGGCTTGGGCAAGCAAAGGAATAGGCTGAGATACTTGGCCTAAAATTCGCATATTTGACCAATGGGTGTGGCATCATTGAGTTCGATTATTTATTTGGCCCGGAAAGAGAAATCGAATCTTTTCCATCCCCCAAAGAACCCAGGCAGCGTCTACAAACCAGTCAGACTTAGAGGGTTTAGATTGGGAACACAGTAAGGAGGTTGAAATGGGTGCACCCAATATCCGTGCCATGTTTTCAAAGAAAAAATTGAAAAGAGCGACGCTCAGGAGAGAAGACCTTGATGACCCTATGGCCCAGACTTGTTTTTCACAACTGAGGGAAAAAGACAGTGGGTTCATCCCTAAAAAAGTTGACCCTCTCCTAATCGCATCGTGCATAGCGCATGGAGCAGAGCGTAAAGCTGAAAGCTCAGAACTCAAGGCAAGACGGGTCATGGGATGAGGGGATCATTTGAAGAATAAAATCTCAAGCCCAAACCTTTACATTATTGCGGGTCCTAACGGCTCAGGGAAGACAACCTTCGCCCTCAGATTTCTTCCAGATTATGTGAAATGCTTAGAATTTGTGAACGTAGATCTAATTGCAAGTGGTTTATCTCCATTCGATCCGGAAAGAGCTGCTCTCAAAGCTGGAAGAATTATGCTGGAGCAAATTCATTCATTAGCTGAACGCGGGCTGGATTTTGGGTTTGAAACCACCCTCTCGGGAAAGACATATGTGAGACTTCTGCTGGGGATGAAAAAACGGGGATATCTCATCCATCTATTTTTCCTTTGGATTAGTAATGTAGAGTTAGGGCTGGAACGAATTAAACTACGGGTGCAAAATGGAGGACATACTATCCCAGAGACCACTGTTCGCCGTCGTTTCGGCAGAAGTTTGCCCAATTTTTTTCGTTTCTACAAACCATTAGTGGATTCATGGACGATCTTTGATAATTCAGGGAATGTCCCTAAAATGATTGCTTTTGAGGAATCAGGTAAGATCGAAATACTTGATCCAGATCTCTTTGGAATTTTTTTAAAATATAAGGAGAAGCCATGAAGAAAGCGAAGAGGTCACTTCCTCTCCTGGCGTATCGGGCTGAGGAGGCTCTTCAGAAGGCTGTGGCTGAAGCTATCGCCGAACATCGCCGCAACGGAGTTCCGATTGCCATCTGGCGCAATGGCAAGGTGGTTT
>DCVM01000150.1:0-5848 GCA_002327985.1 Syntrophaceae bacterium UBA2188 | reverse complement strand
TCTGGCATATTTTTATAAAAGGGTTTCCCTGGCGAAGCCTTCTGCGTCCTAAAAGAAAAAGAGAATGCTTATTTTGGGAAATACGGGAAACAGATGGTAAATATCAATTGACGAGGTATCTTGAGAAAAGGTAGAATATCCGAAAAGGCAGGTGATTTGAGAAATAGAAAATATCGAAGAAATAGTGAAAAAATTACCCCCCGAGCTGAAACGGGAAGTGGAGGATTTTGTGAATTTCCTGATTGAGAAGAAGGCGCGGAAGCAGGGGAGGAAGCTGCGGCAAGATTGGGCTGGTGCCCTCAAAGATTACCGCGATCAATTTACCTCTCTGGAACTCCAGAAAAAAGCCTTAGAATGGCGAGGAGATTGAACCGTGTAGGAAGAAAAGAATTATAGCCACCCGTAAGGTTTCGACCTTACGTCGCAGGGCCTCTGAAAAGAGGCCCTTGCTTTTTAAAGGGGCCGCGTTCGCACCTTTCCATTGCTCCGTTTTAAAGTCCCAAACAATCATTTTGTAAATCGCTACACCAAAATTTCATTTCTAACTTTTTTGACTGCCAAGCAAAATATTGGGAGGTTATTGATAATTCAACACTTTTCCAATAGAATGAAAGAAGGATAGGAGGTCAACAATGGTCCCTTCAAAAAACCTCTATAGACTTGAAAAAGACTCCATGGGCCCGGTCAGGGTTCCGAAAAAAGCATACTACGGAGCCCAGACGCAGAGGGCGGTTCAAAATTTCCCCGTCAGTGGTTGGCGATTCGGAAGGGAATTCATCTATGCCTTCGGCCTGGTTAAATATGCTTCAGCCAAGACGAATGCGGAGCTGGGCCTTCTCGGGGAAAAAATGGCTAAGGCCATTGCGCAGGCTTCTCAAGAGGTCATGGACGGAAGATGGGATGAAGAATTTGTGGTCGATATCTTTCAAACCGGCTCTGGAACTTCCACCAACATGAATGCCAACGAAGTGATTGCCAATCGTGCCAATGAAATTTTGGGAAACAAAAAAGGGACTTACCGGCCTGTCCATCCCAATGACCACGTGAATTTATGCCAATCGAGTAATGACGTCTTCCCCTCCGCCATCCACATTGCCTCTGTAATCTCTCTGCGAGAAAAACTCTTGCCGGCCTTGAGAAATCTCCATCAAGCGCTCAAGGCCAAGAGAAAGAAGTTTTATCCTATTCTTAAAATTGGTAGAACCCATCTCCAAGATGCCATTCCCATTCGATTGGGTCAAGAATTTGAAGGATATGCGCAGCAGGTCTATTTCGGCATCCATCGAATTCAGAAGGCCATGGGGTCCCTTTATGAACTTCCATTAGGTGGGACGGCTGTTGGAACAGGGGCCAATACCCATCCACAGTTCGCAAAAAAAGCAATTTCTCTGATCAATCAGAAAATAGGCGGATACTTCCGAAAACCAGTCAGCCGTTTTGAAGCCCAGGGGGCCCGAGATGCCTTGGTCGAGATGAGCGGGATGTTAAAAACAGTAGCTGTCAGTCTGATGAAGATTGCGAACGACATCCGATGGCTGGGTTCAGGTCCCCGGTGTGGAATTGGAGAAATCCATCTCCCCGAAACCCAACCTGGTTCTTCAATGATGCCAGGAAAGGTCAACCCTGTCATCCCTGAATCTCTTATTCAGGTATGTGCTCAGGTGATCGGAAATGACTCCGCCATTACCCTTGGAGGAATCAGTGGCTATTTTGAACTCAATACGATGATGCCATTGATCGCTTACAATCTGCTCGAATCGATCCGACTTCTGACCAGCGCTGTCGATAATTTTAATCAAAGATGCATAGGCGGGTTGGTTGCGGATCAAAAGCGTTGCGAAGAGATGATTGAAAAAAGCTTGGCTCTTGTTACCGCATTAACACCTGAAATGGGATATGAGGAAGCGGCCCGAATCGCACAAAAGGCCTATGCTCAAAATAAGACCATCCGTGAGGCAGTGATGGAGGAAGGGCTTTTCTCAACGCAGGAATTAAATCGCCTGCTTGATCCCCGATCGATGATCGCCCCGGTGAAAACGACCAAAAAGCAAAAAATATCTCGGCGTGTTAAGTAACGAGCAACCCCCCACTGCAATTCCAGAGAGGCCTTAAACCCCGCTGCAGCCGCCGGCCCAGAGGGCCTCTGGCCCGGAGGGAGCAGCGGAGCACTATTTCTAACGGGGTAATTTTCCCTTCTGCTTACTCCTTATAAGAAAAAGGAAAATCCCTCCGATGATCATGAAGGTGGAAAGAATCTGTCCCATGGTAAAAGGACCGAGGATAAATCCGAGCTGGGGGTCGGGCTCCCGAAATAGCTCTACAAAAAATCGAAAGAGTCCATAGAGAGAAAGAAAGAGGGCTAAGAGCCCGCCGGTAGGTAGTTTTTTATCTTTAAGAAACCAAAGAACCAGAAAAAGAACGCCTCCTTCTAAGGCACTTTCATACAGCTGAGAGGGATGACGAGGAAGGGGGCCTCCTTTCGGAAAGATCATCCCCCAGGGGACGTGAGTGACTCGACCATAGAGTTCGCCATTGATGAAATTCCCAATTCTCCCTAAACCCAATCCGATGGGAGCGGTCACAATGAAGAGATCAGCGATTTTCCAAAACGATTTTTTATTCTTCCACGAAAAAAGGATCCCCACGATGAGGACGCCAATCAATCCTCCATGGAAAGACAGGCCACCATGCCAGATGGCAAAGACCTCGAGGGGGTCCTGAAGATAAACCTTCAGGTCATAGAATAGAACATACCCCAAACGAGCTCCAATAATTAATCCGAGGATGAGATAAAAATAGAGATTTTCTATTTCCAGTCTTGAAACACCAAAATCTTTTCTCTT
Organism: Syntrophaceae bacterium UBA2188; assembly: GCA_002327985.1. Taxonomy (GTDB): domain Bacteria; phylum Desulfobacterota; class BSN033; order BSN033; family UBA1163; genus UBA1163. Next base: position 3,005 of record DCVM01000150.1, on the reverse strand, counting down.
CAGTTGATACCGGACAAGAAGATAGGAAGCCAAGAACCCAAACACATACATCAATCCGTACCAACCCACCCGAATGGGACCGAGTTCAATCAAAATGGGATTAATATTGACCGTCATGGCCCTCTCCTGATATTCCAATTCTATTGGAGATCCCATAAAGATTCAAGGTTTTTGAATAATCTTTGAATCATCTATTTTGCCTCCCTTTAAAAAAGGAGGGTAAGTTTGACGTTATCAAATAATTTATGTATAATTTCCTCAAATCCATGGAAGAAACCTCTAAAAAGCAGCAAATTCTTCTGGACCTGAAAAAATTCATTCTTTCGAAGGCTTCGATTGTATATATTTTATCGGATGAAGAAGACCGGGTAGAAGCCCTCCTCAAAGAACTGATATCCACCTTTCAACCCAAGCCCAAACTCTTCATCTGGAATCCTTTCCAGGGACTGACCGGAGAGAATGAAAAAATCAATGATTCAAAGAACCCCATCGAGGCTCTAGACTGCGTCATCCAGCGGGCAGAACAAGCAGTTTATCTCTTTGAGGGACTCCACACTTTTCTAAAGACAGATCTTTCCGTTCCAAGGAAATTAAAGGATCTCCACCGCTCTCTTCGGAATCGATACACCACACTTTTTATCGTCGCCCCGGTTTTGGTGGTTCCAGAAGAACTGAAGCGAGACATGGTGGTTTATGAACTTCCCATGCCGGATGCCATCGAAGTGGAGCGAACCCTGATGGGGATCATTTCCGCAAGTCCTCAGGCCTCAAAATTAACTGAATCTCTGACACCAGAGTTGAAGGATCGACTGGTGAAATCAGCTCTGGGTCTTTCCCTCGACCAGGTGGCGCGTGCTTTCCGGAGTGCCCTGATTGGAAGGACGATGGTCGATTCCTCTCTGATTGATGCGGTCATTGAGGAAAAGGGGCAATTGATTAAGAAGTCCGGGATCCTCAATCTGGTGATCAATCGGCCTGCCTTGGAAGATATCGGTGGCCTGGAAAACCTCAAAGACTGGCTGAGAAAAAGGTCTGAAGTTTTGAGCAGTGAAGGAAAGTCTTTCGGTCTCTCACTTCCCAAAGGGGTTCTGATCACCGGCCTTTCAGGATGTGGAAAAAGTCTCTGTGCTAAAGTATTTGCCTCTTTCTGGCAAGTCCCTTTGCTTCACCTCGACATGGCCAGGCTCTATGACGGAACCATCGGAGAACCTGAAGAGGCCTTACAGGTTTCCATTCGAACCGCAGAATCGGTAGCCCCTTGTGTGCTCTGGATTGATGAGATTGAGGCAGGGATCAGCATTCAAAGCCAAAAAGCTGGTGGCGGAACCCAATCCCGGGTGTTTGCCTCCTTTCTCACCTGGATGCAGGAAAAAAGAGAATTCGTCTTTATTGCTGCCACCGCCAATGTCATTGAACTCCTTCCCCCTGAGGTCTTGAGAAAGGGTCGCTTTGACCAAATCTTTTTTGTCACCCTCCCAAATCCTCAAGAAAGAAAGTCCATTTTCTCCATCCATCTGAAGAAAAATAGTGCAGATTTATCCCAGATCAATTTAGATATATTGGTGAAGGTGACCGAGGGATTTAATGGTGCAGAGATTGAACAAGCGGTCAATGGAGCAATGATTGAAGCCTTCAATTCAGGTCGACCGATGAATGAACAGGATTTGGTCATCTCGGCAGGAAATATCGTTCCTCTTTCGACCACCATGAGGGAAGAGATTGGAAGGATGGAACGCTGGGCCTATAATCGTGCCATTCCAGCCTCAAAATAGAAATCAATAGTCCTCCTCATCCTCGTCGTCATAATCCTCCTCTTCCAACTCGTCCTCTCCTAAATCCTCGTCTTCGTCGTCTTCGTCGTCTTCCTCCTCCTCCCCTTCCTCTTCCTTTTCCATCTTCTTCTTTCGTTTTATTTTAAAATCGATCTTTTCCAAACTATCGTCTCCCAGATCATCGATCACCTCATTAAAAAACATGGCCAGAGAGATGATATACTCCTCAGGCAATTCTCTGAACCATTCGATCACCTTTTCAGCGATGTCCATCTTCTCGCTGGTTGAAGAACTCTCTATCAGATCAATGGCCTTACGGTAGTGCTTATTGAATGCCCGGATCATAAAACAATTCTCGCCTCCTATTCCTTTTTAAATTTACCCTGCAACATTATACTGTCCTTCTCCCTGTTGGACAATAAAAAAATCTTATTCAAATCGGGTGATCTGGACTCCCAAGAAGGGCATGTCGGAGAGATAGTCTTTCAATAAAACCCTTTTCACCATCCCGCCCTTTCCTTTGAGACCACTGGCATGAATGAGATAAACTCCACCCTTCCCTTTTTTCTCTTGACCTTTCTCAACCCTTAAGATTCCAATGTGCCCGATGATTTCTCCAACTTTTCTCTGCTCAAGCTTTTTCACGAAAAAAAGGATATCCCCACTTTTTAACCTTTTCAAATTATCTAACAATTCAGCGGTAGGCAGGATTTCCACAATATTCTTTCCTCTCGAACCTTTTATTTTCGTTATGCGCCCGACCTTGTGGGTGATCTCTTGCCCCCACTTCCCACTCACTACCATATCTTCCCCATATTCAAAACGCTCATCATAGTTGATCACTTTCCCCTCTTGGAGAATACCTTTCGAATGGAATCTTTTCTCCAGGGCAACTTGGATGGCCCCCTCAGGGGTATGGCTTAAAGCCAGTTCAACGGCTCGGAAGGTCAAATACATACAATCCACTCTTTCATCTGCCACAATGGTTGCCCTGGTCACATATTCCCCTAATGGGTCTGTATCATAAGGAACGCCTATAAATTTCTCTGCCCAAGAAGCAATCCTCTCACCCATGGGCTGATCCCTTAAGAAAAACTGGATTTTTTGAATCTCTTCATCCGTGAATGCAAAGCAGAGCTGAAGGCATAGAAAAAAAATCAGAGGGATGAGGAAAGGTTTTAGTAATTTCAATTTGGGGAAAAGATTGATGCCGGAGGTCGGAATCGAACCGAC
>DCVM01000155.1:2863-7932 GCA_002327985.1 Syntrophaceae bacterium UBA2188 | reverse complement strand
ACTTTCTTGGGGCACCCCGAGAGAAAGAGTACCAGTAGAAAGAGGGCCATCGTCACCAACCAGGGCTTTCGGATCATTTCATTCTTCTCCTTTCGCAAAATGGTCCAATACAAGTTCCGCAGTTAATTCTCCTGAGGCCACCACACCCACGATCCCTCCTCCGGGAGATGTCCAGTGGCCGGTGAGATAGAGGTGAGGGATGGGGGTAAAGCGCGAAAGACGATAAATCCCGGATTGCCTCGGAATCTGTGCCCATCCATAGGCGGCGCCCCATCGATTGCGAGTCCATTGCTCAATCGTCTTTGGGGTGGTCTCCACGTTGACCACGATTCTTTTCTCCAAATTGGGAATGAAGGCAGAGGCCTGATGGACGAGACGTTGGGAAAGCTCATTTTTAATGTTTTGATCCCAATCCGGACTGAAGTGAAAGGGAGCCTTAAGACTCAGACAGAGGGTGCTTTTCCCCTTGGGAGCATGGGATGGATTCACCTTCGATGGAGCAAGGAGATAGAAGGGAGCCTTTTCTGGAATCTGATTTTGATAAAGAGAATCATATTCCTTCCGAAGATGATCTTCAAGAAAAACTTCATTATTGGCAATGGGGAGTTCCTCCAACTCCCCATCCACCCCGAGATAGAGGATAAAATAAGAAAGAGATGGCTTCATCCCCTTTAGTTTTGATCGAAAGCCGGTTGGAATTCTATCCTCTCCGATCAGATCCGAAAAGGTTTGATGGGCATCGATATTAGAAATAACTGTCTTACATGTGATCTCCTGACCATCTTTTAACTTCACACCGATGGCCCTTTTCTCTTCCAATAGGATTTGATTTACTTCACCACCTGTTAAAATTTGTCCGCCCATCTTGTGGAAGGCTTCTCCCAGTTTCATCGGAAGTTGTTCTACCTTTCCCTCAACACAAGAAACTCCAAAATTAAAATAAGACATCTCAATGCCTGCCATTCCCGCCACCGAGATCTCTTCTGGAGGAAGCAGTGCATAGGAACTTCGGATGGATAAAAGAGTTTTTAAAAAGGGATGAGAAACATATTCGTTAAGAAGTTCTTCGTAAGTTTTATCCTTGAAATGCGAGAGAAAAGGATACCGGGAAGAGAAAGAAGAAGGTTCATACCAATCGAGAGAGGATGGGATAACGGAAAATTCTTCAAAAATCTTTTTCAAAACAGCATAGACTCCACCAATGCCTTTCCTCTCTTTCGGAAAGAGCGAAGAAAGATTTTCAATGTGGGTTTCGAGCCTGGAAGATTGAATAACTTTCTGATCCGGAAAGTGATATTCCCTTGCGGGTTCGAGTGAGAAAAAGTGAATTTCATCCAGGAGGTTTAATTTCTCAAGGAGGCGCCAAATCCTTCCCCNNCCCACCTTCTGATTTTTCTCGATCATCAGGACCTTTAAGCCTTTTTGAGCAAGGAGACAACCGCAGGTAAGCCCTGCCATCCCTGCTCCAATAATGATCACATCCATTTTAGACATTTTTGGAAGTATAACATAGCGTTTCACCTTTCGTCGAATGGCCAGTTTCTAAAATCAGGTGGTGAAACAGACAGGTCTAAAAAATCCGTCTCATGCAGTGGGGAGATAGGGTGTAGGCTAAAAGGAAAGTGATAGGATCAAAGGAAACGGATCCCAACTTTCTTAGACGAGGAAACCCATGGAGTGGGCTGGCTGCGCAGCCTTTTTGATCGGGAAGGCAACTGTAAAAGTGGTGCCACCGGAGGCGGCGCACTCGTCCGCATTCCTCACATGTGGACACCGAGAAATATCCCCAGGGCATTGATCTTTATCCGTGGGGATGTAAACACACCGCTTACTCGTGATGGAAAGATCGAAGCCAAAACGCTGTCCATAGACTTTCATCCGAAGAAGGTCCAAACCCTTCCCCCCCGCTCCAAAGTCATAAGGCTTTTTTGAGGCATACAGTTCTGTTTCTTTGGTGTGGAAGAGTCCATCGAAAAGGTAGGTCTGATTCTCCTCTGTAATCCCGACTCCATAATCCGTGACGTGGAGGATGATCTTCCCCCGCTTCTGTTCAACCACTAAGCGGATCTTTCCACCATCCGGTGTGTTTTCCACTGCGTTCCTGAGGAGGCCCTCGACCACATTTTGCAGAACAAGAGGATCGATGAAGACGAACAGATCATTCTTCCCCTCCACTTGAAATCGAATCGTCCTGTGAGGTGACAACTGTTTGACCCTCTCCAATACATCCAGGACAAAGGGAAAAAGATTGATGGATTGAAAGGATTCGGTGCTCCCAGACAAATATTGACTGAGCCATGCCTTGAGGGCATTGAAATGGGAGCGCACGTCAGAAGGCATGTCTGATAGGTCCTCAACCCGCTGCCAGAGTTGATCGAGGTCATCGACGATGATTCCCGCTTCGAGTTCCTGTGAAATCCTGAATATCTCATTGGTTTCGATCGAGATGCTCGAAAGCCTCGCCAGATTCCGCTCCAATGTTTCCAGGAGGGTCTGAAAGTTTGTGTCGATGGGTATCTGTTTGAGCTTCCGCTTCAGAAGCCGTATGTTTCCCTGAATCAAGGCAAGAGGGGTCCTCAGTTCGTGTGAGATGTGATTGACGGCCTTTGTTTTTGCCCTGTTCAATTGTTCAAGCTCCTGGTGAGACTTCACCAGGGCCTCATGAGCCTGAATACGTTCCGTAATGTCCTCGAGCGTGACAATGTATTCACCGGTGGCGAGTCTAACTGGAATGAAATGGATGATTTTTTGCGTACCGTCCTTACAGGTGACGGGAAGTGTCCTGGGAACTTTCTCCCCTGGTTTAGTGCTTCTTAAGTAATCGATCCATGTGGAGATGACTTCTTTTCTGGACTTCGGATCGGGAAAAGCCTTTTTAAACCATTCCAGGCCGTTTGGCACTTCCTTTAGGTCATAACCGAATAATTCCTTAAACTTAGGGTTGATGTATTCAAACACTCCTTCCTGGTTAATCATGATAATCCCCAGGGGCGCACTTTCTGAAAGAGTTCGAAATCGGTTTCGCTCAGTCCACAAGGCCTCCTCCGCTAACTTCCGTTCGGTGGTATCCCTCAAATAAACGAGCGAGACAGAGGTTCCCCTATAGACGATGCTGGTGGCTGAGACCTCGATGTAGATGACTCCTCTGTCTTTCGTCACGCCTTTGTATTCATATCGAGAAGGGACAGGTTCTCCTCTCTGTCTCTTCTGATTGATCATCCTCACTTTATCCTGATCATCCGGGTGGACAAAGAGCAAAACAGACCTACCCTTGATGTCCTCTGGTTGGTCGTATCCAAAAATCTCCACAAATCTCTTGTTGACGTATTGAATCTTGTCGCCTTGGATGATGGCCACACCATCGTTCGAGTGTTCAATCGCTGTTCTATAACGCTCTTCACTTTCGGCGAGCCCCACCTCAGCCAGTTTCCTCTCTGTAATGTCCATCATGGTGCCCTCATAGTAAAGGGCTTCACCTTGAGTATCCTTGACCAGTCTTACATTGACTGAGATCCACTGGAGGCTCTTGTCCTTGCGGTACATCTGGGCAACGTAGTTCTGGACAGCCCCCCGTTCAAAGAGAAGGTTGATCAACCGGAGGTGATCCTCTGGATGGACATAGGCGCTCCGGATGTCCTTTAGGCTCTTCATGAGTTCTTCAGGGGAATCATACCCATGGATGCGTGCAAGAGATGGGTTGGCGCTGATGAAACGACCATTCGGGTCTATCTGAAAAATTCCTTCTATGGCGTTCTCATAGATAATCCTGTATTTTTCCTCTGTCTGTCGCAATACCGCCTGAAGTCGTTTCTTTTCGGTGATATCCCGGACATAGAGGGCAACCCTCTGAACCTCTTTTCCACCGTTAAGCACGGGGTAAAGACTATTTTCGAATACTTTCTCCCCAAGCTTCCCCTCGAACCGTCGCGTCGTTCGTGTCTTCACCACGGTCCTTACCTTTTCCTTGCCACTCTCAATACGATCCGCAGGGATCAGGTCATAGATGGATCTCCCCGGCAGCCTTTCCATAGGGATGCCATACAGAGTTGCTGCGTTCTGATTGGCGATGAGAATGATGCCTTCGCGATCCATCAGCAGTGCTACTTCCTCTGTGGCGTTGAAGAGATCGAGGAACGTTTCCTCGGCCCGTCTTTGGTCTCCTTCACAACGCTCGAGTTCGGTCACCCTCTGCCGGAGTGACTCAATCTCATTGAGCAGAGCTTTCTCTCTCTTTTCCCTTTCAGCCATCACAGGGTCCTGAAGTCAGTCTCCTATAACATTATAAGATTTTATAAAATTTTGGAAGAGGGAATTGAGAACAAGGAAGTAAAGGTACCGAACATCCTATTCATTTAACTCATGCTCTTTCAGCGTATAGATCAATCATAATATACCCTAACCGCGGGACATTCCTCTTATCAAACGGGTCAGGAAGCAGGGATAAATCATAGGGTTTGACCCCCGACTCAAAGGTAAATGGGAAAACGACTTCATTACTTTCATTCCCTGCCTTGTCAAAAATGGAAACCTTCACAATAATCTGTGTCCACTCTGGTAAATAGGATGTTTTGGAACTGAAGGTATTCCACTGAAGGTACCCCATCACCTGCTGCCGGCACCTGGGTTTTAAGAAGATCCAATCGGTAGGGTAAGATCCATAGCCAGATTGATTCACGACCACGGCAATTTTATCCATATCCCCATCCGGATCCTCCGCCTGAATATAAATTTTCCAAATATATCCATAAGGACCTTTCTTCTCAGCAAAGGCGTGAGTGATCATGGGTGCTTTTGTTCCTAAATTCCTTAAATCATTTTTTTCTTTCATTGGTCAACAAAGCCAGCGTTTGTCATTAGATCATTTATATATTATGACTATCTCCCTGTCTATAGGTTTGATGAGTTGGTTGAAGAAATGAAGGTGTGGGATGGTATGGAAATGGCCTAATGAACTACCCCGCAGCAAGCTGCGGGGCATCAAATTCTCTAAAAAACTTTCCTCCCCCTTGATGGGGGAGGATTAAGGTGGGGGTGATGATAAGATCATTTCCCCCTCACCCTAACCCTCT
>DCVM01000155.1:2393-2855 GCA_002327985.1 Syntrophaceae bacterium UBA2188 | reverse complement strand
ATGGGAGGTTATTTTGATAAAAAGTTAAAATTGACAAGATAAATATTTTTGATTAAACTGGCATTCCATTGAGAATCATAAAGTAAATTGCCTTCCCCTCACCAATGTAACCCTGAAAGGTTTAGGGTTTTCATAAAAGCCCAATGGAAATAATGTGACCATATATAGTATGGTTAGGTTTTGGAGAGGTAAAATGGAAAATAAAAAATTCATTTTAAATTTCACACCTACGGGAATGATCCCTACTAAAGAGATGACTCCCCATATTCCCATCACGCCAGATGAAATTGTGCATCAGGTCTCTGAGGTAGCGGATTTAGGGATCAATATGGTTCATCTGCATGCACGGGACCCGATCACGGGAGAACCCACCTATAAAAAAGAGATTTATACAGAGATCATTCGTGGAATTAGAAATAAATCTAAAGATCTGATTCTGTGTGTTTCGACAAGTGGTCGGAC
>DCVM01000155.1:0-2182 GCA_002327985.1 Syntrophaceae bacterium UBA2188 | reverse complement strand
GTCGGCCGTTTCCAGCTTCCCATGAGTGCGGCAGCGCTTGTGGCTGGGGGTGGGGTTCGGGTTGGCCTGGAGGATAACATCTGGTTTGACGACGAAAGAACAAGGCTGGCCACCAACAGAGAGCTGGTTGAGCGAGTCCTTTCCATAGCCCATGCCCTGGGTCGTGTGCCATACTCAGGGAAGGAGGCCAGAAAGTTTCTCGGGGTAGTATCAGGCTGATGCAGTCGGAAGACAAATGAGCTATCTCAAACACCTTCAAGACAAGGTACGGTACAACCCTCTACCTCGAATTTTCATTGACGGCCTCGACAAGTTGGGAATCCAGATCCACCTGATTTACCTCGTCCGCGAAGGAATCACCGGAAGCATTCCCTGGCAACACCAAGATAGCCTTAAGGGTTATGAAGTCAGTTTTTTGGAAGCGAAAGATATGACGGAGATGGTGCAAATTCCATATCGACCTGCCAGCTACGAAGAGCTAATCGGTCGGCTGAGGGATGGGAACCTCTGCCTTGGTGCAAAACGCGATGGCCGTCTGGTGGCATTCACATGGTGCGACTTAATCTGGTGCAAGTCCGAAGGAGTTTCATTTCCGCTCAGCGATGACGAAGCCTATCTCTTTGATGCGTACACTGCCCCTGAATTACGGGGTCAGAGCTTGGCACCGGCACTCCGTTATTGCCTATACGAAAAATTGGCCCGAATGGGTCGAACGAATCTGTACAGCATTACCCAGCGCTTTAATGCCTCGGCGTTGCGGTTCAAGTTAAAACTCGGGGCAGTAATTTTAAAGTCAAGCTGGCATGTCATCCTTTTCAAGAAGTGGCATTTCGGACCTAAATGCCAACGGCCTTAATAGAATCAACGATATTTTTCATGACAATCCTTCTGTAAAGTTTTAACCTTCTAAAAAATGCAGAAGATAGACATCTTATCTGAAATCTCCAAGGTAAAGCAGGAAGAGTGGGACCGACTGATCACGACCAATGTCTTCGCAACCCATGCTTGGCTCAAGACAGTGGAGAATTCATTCATCGGGGATATACGTCCTTTGTATGTGTTAGTGAGGGAGGATGAGAAATTAGCCGGGTTGACTGTATGCTATATCTTCCGTAAAACGGGCACTGTTGAGGATCTGGATGATCGCCTATTCGGCAGGGCCAAACCGCTGGTTTTACGTTTCGGAATCTCCTTTATGCCCGCGATGGTGTGTGGAACGCTTTGGGGTTGTGGGGATTATCTGGTTGCGGAGCCTGGGGCTCATCCTGAACGCAAACAAGCTATAATGAATAAACTTCTCGACGTGATTGAAGGAGAGGCCAACCGCAACAGGTTACCTCTTCACCTAATTGACGTCCCTGGAGAAGACCTGGATTTAGCTGCGTTGCTGCGGCGTCGTGGCTATAACCAATCCCGTCACGTACCCATGACCTTTCTCGACCTTCGTTGGCCCTCTTTTTCTGAATACACCAACCATCTTGACAATATCAGCCCAAACATAAGGAAAGAGTTGAAACGGAAGATTAACAAAAATCGAAAGAGTGGAACAACCATCTCGATTTTAGAGAACGTCAATGAACACGTAGAACGCCTTTATGAACTAATGACCATGAATTACCGCAAGCACTTGAACCTCCCCTTTTGTTTCAGTAAGAATTTCTTTTCTGAATTGAAGCGCAACCTCGGGCAGAACGTTATTCTGCACATATCACGTAAGGGGGATGATATCACAGGCCTGGCCGTGGAGTTTAGATACAAAAGAACGTCACATGGGCTGCTGTTGGGAATTGACCATGAAAAATGTGGGAATGACATGACGTATTTTAATTTAGGGTATTACTCACCTATTGCGGAAGCGATATCGGCAGGGATGACCCGCTTCTATTTTGGCCCAGGTCATTATCTGATGAAGAGGAGACTCGGCTGCAGGACGACGGATCACTTCAACTGGCACAAAAGCCAGCATTTTATTGCTCACCAAATGGTAAAGCTCTGGTTCGCAATCCTCTCCAATTGGAACAGGTACAAGTTGCCACGCCAAGTCCGGTTACCCCAGGACCCGAAAGTACAAGGGAAATCAGGCTAAACGACAAACCTATAAATCTGGATCAGTTCTTTTCCGTTAAAAACGTCGCTGATGATTGATTCCTTTTTTTCTATCGTTTAAACCATAAAGAGAGAT
>DCVM01000075.1 GCA_002327985.1 Syntrophaceae bacterium UBA2188 | reverse complement strand
ATTAAAAAGGTTGACAAACTCAAATAAGTTGGATATATATTAAAATATTAAGCATTTTTATTATAAAAACTTGAAAGGAGGTAAATGTATGGGCAAAAGGACTTGGGCATGTTTTGTGGTAATGGTTTTGTTTCTTTTCTTGGGTACTTCCTGTACCACGTATCACTTCGGAGTAGCCGATAGGGCTCTTGGTGTTCCAGATGAGTTTGGCCAGACCGAGGCCGCCATTGCACAGGCGGAAAAATCTTCTGGAGCAAAGTACTGCCCGGACAAGATCGCAAAAGCGAAGGAACTGGCGAAGAAGGCTGCCGAGACCTACTGGGCCTGCCGCACGGACGAGGCCATGGGACTCTTTGCTGATGCCCGGAAGCTGGCCAAAGAGGCAGAAGGTTGCAAACCACCGCCTCCAACTGTTGTTCCGGCTCCACCTGCTCCGGCTCCACCTGCTCCGGCTCCACCTCCCCCACCTCCACCACCTCCCCCACCGGCACCACCTGCGCCACCAGCACCCGTTCCACCACCACCAAAACCGGCACCTCCTCCAGCACCCAAGCCAGCACCGGTGTTCGACTCAATCTATTTCGATACGAATAAATCAAACATATCCCCTACAGCGGCGAGGGCATTGGATCGAAATGGGTGGATCTTGAAGGATAATCCTCAAGCCAAGGTGGAGATCGGAGGCCATACAGATGGGGTAGGGAATGATAAGGCAAACCAGACACTCTCGGAAAAGAGAGCCTTAAGTGCAAAGAAATATATACAGGATAAGTACAATATTCCGGATAGTCGATTGGTGACCAAAGGCTATGGTAATACAAAACCGGTTGCAGACAATAAAACCCAAGAAGGTCGTTCAAAAAATAGGAGAGTGGAATTTAAAGTCATTCCATAAATGGACCTGTCTATGGGTGAATCATCGACATGAAGGTGGTAGGAAGAAATTCCTACCACCTCTTTTTGTCTAAAGGGGAGAGTCCAAATGAAATTTTTTATCGACACAGCCAATCCCGACGAAATCAAGAAAGCCTATGAGATGGGGGTAATTGATGGCGTGACCACCAACCCCACCCTGATCTCAAAAGAAAACAAAGAATTTACTCCCCTGATTAGGGTAATCTGTGAGATCATCCAAGGGCTCCCCATCAGTTTAGAGGTTTTAAGTCTAAAGGCTGAAGGGATGATCGAAGAAGCGCGAAACCTTGCTGAGATGGGTGACAACATCGTGGTCAAAATACCGATGACGGCAGAAGGTTTAAAGGCGATCAAAGTGTTGGTTTCAGAAGATATTAAAACGAACACCACCCTGGTCTTTTCTCCCACTCAAGCCCTTCTCGCTGCCAAGGCTGGAACAACTTATGTCAGTCCTTTCATTGGAAGATTGGATGATATTTCACAGACGGGAATGGACCTGGTGGGGCAGATTGTTACGATTTTCAAAAACTATGGATTGGGGTCGAAGGTGATCGTCTCCAGCATTCGCCATCCTATTCATGTCGTTGAAGCAGCCCTCATTGGAGCGGATGTGGCAACCATTCCTTACAAAGTCATTGAGCAGTTGGTCCAGCACCCTCTAACGGATATCGGGATAGAAAAGTTCTCGGCAGACTGGCAGAAGGTCCCCAAAAAATAAAAAGTGGCCTTTCAATGAAGTGCTGTTTAAATTTCCCTGCTTATTTGGGTTCCACCACGATCTGTTTGGGTTGAAGTTCCTGCCGTTTGGGGAGAACAAGGGTGAGCACCCCATCTTTGTGAGACGCCTTAATTCCCTGCTGCTCGATCATTCTCGGGAGATTGAAGGTCCGACGAAAAGTCCCATGGGGTCTTTCAATTTGGATGTAACTTTCCTCAGGAGAGTCTTTAATCAGTCTTCTTTCTCCTTGAATGATGAGGATATTTTCTTCGATTCTGATATCGATCTCCTCTTGACTGACTTCAGGAAGATCAACTTTCAAAATCACTTCATTCCCTCTCTCAAGTATATCTACTGGAGGTGACCAAGCTCCTCGAACAACCTCCCCTTTCCAAATACGGGAAAGGGTCTCATCGATAAGTCGGGTCATCCGGTCTTGCATCGCCATCAGGTCTCGGAAGGGTTCCCATTTTTCCACAGCCATACCCATCACCTCCTACGGCATGTACTTCTTTTTTCAATATACTTGAATTTTATAAAGATTTCAAGTCCGGCAGGTATAACAGATATCAAAAAAGTCTTTAGCGAGTTTGGCCTGCTCTTTAAACTTCTCCAACTGAAACCAGGGGGCGAAATAGTTCCCACAAATCTTACATTGTTTCATTTTTAACGTTCGTTTCCATCGAAGGATGGTCCGTTCATCTCCTTGCTCTTTCATCTTGATCACATCCACAGGGCAGGCGACCACACAAGCTCCGCAGGCGATACAATTCATCGCTTCCCCCAGAAAAGGGGGAATCATTTCCCTTTTATCTCCCCGAAAAGCAAACTGAATGGCATGAGCCCCCACCACCTCTTCGCAGATCCTTCCGCAGAGACCACAAAGGATGCAGTCCTTATCTTCCTGCTTGAAACGGATCTGCTCCACTCCCATTTCCTTGGCCATTTCCTGAATCAATGTGTCACCCGGGCACATCCCCAAGATCAGCTCGATGATCATTCGACGGGCTCGAAGAACTTTCTCCGTTTGAGTGAAGACCTGAATCCCTTCCAATACAGGATACGTACACGAAGTGGTCATCCTTTTTCTTCCATGCCTCTCGACCTCCACCAGACAGAGACGGCAGGCACCGTAGGGCTTAACCGATTCGTGATAACAAAGATGTGGAATCTCAATTCCCACATCCAAGGCCACTTCTAAAACATTTCCATTTTCTCTTCCTTCCACCGGTTGACCATCAATTGAAAAAGGAATCATTAATTTTTCCTCCAGATGAATACAGGTTAATGAGGTAATAAGTGAATAAGCAAATAAATATGGGACGGTTGCCTTGTCATGTATCTGAATAACTTTTTCACTTAATAACTCATTAACTTATTTACTTTATATTTTACTCGACTTCAACGGCTTTAAATTTACAGGCCTCAAAACACATACCACACTTAATACATTTTTTAGGATCGATTTTAAAGGGTTTGCCTTTCTCTTTCTTCGTTCTCTGCTTGCCACTGATGGCCTTCTCCGGACAGACCTTGGCACAACGCCCACAGGAAGTGCAGACATCAGAGAGAATTCGATATTGGAGAAGGGCTCGGCAGACCTTTGCCGGACATCGCTTATTGACGATGTGTTCTTGGTATTCGTCTCTGAAATACCGGATAGTGGAAAGAACTGGATTGGGGGCCGTCCCTCCCAGCTGGCAGAGGGAGGCCTCCGCAGTAACCCATCCCAATTCTTCAAGGAGGTTGAGGTGTTCCAAGGTCCCTCTTCCCTCAGAAATCTCCGTCAGAATCTCGTGCATCCGTTTGGTCCCCTCCCGGCAGGAAGTACATTTGCCGCAGGACTCATCCTTAAGGAAGCTCATGAAATATTTTGCGATGTCCACCATGCAGGTGGATTCATCCATGACGATCATTCCTCCGGAGCCCATCATCGAGCCCGCTTCCGTTAACCGATCGAAATCAACGGGGAGATCGATCAAGGACTCGGGAATGCATCCCCCTGAAGGACCGCCCGTTTGGACCGCTTTGAATTTCTTTCCATCAGGAATCCCACCCCCCACATCGTAGACGATCTCTCTAAGAGTAATCCCCATGGGGACTTCGACAAGGCCGGTGTTATTCACCTTGCCCACCACGGAGAAGACCTTTGTCCCTTTGCTGCCCTCCGTACCAATTTTCGAATACCAATCTGCTCCTCTCGCAAGGATGACCGGAACGTTGTTCCAGGTTTCCACGTTGTTCAGATTACTGGGTTTATCCCACAAACCACTTTCAGTGGTATGAATATGTTTTGCCCTGGGCTCTCCGACCTTTCCTTCGATAGAGGCCATCAGGGCCGTCGACTCGCCACACACAAAGGCTCCACCCCCGCGGAAGAGATGAATCTTAAATGAAAAACCAGAACCTAAAATATTCTCTCCTAAAAGACCCACCTTTTCTGCCTGTTGGATGGCCGTTTTGAGTTTTTGAATGGCAAGGGGATATTCATCCCTCACATAAATAAATCCTTCCTGGGCACCGATGGCATAAGCCCCAATGATCATCCCTTCGATCACACTGTGTGGATCCCCTTCTAAAACACTTCGATCCATATAGGCCCCTGGGTCTCCTTCATCTGCATTACAAAGAACGAATTTTGTATCGCCCTTTGACTTTCGGCACGAATCCCACTTATTGCCAGTATAAAATCCGGCGCCTCCTCTTCCCCGGAGTCCCGATCGTTTGATTTCTTCAATGATCTCCTCCGGTTTCATATTCATAATGGCTTTATGGAGACTAAAATATCCTCCCCTCGCAACATATTCTTCGATCAGATCAGAATTGATGAAACCACAGTTCCTGAGTGCAATCTTAAACTGTTTGCTGTAAAAAGGAACCTGGTGGTAATGAGGCGTTCCATCCATTCCAGCGGGGAGATGATGAAGGGAATAATCCTTGACCACCCCCTCTACGATCCAATCCTCCCTTTCCATCTTACAGAGAAGCAGATCGTCGACCACCTGATTATCCAACCATTTCTGAACTATTTCCATGGATCGTTCAGGAGTCACCCCTTGATAAAAGATTCTCGGTTTTCCAGGTTCAAGAATATCGACCACTGGCTCTTTTTGACAAAACCCAATGCAACCTGTCTGTCCTAAAAGGATGGGAAGTTTATCCTTCTCCACCCCATTTTGGAGGACCTCATAGACCTTTCCCGCCCCTGTGGAAAGACCGCAGGTGGCCATCCCCACAGAGACCTTGGTCGTCTTTGGGTAGAGAGATTTCAACCCCTTCTCCTTTATCTTCTCCAGATCAGCCTTCGTTTGAATCTTCATCTCACCCTCAGCATTTCATGGTACTACAGACTTTATTTGAACTCTTTTAAAAGTGCAGGAATCTTGTCCTGAGTCAACCGACCATAAACATGTCCATCGATGACGGCCACCGGACCCAGACTGCAACAACCCACACACCGAACGGATTCCAGCGTAAATTGTTTATCTTTGGTCGTCTCTCCTACCGACACACTCAAATCCCTCTCCAATTTGTCAATGATCTTATTCCCCCCACGAACATGGCAGGCTGTTCCCAGGCAGACATCGATCTTGTGTTTTCCCCTTGGCTTAATACTTAAGGCATTGTAAAACGTTGCTAGCCGAAAAATGTGGGTCATTGGAATCTGCATTTTTTGGGACACTTGCTCAAGAATTTCCTTGGGAAGGTATTTTTCCTTGCCTTGGATATCCTGAAGAATGGCCAAGATGGCCGATTCCTTTCCTTTGTACTGATTGATGATGGTGTTGATCTCGGAACTCTCCATCTTACACTCCTTGTTTAGCCCTTTCTTTCAATGCTTCGTACTCCTTTTGGACTCGTTTTTCAATCTCCTCGATGAGGTCATCAGTAAGATGACGAAATCGTCCCTGGAGTTTGATATATTCTCTAATAGGCTTTAATTTTGGAAAATCCATGCTCAAATGGTATTTTCCATTCTCGACTTCGTAGAGGGGAAAAACTCCTGTTTCCACAGCCAATCGACCGAGTTTGATCGAAAGCTCCGGTGCTGACCTCCAGCCCGTGGGACACACTGAAAGGATATGAATATATGCAGGCCCTTCGATGGCAGCGGCCTTTTTCACCTTTTGAACAAGATCGATTGGATAACTCGGACAGGCGGTGGCTACATAAGGAATATTATGAGCCGCTGCAATGGCAGGCATATTCTTTTTCCATGTGATCTGCCCCATTTTCACCTTCCCAACCGGAGAAGTAGTGGTCGAGGCACCAAAAGGGGTTGAGGAAGATCTTTGGATGCCTGTGTTCATATAGGCCTCATTGTCGGTACAGATGTAAATCATATCGTGCCCTCTTTCGAGTGCTCCAGAAAGCGCTTGAAGCCCGATGTCCGCTGTTCCCCCATCTCCTGCCATGGCAAGGCTTATAATCTTTTTACGAGGAATCCTTCTTTTTCTCATTAAAGCCTTTAGTCCCGCCTCAACACCTGATGCGACAGCGGCTGTATTTTCAAAGGCCACATGGAACCAAGGCACTCTCCAAGAAGTAAAAGGAAGAGGAGAGGAAACGATTTCCATACATCCCGTAGCATTCGAGACGATAACATTTCTTCCCAATGCCTTGGCGACCAATCGAACCGCTAATACTTCAGCACATCCCTGACAGGCACGGTGGCCCGGTGCAAAATATTCTTTCTGAGTTAATGTTCGAACCGCAAAAACATTTAAATTTTCTGTCATTCTCTCACCCCATAAAGTTCATACCCTTCTTGATTGCCTTCCTCAATTTCAATCTTTGCCTTATCCACCATTTTGATAAAATCGATTGGAGCCACATCCCTTCCAGAAATACCTGCAACAAAGTCATAAATGGCTGGATGCCCTTCCATTCCATAAAGGGCAGACTTCACCTCTGAAGCCACGGGCCCCTTAGGCCCTCCTACAGAGACCGCCCGGTCTATGACCACTAAATGCTTGGCCCCTTTTACAGCGTTCTTAAAATCATCAAATGGGAAAGGTCGCCATAATCGTATTTTCACCAGGCCAACCGACCTTCCCTCTGCTCTCATCTGGTCAACGGCGACGGAGGCCGTCTCCCCAAAGCTTCCCATGGTGATCAAGAGGGTATCAGCGCCCTCTGCTTGATAAGTCTCAATAGGCCGATAATACCGTCCGGTCAGGTCCCCGAAGGCTTTCCATACTTCTAATATTTTAGGCATCGAAGAACAGAGGGCAACCTCTTGAGCCTTTTTGGTTTCGGCAAAAATGCTGGGTAGGGCAAAAGCCCCCATCGTAACAGGATGATCGGGATGGAGAGAGTAGAGAGGTTGATAAGGGGATAAAAATTGATCAATCTTCTCCTGCTCAATCAATTCGATGGGCTCAATCACATGGCTCAATGTGAACCCATCCATATTGATGATGGCAGGGAAAAGCACTTCCCGGTCTTCGGCGGTTCGATAGGAAATAAAAACATGGTCGTAAACTTCCTGCCCATTCTCAACAAAATATTGAATCCACCCACAATCCCGAATCATCATAGCATCACTATGATCATTCCAGATACTCAAAGGCGCCGAAAGAGTCCGATTCGCAACAATCATCACAATGGGTAATCTTAGACCGGAAACAATGTAAGTAATCTCACTTAATAAAGCCAACCCCTGAGCGCTGGTACAGGTAAAAGACCTTGCGCCAACGGCTTCACTTCCAACACAGACGCTCAATGCAGAGTGCTCAGATTCCACACAAAAAAATTCGGCATCGAGTTCCCCGTTTGCCACAATTTCAGAGAGGTGCTCGACAATGTGCGTTTGGGGTGTGATGGGATAAGCCGAGACCACATCGACATTACATTGTTTAACCGCTTCGGCCGCAGCAATCGAAACCTCCATGCCAACCCTTTTTCCCATCTATTTTTCCTCCTCTTCCATGACCATGGTGATGGCTCCGGTGGGACATTCTTTTGCACAGATGCCACAACCCTTGCAATAGAAAAGGTCTGCGATGAAATAACCCTCTTCGCTCAGGTTATAGGCCATGTCCGGACAGAAGATGTAGCATAATCCACAATGAATACAGAGATCCTTGTTGAGAATAGGCTTGAGGGTCTTCCAATCCCCTGTCCGATATTGGCTGGCATTTCCAGGTTCTAACACGACATTTCCAACTGGTAGTTCCTTCCATGTCCATTCTGATTCAGGTTTCGTCATACTCATATCCCTCTTCTAATCAAAAATATTTAATCCTCCCAAACTCCCCTTTACCAAAAAAAGAGGAAAGGAAAAATGATTAAAACCTATTGAGTGAGGATCGTTTCCTGATAGGCCCTTTCGAAGGCGGCGATGTTCTTTTCGGCAATTCGGCCAAATCTCTCCTTTAAAGGGGAGAGGAACGATTCCTTCTTGACCAATCCCGAAACCTTGACCAGGGACCCCAGCAGGGTTGTATTCGTAATGGGAAGTCCAAGAACCTCTCTGGCAATTTTTATCGCATCGACGGCGGCCACTTGATTTTTAATCCCCAAATCCTTTCTTATCTTTTCGGGTGAATCGTTGCTCGTGGTCACAAGGATGCCCTCTGGCTTCAGTCCTGCGGCGACATTGACAATTTTTAAGAGAGAAGCATCAAGGACAACCACGATATTGGGTTCGTAAATATTAGCTCTGATTTTTATGGGTTGATCGTTGATTCGACAAAAGGCTACCACCGGAGCTCCCCTGCGTTCTGGACCAAAGCTTGGAAAGGCTTGAGCGTATTTCCCTTCTTCAATAGCCGCTAAGGCTAAAAGTTCAGCTGAAGTCACGGCTCCCTGGCCACCCCTACCATGAAATCTTATTTCAATCATCTGTTTCTCCTATATTTATGCAAACAACTGAAACATAAAATATTTTAAAGGGTATTTCAATAACAAAAATATATCATAAAATCAATTACTTAACAAAAATAAATTTTTTAAAACACATAAAATTTAAATCTAACTTATATTTGCGTTAACGTTAACATCCATTTATAATAATGTCAACAAAAAAATATTAAATTTCTCTTCGTCCCTCAAGGGCTTTGGACAGCGTGACTCCATCTGAGTACTCAATTTCACTCCCCATAGGAATTCCATAAGCGATTCTTGTCACTTTTATTTTTAGAGATTTAATCAGATCGGTCAGATAAAGGGAAGTCGCTCCACCTTCCACCGTCGGGTTGTTAGCAAGAATCACTTCGGAAATCTTTTCCCTCTGAAGTCTTTCCATCAACTCTTTAATCTTAAGGTTGTCCGGTCCAACACCTTCTAAAGGGGAAAGGGCCCCATGTAATACATGGTATCTCCCATTAAAAACACCCGTGTTTTCGATGGCGATGAGGTCATTCGGCCCTTCCACAACACAAAGGACCTCTCGAGATCTCCGCTCATCTTGACAAATACGGCAGGGAATCTCATCGGTCAGATTGAAACAGGTGGAGCAAAGACGGATCTTATCTTTGACATCCAAAATTGCTCTGGCTAACTCTTGAGCCTCTGATGAATTACTTCGTAAAATATGGAAGGCTAATCTGGAAGCAGTCTTTTTCCCAATTCCTGGGAGTTTTGACAGGGCCTCGATGAGATGATCAATGGGTTTGGCATGAACGGACATCGTTAAAAAACCTCAGTGCAAAATTCAAATTGCAAAGTTAACAATGGAAAGTGTTTTGAAACACCCTCACCTACTTCGACTTTTATACTTTAATCTTATTTTCCATTCTGCTTTACATTTCATAGTGTCTTTTTAAGTATCCCCTAAAATTGCTAATTTCGCACTGATAATTTCACAAGTTACATTGATCTTTAGAGGAGTCCTGGGATGTTGAGCCCACCGGTAACCTTTTTCATCTCCTCTGTCATCATCTCCTGAGATTTTCGGATGGCCTCATTCACAGCGGCTACGATTAAGTCTTGCAACATTTCAATGTCTTCTCGATTAACCACCTCTGGATCAATCCGAATGCTGAGGACCTCCTGCCTTCCATTGATCACGATATTTACCATGCCTCCTCCAGAACTGGCTTCTACCGTTTTGCCACCCATCTCCTCCTGGAGTTGAGAAATTTTAGCATGGATCTGCTGGGCCTGCTTTAATATGTTTCCCAAACCCTTCGTCATAAGTTTCTCCTTCGTTCTCGTTCGAAATACTGTCCTGCTGCCCTATGGCAAGGTTACACCATAGAATAATTTCCATGGGGCTTAATGCTCCCCTCGGTTTCAAGTCGTTACGACTGATCGTTCTAACGGGGTTTACCCCTCCACGATCTTCCCGTTAAAGAGCCGGAGAGCTTCCTGGATGAGGGGGGTTCCTTCATCGCTCTTTCCCGATCGCCCCTCCAACTCATTGTGGGCTGTCTCTCCTTTGTTGAACGCCACCCAACCCTTTGATCCAATCCCTTGTTCCAACGATGAGATAACCACCTTCGCCTTGCTTTGAAGATATTCGTGACAGATCGATTCTAATTGGCTTCGGTTCTCCTTTTCCAGCATTCTCTCGTAGTGAAATGAGTCTTTGTCAAAGCCAATCTCAATCTTTTCATCATTAAGATGAACCATATTCCCTAAGGCTAAGAACGAACCCAATATAGGATTCCTGGCTCGTGTAAAATCAACCAAACCTTTCCATTTTTCTTCGTAGATTTTCGGAGAGGGGTCACTCCTTTTCCCTTCTTTTTCTAAGTCCTCCCTTTTTTCAGGAATCTTCTTCAGGTTGGTCTCCCCCCCATTCTCAATTAATGTTTCTTCCTTCTCTTTATTTTTTCCCGAATCTGTCGAAGGGATAATCTTTCCTAATGCTGAGGGGTTCTTCTTCTCCCTCCATCCTTTAGAAAGTTCCTTATTTTCTAATGTCTCTAACTTCTTGATCATCTCATCAATAGGAAGGACCGGCTGGAGAGTGGCCATTCGAATCAATGTCATCTCCAGCATGGTCCGGGGAAAAGTGGACTGGGCTATTTCTTGTTCCCCTTTTAAAAGAAGACTGAAGAGGTGATTCAACTGATCAAATTGGAATGCCTCGGCCTGTCTTTTAAATAACTCCATTTCCTCTTCTAACAATTCCATGAATCCCTCTGGATGTGAGCTGACTTTAATGAGGATTAAATGACGGAGATATTGAAGAAGCTCTCGACAGAAATGTTGGAGATCATATCCAAAGTGGTAGACCGTCTCGATGACCTCCATACACCGTTCTACATCCCTGTTGGCAATCGCCTCAACGGTATCATTGAGAAGTTTACGGTCAATGAGTCCAAGGACTTCCGCAATCTCCTCATCACTGATATTTTTTCCTCCATAGGCAATCACCTGATCGAGGAGGCCTTGAGCATCCCTGAGACTCCCTTCAGATTCTTGGGTGATAAAAAGAAGTCCTCTCTGGCTGATTTGGATGCTTTCCTCTTCTACGATCCGTTTCAGGCTGGCCATGACTTCTCTAAATGGAATTCTTTTGAAATCGTATCGCTGGCATCGTGAAAGGATGGTGGCCGGGATTTTATGGGGTTCGGTGGTGGCAAAGATAAAGATGATGTGGGAGGGAGGTTCTTCCAGAGTCTTCAATAAGGCATTGAAGGCCTCTTTGGTTAGCATGTGAACTTCATCGATGATGTAAATCTTATAACGACTCTTCGCCGGGGTGTAACGGACATTCTCCTTTAATTCTCTAATTTCATCAATCCCACGGTTGGAGGCCCCATCGATCTCAATCACATCCATCGAAGTCCCGTGAGTAATCTCCTGACAGTTTGTACACTGATCGCAGGGGTCGATTTGAAGACCTCTCTCGCAGTTCAGGGCTTTTGCAAGAATACGAGCAGTAGAGGTTTTCCCCACCCCCCTTGCCCCCGTGAATAAAAAAGCGTGAGCCACCCGTTTTTGTGAAATGGCGTTTTGCAAAGTTTTAGTGATGTGCTGTTGCCCGACCACCTCCTCGAAGAGTTGCGGTCTCCACTTTCTTGCCAGCACTTTATAGGACATGTCTTCTTTCACCATATGCAGTCTGTGCTAATCTTTAGCCTCTCTCCTTCCACTCTTTATAAACTTGTTGATAGCCAGGTGCCCCTGCGGCACACAAAGGGGATTACTGCCGCTGCTTCCTTCCGGACCTGACGGGGTTTGTAATCTTTTGTTGCGCAGGACCCGACTATCAACAAGATTGAAATCTTAGTGTCGCAGAACCCTTCCCACTCATCAGGGAAGGTTCTCATCCCAATTAATGTTTCTATATCTGGCTTGCCAGCCAAAGCCTTGGCGTAGGCTGGCGGAGAGAGAGGGATTCGAACCCTCGATCCCGTTATTAGC
>DCVM01000154.1 GCA_002327985.1 Syntrophaceae bacterium UBA2188 | reverse complement strand
TGAACGATGTCCTGAACGTTGTCATTTATTGCATATTGTGGGCTCCACAGCGTACCTTGCCGGCCACTCAGGGTTTTGGAAGGCGTGACTGAAAAATTCAGTCAGTCGATAGGTCTTTGTTTGAACTCTTCACTCTGAGATTTGTGCCTCGTTGGCGACACCATGCTCTATGCGGCATGCCCTTTGCGTGCCTTTGAAAATGGCCAACTTTTTATAAATGATACCGAAGGTTTCGAATAATTAGTTTTTATCTATCTGTTATTTAATAAGAATTTAAGAACCGTCCCGAAACCTTCCACCCCGTGTCGGTTCGATTCCGACCCCCGGCACCATTTTTAATCCCCCACTATTTCTTTTCAAGTTTTTTTTCCCCTTCCTCAATGATTCCTTGCTTTAGCTTTTCTAATTGAAGGAGTATTTCATCGAACCTGGTATCGGACATACCAGCTTCCCTTATCATATCGGAAATTAATTTGTATTGACTCATCTCCTCGGTTTCAGCATCTAAGATATCTTTAACAATCTGGATTGTTCTTGGATACGATATTTTTGCCACGTCGCGGCCTAGCAACCGGGTACCGGCTATTTTTGTGTCAAAACGCTCCTCCTGAAGCAAGGGTAAGTCTTCCTCATACAGTCGCTCGGAATTCCCGGCTTCCTCGTACTTATTCATAATGAACAGTAAATCCTCAGCATCCCTTTTCCGGTTTGGATATTTTTCATTCCAAGAAATAAGCTTCATGATTGCCAATCCAGGCAGAGAGGCCATTTTGATGTCGAGTTCAGGATCAGAACTTAATCGGGAGGTTATTGAATATTCATATGCCTCTTCAAATCCAACCATACTCATAATAATCTCATGCTCAGGAGGCCAACTGATTTTCTTATCCTTGTCAGTAATAGGACCAAAAGGGAGAATATCGATGAGAATCGTTCCGCAACGTAATCTCTGCTTATCTGGAGTTGGAGAGAACTGTCCCGTTGCAATGAGTGATTCTTTCAATTTCTCGAATTGTTCCCAGTTTGCAACTTCCACTCCTAAATCAATGTCCCCAGTTTTTCTTCGAGGTTCAATACCATAACCGTGTTTGAGAATAAGATCTCTTGAGAAAGCACCAACGACAAAGAAGGAAATGCCAAAAGAGTCTGCTATCCTCTTCAAGAGATAAAGGGTGTCCACGATGGGTTTTTCAATCTTCCCTGATAAGTTGAACGATATACTGGTCATAAATCATTTTGGCGGTCTCAATGTTTCTCTCGTTGCCTGTTGCTAAGAGGTCTGCGTAAATAAGGATAGGATGGACGAGATCTTCATACTTCCTGTTTTCAGCTGGTTCCCAGAATCTCTTAAGTATTCCAACATCCCCGGTTTGGTCTTTCTTAAGTCTGTTGTCAATTAACAATTGATTAAGCTCCTGAGGTGCTGTATAGATCGTTATGATTTGAGGCTGAAGATATTGCGTAAGCTTCGCAGCAGCAACCTCTCCTCCCCACTGCGCTTTAAAAGGATCAAGCGTTTTCTGTTGCCACCACCCGTATTCCCCCCTGAATCGTCCTAATGTGAGTTTTGGCCTTAATCGTTCCGGATAGGCCGTTACCCATCGCTGCAACAAATTTTCCTTTTGGATTAATCTCTGGCCTCGTTTCCCCATGTCCAATAGAAACCATAGCCCTTTTAATTCCTTCATTATCCAATCAACAGTTCCAAGGGCTACACCGGTCTCGGCAGCAATTTCTCTGTATGTTTTATTCTCTAAGCCAGGGTTACACAGGAAAGCATAAATTATTCTAAGACCTGCAGGTTTGAAGGTTCGTTTGGGAGGAGGGGTTTTGACAATATCAGGCTTGTTCCCTTTCACAAAAATGTATAGAGGAGGCTGATTGAGAAACGCATTCCCAGCCGTATCTATAAATTCTGTCCCATTCTGCTTCAATTCGTCCGCCAATTGCGTGTTGATGTATTTGGTGACCAGCAAAAGCGGTTGGTCAAACTCACCTTTGCGGATCATCAGCAACAACTTGTCAGCCTTTGTCGCATTAGCCTTGATCTCAGCATAGTACCTAATTTCTTTGCCCTTTATTACTATCCGCAATAGGTAATCTACACGCAACCTGAGATCGCGAAGAGGCTTTACGGTCTTAATCTGTGCCTGCACGGGAAGATTCTTTCTAAGTGCCTTCAAAGCAAGTTCCAGGAACTCAGGTTCTTTCATTTTTTCCATAGAGATGACCCAGGAAGTTCAATTTATATTACTGTTCAACGATTATGAACATACCTAAAAATTGAACAAATGTCAAGCTATTTTTGAGACTATTTTATGGTTACCCTGTACTCCAATTGTGACTAACCGAAAAAGGTTGGATTTTGTTCAAATGAGCTTCCCATCCATGTCCAATAATCCGGAACCCTCATGGTAGCCTGAGAAGCCAGCAGATCAAATATTTGATATCTGGCTGTTGCGTTTCTAATTTTTCGTCCATACGCAACACTTAAAAGTTGTTGACATCTTTAGATTTTTGTGATAATAGGCTTTATAATCGAAACAGAATTAAGATAAATTATGTTTCGTTTTTAATCTTTTGCCTAAACGCAACAGACTAAATTTATTAATATTATTGACTTTTTAATTATTGGAGTGACTATGCGAAACAGTATTTCCGAAAGATTCAATTTCTTAAAGAAACTCGGTGGGTTGCCCGAGCCTGAGGTAATAAACGAGGAATGGCTTTATATCCTAAAGGAAGAGACCAGAAACTCTATTCTAATAGAGGGCTTTTTTGTTTCAGAAGATGAACTTGAAGAAGTCCTAGCAAGTGGCAACCCTCTCAAGAGGAATCAAGAAGAGGCTCTCAATTATTACAGGGCCTCTAAATTCTTATATGGACTCTCTTATGAGAATTACAGGAGTAAGAAATTTTTCTTTGGTATTCCACTCGTACGGCAGACGAGCAAAACGATTGGAGAGAAGGGGGAATTTAGGAAAGGAGATTCGAGAATAACAGGAGCCAAAATTATTCCGCCTCCCGGACTCTACGTTAATGACTGGATGGCTTTTTTTGAGGAATATGTAAACCAAGGGTTTTCACGGGAGGGGTTTTTCAATTTCTTGGCAAAGCAACATGTTTTATTTGAGACTATCCATCCCTTCGATGATGGGAATGGAAGAACTGGAAGGATCATCCTGAACTACTTTCTCGTCTCCGCTGGATATCCTCCTGTCATTCTAAAGGGTGATGAAGAGAATAAGAAAAAGTATTACAAAGCACTTGAACAAGGTGATTCTGTATTGAGAAGGTTGACTGAGATACCCTTCTCACGTCAAGATGTTCGAAACGCTCTGGAGGATATGAATCCGGTTTTGCTGGAAGATCTTATTTCGGAAAGTTTGAGAGGGAGCTTCGATAGGATCTTGATAAGGCTTTTGGAAGAGAAAGAGCAAATAAAACTGAAACCTGCGCAAGAGGTCGGAAGAGCTCTTAACTATTCTCCAGACAGCATAAGGACCCTTATATCCAGAGGGAAATTTATTGCGGTTAAGAGAGGAAAGGAATGGTTCACTCATGAAAAGCTTTTCTTGAACCGAGGAAAGAAAATTTGAGGGGGGGGAAGTATCCCACTAAGGGTTTTGAGAGTTGATTGCGCCTTGAAGTTTGTTTTGATAAAAGTGTGACCGTCTAAACCGAAAATAATCCAAAATAACCCAAGCTATTCCAAATTGACTTTTGCAACCAATTGATTTATAAACAATTAAAATCGGAGAGATGCCGACCTCCGGCACCAAAGATTTTGACAATCTATTCTTTAGCGTGTTAGATTTTAGTTGAATGGGGCTGTAGCTCAGCTGGGAGAGCGCTTGAATGGCATTCAAGAGGTCGACGGTTCGATCCCGTTCAGCTCCACCACGGATGCTCAGAGGGTAGGTAACCTCCATCACCTACCCTCTTCTTTTTTCTTCTCTTACCTTGAATCGAAGGAAGGACCTTTTCTTTGTGTCTCAGGAATGATTTCTAATCCAGCGTTTGTCGTATTTCTTATATCTCCGACCTCTAATCTCATGACACGAACTAAAACAAGCCTTGATTCCTTTCCCAATCCATGATAATGGGAAAACAACGAACCCTTAGGAAGGAGAGGCTTTCTGATGGGAGAAGGGACTGCCCTACCCAAAAGATTTTTGGGAAAGACAGGCGTGGAGGTGACAGTCCTCGGATTGGGTGGAGAAGGGATACTAAGAACCTTTGGTCAAGAGCGAGAAGCTATGCCACTTATCCAGCGGGCCATGGATTTGGGCATTACTTATTTCGAATCAGCTCGAGCCTACTCAGGCAGCGAATCCTATTATGGAATGGCCCTCAAGGAAAGACGTGGAGATATCTTTCTTGCCAGCAAGTCTCATGAACGGACAGGCGATGGTGCACTCAAACATCTGGAGATGACCCTCAGGTCGATGAAAACGAATTATCTCGACCTCTGGATGATTCATGATGTGAGGACTACCAAAGAACTTGACGTAATCTTTGGATCCAAAGGAGCCATCAAAGCGTTTGAAGCAGCCCAGCGCAATAAACTGACTCGATTCATCGGGATCTCTGGACACAGAAACCCAACGATCCTCTCCCGAGCCCTTGATCTCTTCTCCTTTGACACAGTTTTAATGCCCGTCAATCCAGCCGAACCTCACTATTGGTCCTTCCTCCACGAAGTCTTGCCCAAAGCACAAGGAAAAGGAATGGGAATTCTTGGAATGAAGACCCTTTCCAGAGGGGTCTGTGTCAAGATCTTTGGCGCTGAATCTGTAGAAAACTTCCTCCGCTTTGCGATGACCCAACCTGTCTCTACAGCCGTGGTTGGCTGTGAGACCATCGAACAACTGGAGATGAATGTTCGGATCGCTCAATCCTTTCAACCCATGCCCCAAAAAGATCAGAATATTCTCCTCAGCAGAGTAAAATCCTACGCTCGTGAACTGATGTATTATAAATTGTAGTCCGAATTCTTGCTCGACCTTTACTCTCGCATTTATTGGATCTTATCGATAGGCAGGGATTTCGAGAAAGGATGGGTTGGATTCTTTTATTTCCAATCCCTATTTTAATCTATGCCATCGGCTCATCAGGGATTTGGATCGCTACAAGGTTTTAAGCATCTCTTCTGCAAAATCTCTTAGATCACTATCACTCGCCGTCATGGCCAAAATGTCCACCTTGGCTTTAAAGCCCCTCTTCTCAACCAGACTTCTGGTCTCATAGAGGTCTTTCATCGCGGCGAGGGCCTGCAAGACACTCTCGGAATTCGAATAATCCAATAATAGGGAGAGTGTGTTCCAGTCATCTGGTAAACCATATTGATCTAAGTATGCCTTGACCGCTGTTTCGAATTGTTCTGTGCCATGATACCGATCGATGTCATTTCGGGCCTTTTGATGTTTTTTGGTTCCTTTCTTCCCCATGAAAAGTTTATCAGCCTCCTTTCGATACTTTTTCATCACCCATTCGGAACGACGTGATCTCACCTGCTCTCTGGGAGTTTCTTTGGGAGCATAGGGACTGCGATCTTTCCTCCGATCAATCTCTCGCCACGAAATCTTCTCCCGTTCTCCTTCGTCTCCTTCTCGAGCCATGGTCTTCTCAACCTCATTAACACTTTTATTTCTTTATACCATCCTCTTTAAAAAAGTCAACAGACCGTAGAACGGGCCGTCGATCATTTTTATGAAAATGGTCAATGTAACTTGTAAAATATCATCCCATGTCGTTGGGGAAGTCGCTCAAACAGATGGTCAGATCATGGAAGATGTTCCTTTTTATTCGGGTTTGGATTTCTCATGTCGCTTTACCTCGACCCCTTGCGATGAGAAAATAAGAGTCAGGACTTCCCCTGACTTTCCAAATTTCTCCAATGGCCTTCCATTTAAGACCAGGTCGAGGCCACCCGCATTTCCAATAAGGATGCGAATCCGATTGGATGCCTCGATGGAAATCCCTTCTCCTGCTCTAAAGGTCATCTCCCTTTCAGGTTGATCGTCTAATTGGAGGCTGACCCATGTCTCCTCAACTGCCTTAAATTGGAGGGAGAAAGGCTTTTTCTCTGGAGCAGACGTTGTGGCTGCAGGAGGAGGAGAAGGAGTGATGGAGATTTTTTCTTCGAGGATGGGTTTTACAGGGTCAGGTTTTACAGGAACAGACTCCATGGAAGGTTGATACGAATAAGGGAAAAAGAAATAAAAACCAATGAGACCCAGCACAATGACCCCGATGACGATCCATGCCTGTTTTGTATTCCATAACCGCTTCGGTTTTGGTTTTGGCGGTTGAGGAGTTTCCTGCTGGGGTTGAGCAAGGGGTGGGGTGACAGGTTCTCCTTTCAACATTCTTTCATAACGGAGAAGGACTTCATTGGGATTGAGACTAAGATATTTGGCATAGGCCAAGAGAAACCCTTTCACGTAAGTCGTGGAAGGAAGGAGGTGATGATGATCCTCTTCGATGGCCTTGAGGATCTGTTCCCTTACCCTTGTGCTTTTAGCCACCTCTCTCAGAGAAACCTTTTTTGATTCCCGTTGCTGCCTAAGATATTTTCCTAATGTCTCTCCTTCACCCATCGATGAACTCCCTCAGGATACACGGGTCAATATAGACGAATAGCCCAACCGATTCAAGGCTTGGGGGTCTTGGGTCCAATTTCTTTCCACGGTTACCCATAATTCTAAAAAGACCCTAACCCCTAAAAGAACCTCCACCTCTTTGCGGGAGGCCTCTCCAATTTTTTTTAATTTCTGCCCTCCTTTTCCGATGAGGATTTTCTTTTGAGAATCTCTTTCGACATGGATCGTTGCCTTGATGACCACGAGGTTTTTTTCGGGATGCTCTTTAAAGGCTTCAAGGGTGACCGCCGCTGAATAGGGAATCTCCTGGTAGCATTGCTGGATCACCTTCTCTCGAATGATTTCCGAGACACAAAAGCGCTCGGTTTGGTCAGTGATCATGTCTTCCGGATAATACGGCGGGGCTTCGGGAAGGACTTTCATGATTTCGTTAATAAGAATATCCATTCCCTCTCCCGTGATGGCCGAGATGGGAAGGATCTCCTTAAAGGAATGAATCCGTTGATATTGATCCATGATCGGAAGGAGACGTGATTTCCTCACCCGATCTATTTTATTGATGA
>DCVM01000123.1 GCA_002327985.1 Syntrophaceae bacterium UBA2188 | reverse complement strand
ATATTGATAACAATAGATAATTTATGTAAAAATAATGCTTGACAAACCCCACTCTTTTGAATATATTAGTGTTAAGTGATAAATAAAATACTTTATATGGGTGATTATCGGGAGGTCCATTCGACCGGTTAGGGTATTTAATAGAAAAAAAACTGAATAAATTGACCCTTTCCATGGACTAAGAATGGAGAGGGTTTTTTGTTAAAAAAAGAAAGGGGTAAATTACCAGTGAAAAATAATAAGTCAACAAATAAAAAAGGGGCGGACTTAACCCTTGAGTCTGTTAAATCCTCGTCCCTTTTTACTGAAAACTCGACATCTATCCCCCCTATGCAGTCCGCACCCTTCGTAGAGGGTGAAATAGAGGAGACGATAGAAGATTTTGATCCTGAAGGGGAGGATACGGAATTAGTGACTGAGGAAGCGGAAGAGATCGCTATTGAACCCGTTATTCAGGATGAAATCATTTTTCAACCTCAGGATATCACATGGGAATACTTAAAAGGTCTTGAAAAGATTTCCCTTCTTACACCAGAGAAAGAAGTCGAGTTGGCCAAAAGGATTAAGGAAGGCGAGCGTCAAGTGAAGATCCTCGAAATGAGGACCAACCGTCTGAAAGCCCAATTACATACCTACTCGGCTCCTAAAAATGGGTCTAAACGCCCACTAACCAATAGCCGACAAGGATATAAATTGAAGGGAAAAAATGGGAAGAATGGGAAAAAATCAAAACCGAATCCTTCGGAGATAAGGGAGAAAAACCTTCTCTATAAGAAGATGCTGACCCAGTATCAGCGCACGGACTTCAACCTTCAACAGGCTAAGAATGAATTGATCCAGGCCAATCTGCGGTTGGTAGTCAGCATTGCAAAGCGATATGCTAATCGAGGACTCTCTTTCCTGGATTTGATCCAAGAGGGAAATCTCGGTCTCATTCAAGCTATGGTCAAGTTTGATTATACCAAGGGGTTCAAATTCAGTACCTATGCTTCCTGGTGGATTAGAGCGGCCATCTTGAGGGCCTTTGCAGAGAAATCAAGGACCATTCGAATTCCCAACTATCTTTTTGAGATTAAAGGAAAGTTGATGAAATCTTTTAAGGATCTGGTAAAGAAGCTGGGGCGGGAGCCGACCTCCCAGGAATTATCCAAGGACAGTGGAATTCCCCTGCACGATGTGGAAAAGATTCTCAATCTCATTGAAGAACCGATCTCTCTGGATATGACGATTGGGGAAGAGGACAGTACCCTGGAAGACCTGATCCCTGATGATAAAAGTCTCTCCCCAAGTGATTCCTTGCTGGAAAAAGATTTAACTCATCAAATCCAGAAGCTTTTGTCCAGTCTTTCTCCAAGAGAAGAAAAGATTCTCAGACTCCGTTTTGGTATCGGAGAAGATGGGGAATGTACCCTTGAAGAAATCGGTAGGCAGTTCGGCCTCAGCCGTGAGAGAATTCGACAAATCGAAGCGAAGGCCCTGGAACGACTGAGAGACCCGAAACGTTATAAGGAAATCAAAGAATATTTTGAGTGATTTTCTAAAAGGAGAATAAGAGAGGGGCACCCATGGTTAGAAGAAGGGTGCCCTTTTTTTTAATTTTTCTGAATAGATTTATTCTTCTATCTGGATAGCCTCTACCGGGCAATTTTCAGCAGCCTCTTTACAGGACTCCAAAACACCTTCAGGAACCTCATCTACCTTGACACGCGCCTTATCATCGTTCATCTCAAAGATTTCTGGACATTCCTCTGCGCAAAGCCCACAACCGATACAGGTTTCTTCATCCACCGTCACTCTCATCAACGAACTCTCCTTCGCCCTTGAGTTTATTGTTCATAATGAGTATCTTTAAATCAAGTCGCCCTTCTAAATTTGTAATAGAGATATACGAATACCACACCCATTACAATCAACATCACAATTGAGACGATGGTCTCCACCGAATCCAAACGGGTGGCTGCTTTTTCATAAGTAGCCCCGATCCACCATCCAAAAAAACCAAGGAAAAAACATCGGAAAATTGAACCTAAAAAGGTGAAGAGGGTGAAGGGCTTGATGGGGACCCGGAGGAGGCCGGCAAAGATAGACACCAGAGAGATCGGGAAAACCGGAATGGCCCTTGAAAGAAAGATGCTCAAGGCTTCTCTCTTTCCCTGGAATCGTCTCTCCAATCTTTCTATTTGATCCCAGTCCACATCCAAGAAACGCTGGAGACGTACGACCAAGGCTTTCCCTCCATAAAAGCTGATCATGTAACCAATATAGGAACCCAGTGTCGAGGCAAGAGAACCGGGAAGGACGATGACCCACAGAATCTGCAGGAAGGCATTGGGAATGGAAAGTCCATGTGGGATGAGGATAGCCCCCGCCCCCATGATAATCATCGGGGACGGAATGGGGACAATAATCTGTTCGATCATCACGCCGACGAAGACCGCAATCTGGCCATGGGCCCTCATCAACTCCATAATCCACTGGGTAATCTCAGAGATCAAGAGAATCTCCTATATTTCATACTTCATAACTTCAGATAAAAATTCCGTCAAGTCTTGAAATGCGGATCAATCAAATCCACCTCGAGTGGTATGACCTATTCAAACGGGTTTACCTATAGACCCTGTATCGCTGAGTGGATCATAAATCTTCCCCAAACTTCCTACCCCCTAAACGGCCATCCCTCATTCTTGCAATGATCTCTTTGCACGCTCCTTCGTAATCATCAAAGAAGTTCTCCAAAACTAAGACAAGCCTGTCCATGCCTTGAATTTCTTTTATGTCGAGGTGATGCGCATCAAGTTTTTCTTCTTCGGATCGTTGAATGAGTGCCAGTGGCGACCCTGGTAAAATAACCAGGAATAAACCACATCGAAGGTTCTCATACAAGTCAAACAGCTTTCCACTCCCTTGATTAACCTTCTGATAGGATGTTGGAAAAAGATCGTAAATGGCCCTTCTGAAGCGTGGAGCGCTTAACCCCTTTGCTGAAAAAGGTTCTGAATCGAGACAGGCTCCTAAAAATTCTATGCCCAGACAGATGAGGTTCAATGAGATGAAACGATCGCCTTTGTTTTGTTGAATTTCCTTGAATTCATTGATTAAAACTTTTTGAATAAAATCCAAAATGTTCATCAAAGGTGTCCCGGTCATCCTAAATCTGAATCATTCGCCCTGAGGGACTTTAAAGTGTGGAGGTTTATGATACTCGACGCCGATAGCTCAGGCAAAATCCGTCGTCCATGGTTACGCTCAATATGACAGTGTCAAAGTCAGGGTGGCTCCGGATCATTTCGAGGTAATCTCTCATAGCGTGTGCCTGCCTGATCGCGTTATGAACTAAATTGCCCCTTCGTCTCCATGTCCCCTCCTCTACCTTTATCAAAAAATATTCTACTCGAACACAGAATGATCCTCAACTCCAAAATTCTAAAAAGGAATGATTCGACTGTCGATTATAAATCTTTTGAGCTGGTGTTTATAGAAAGGAATGTTACCGTGTGTCAAGTGCTCAGCGATGGACAGGAATGATTGAGGATGGAAAGGAGGATTCCATCACATTTTTCAGTCGCTTCGTGTTATAGCCCATATGGATCAGTATCTCTTCGGTTGCCTTCACGAGCAGTTCCAGGTATTTTTTGACATCATAGGTGTCGTCCGGCCCCAGTAGCGGAAAAGGTTTTACTCGATCTGCCTTATCCTTGGATTGTGTATCCTTGATCACATATCGAACCTTTTCTCCAGGATGGATCTCGATTCCAACATCCTCCAACTGTTGGGCGGCAAGAGCCGTGAGGCTATCCACTTTGTAGGCACTGGGCTCCTGAGAAATCCTCTTCCTGATAGCCAAATCTTCTTGTTTCGCCTGGCCGTCCTTCAATTTCAGACTATATTCGAGGAGAAGGTCTAAAATCTCAGGAATCTTCGATTGAAACTTCCTCGTATTTTCTGTCTCTGTCAAAACCTCGATCATCCGAACCTGTGCCTCTTGAATCAAAGGAGGCATATCGCTTCTCCGGAATGACAGTCCCCTTGCTTTGATCTTTCCGTTTCTGAAGAGCCCAAAATAACGGTTGGCCACCGGACTTTCCGGATTCCCCTTTGAAGGAAGAAAAGCCACCCATCGATAAATCCCTTCGAGACTCATCGTGATCCCTGTGGCTTCGCTGATCTGCTGGCAGAGTCTGAGAATCTCCTCCTCCTTGAATCCTTTCTTACGAATCCATAGGGAATCGGTAATGGCATGGAGGAGTTCGAATCCCTCCCCCTCACAAATCTCCTTGGCTTGCAAGAGACTTTCCCTTCCAAAGGCAGTAACGGCCTCGTGGGCTTCAATTCTTCCAAAACGGGCATTTCGATACCCTAAATATCCAAAGGATGTGACAAGCATCCATTTAAGGGCCGTCTGCTTTCGATTGTAGGTCTCCTTCCTCTTTTCTCTATTTCTCCTATTCTCTTCGCCATCTTCCATATCCTGTTTTTTTACTCCAAACTCCGAGCTCCGAACTCCGGGCTCTAATTCTTTGGCCATTTTCTTAAGCCAAGCCCTTCTTGCTAAGATCGGCCTGAGTGTCTTGGGAACAATCCCCTCCCTTTTCTCGCAGATCGTATAACCCGCCTCCGGGACGCTATGGTTCTCACAACATTCACAGAGCACGGTCTCCGGAGAGATATTGTGAATGGCCATGATCGTTGGATACATCGAAGCGAAGTCAATTTCTGCCACATCTTCAAAGATCCCCAGTTTTGGTTGAAAGACAAGACCACCCTTGTCTGCAACAAGCAGATCCCACGCCGTCTTGAATCGTTCCGGCTCCCCCTTTCTCCATGGAATAAGGATGTCATCCTGGAAGGCTCGATCGAGTTGCATCGAGGTAATCGCTGTCCCCGGAGAGGTCCGAGCCATCCGTTGAACTGGAATTTTAGCCAATCGTGCCAGTTCGATCACTCCTTCTACCCCTGATTCTCCATAGATGAAGGAGTTTCTACGATCGATATGCCATCTTCCGAGGAAGAGATGGGCGGGAGCCCGATAATAGGTCCTGCCGTAGGAGAAGTAAGAACGGCCCTTGGAATGGCTTGGCCTCATCGCGGGATAAGGCTCCCGATCCCAAGGGATGGAAGTTTTCCATTTCTTTTCTGCAGAAAAGAGAAGAGGTAAAAGAGAGGCATCCCCGTCGTCACTCAGGATCACATCAGGATCGAAATGTTTGAGAAACTTCTCGATCTCTCTAACATCGATCATCTCCATCTCCACCCGATACCCCTCACACTCCAGTACGAGAGATTTCTTCCGAATGGAGTCTCCATCTGTTCTAAGTTCCATGATCCGAAGGTCAGGAATGTCTTCGCCACTCATCCACACAGATTCGGACGGATCAGGATGAATTTCAAAGATTCGATTTCTCTCCACCTCAATGACGCATCGGCCTGTCGGAAAGATTTTCTTCTCATAAAGATAGGTCTGTGGCAAAGGGATGTCACAATTGTAAAAAGTAATCTTTTCCTCCCACTGAGAGAGAATTCGGGGAAGTTGGGCATAATGCTCCGAATTGACGACCTCGACCTCCATCACTTCCACCTCATCCCCACTCCAGAGTTCCTTCTTTCTGGTCCACTGGTATCCTACTGCCCTCCGTGATCTCTGGAGAGAGTGGAAGAGATCCAAAAGATCGTTTTTCTTTCCCTGTGTATAGAATCGAGGTCGAAAAGGATCTTCGAATCGGAAAAGCCTTCCGTTTTCTTCCTTGATCCATAGGATCATCGAAGACTCCAGGGGATAAAGATCAAACAATTGACCCCGGATCTCCATAAATTCACCTGAACATTACATCCTGCCCCCAGTAGGCAAGCCTTAAACTATCAAAATGGTCTTTGGGGTTAGGGTTAGGAAGCCGGTTTGGTTTAGGGGCAAAGGTTTAAGGTTAAAATGTTTGAGACCAACGACATAACCCACTAACTAAACTGGCTTCTTTGCCTTAGCCTTTTGACAAAAAAATTTCACCCTCTGACTTTTCCTCCAAAGCTCTCAACTTCGATCTCATCTCCACCAAAGCTTTCTCATGTTCAAGGAGAATAGAGATCAGGACCGTTTCAAAAGGCCATGGTCTCGAAGCATAAACTCCAGCTTGTACATGAAGCCTTGCCTCTTCAAAGAGCCGGTCGAGAAACTGTTGATCCTCTTTTCGCAATCCTCTCCGAAACTTCCTCCACTCCTGGACTTCCTGTTCCAGAACCCTGCTAAAAGGAAGAACCGTACGTCCCATCAATATCCCTTAATGCAAAATTTAAATTGCGAATTACAAAATTTTTCTGTCTATAGACAGGTAGGGAAGATCTTTTCTTATAAATTTGCATCTTCCATTTTGCAGTTTACAATTTTCGATGATGTTTAATCCTAATCCCTTTTCCAAAATAACTTGTGCTCCCTCATCCTCCAGAGATATTCTCCAGACTTCGTTCGCAATCTGAAAAAGCCTTTTCGTGAAATAGACTCGCCTTGAATCAGAAAAACCATTCGGCTGGAATAGAAGAAAGGGGGTCCCCCTCAAAGCCATCTCCTCCAATTTTCTCAAAGACCTCTCGAAGAGAGGTCGAACCTCCCTTTCAGGCACATCTTCATCTAAAAAGGCGGTCATCGGTCCCAGGAGGATCACCCACCGCTCTTCCATTTCGACGCCCTCTTCTTCCTGACGAAACAGGCAGGCCAATTTTTCCCCGATCAATGTCGCCATTTGATAGCAAGTGAAGGCCCTTGCGATCCGAATCTTTTTGAGAAGTCTCTCTGGAGGAATCAATGCCTTCCTTGCAAAGGATGAGACCATGTAAGGATCAAAACGATTGGCCCCGTCCAATA
>DCVM01000170.1:14716-17856 GCA_002327985.1 Syntrophaceae bacterium UBA2188 | reverse complement strand
ACGGGCCGATGTTTGGCTTTGATGGTCTTATCGATCTCGATAATATCAAACTCCATCTGGTCCAGTACATCCAGCATGTCATCCTGGAAATCGGTATCCGCCTTGTCAATCTCGTCAATCAGAAGGACCACTCTTTCGTCGGAGACAAATGACTTTCCGATCTTTCCCATTCGAATATACTCTTCGATATTGCTGACATCCCTCTTTGAATCGCCAAACCGGCTGTCATTCAAACGCGTGAGCGTATCATACTGGTAAAGGGCATCGATCAGCTTCATGCTTGATTTCACATTCAGGACGATCAGTCTCATCCCAGAGGCTTCAGCAATGGCGTGAGCCAGCATGGTCTTTCCTGTCCCAGGTTCTCCCTTGAGTAGAAGAGGCATTTCCAGGGCCATGGAAATGTTGACGATTCTGGCCAGCTCCTCGTCCAGGACATATTTGGAGGCCCCTTTAAATCCTTTGTCTTGAGTTTCCTTGTGCATCGCTTCGCTCCTTCATCCATCCTATGAGAATTTAAATATTAATATCATAACCATTTTTTGATCCTGTTTCAACCCAGCTGGCATGACGTTGATCACTTTTAAAACAGATGGGCAGGTTGAAAAAGCTTTAGAGCGGGAACCATCTTCCCTAACGACATGGGATAATCTTTTATAAGTTACATTGACTATCAGCTTTTTTTCCGCAACCAGCCATTCGCGATCGGCAAGGATAGAGCTCCTTGTATAACTGGTGGAAATCTGTTTAAATTTGAGCGAGAGAATGGTTTGAAGAACAGGATGAAACCGACCAGAAAGAGGCTTTGGGCATGAGGCACCAACGAAGATGGGTGACCCTTATTATTTGCGTGGGGGTCTATATGTCCACACTGGATGCCAGCATCATCAATATCACCCTCCCCACGATCATTCAGTCTTTAAATACGGATTTGGCTGCGGTGGCATGGGTGGTAATGGCCTATTTGATCGTCATCACCGGATGCCTGCTTTTAATGGGAAGGTTATCCGACCTTTTCGGGCAGAGAAGCCTTTACCTATTTGGATTTTTAACCTTCACCACAGGTTCGGCTCTTTGCGGCTTTTCCCCCACGATCTATTTCCTCATCGGTTCCAGAATGCTTCAGGGATTGGGCGCTTCGGCTCTGATGGCCAATGGCCCGGCGATCCTGACCACGGCCTTCCCGGAAGAAGAAAGGGGCAAGGCATTGGGGATGGTTGGCTCTGTCGTGTCTGCAGGTTTTTTAACAGGGCCCATTCTGGGCGGGTTTTTGGTCGAGCATCTTGGGTGGCGATCCGTTTTCTTTATCAATCTTCCCATTGGCGCCATGGGATTTTATCTCTCTTTGAAATTTCTTGAGAGGGCCGTTCCGCCAGGGAAGACCCGAGTGGATTTTTGGGGGGCGTTTCTGCTCTTTTTCTTATTGGCCTTTTTCCTCCTTTTCCTAAATCGATTGGCTCAAGGATCAACGCCTCTCCTCTGGGTATGGCTCTTTCTCATTCTGATCTCCTTCACTCTGTTTATCAGGGTGGAACTTCGATCTCCTGCTCCTTTGGTGGATCTCAAACTTTTCAGAAGACGGCTTTTTATCTCCTCTCTGGGGGCAAGCTTCTTTTCTTTCTGGATGAGTGGTGCCCATACTTTTGTCACCCCTTTCTTTCTCCAGAATATCCTCGAATTTTCACCCTCCAAGGTGGGGATACTCATCTTTCCGGTGGCCCTCACGGTGATGGTCATGGCTCCCTTTGGGGGAAGGTTTTCCGATCGCGTTGGAGTGCGAATCCCTGCCACCGTAGGTTTAGCCCTTACGTCCCTGATTGTTTTTTCCTTTACTTTATTGAAGCCGGGTGCGAGTGATTTTGATATCCTCTGGAGACAGGTTGTTCTTGGCATCGGGATCAGTTTTTTCAACCCAGCCAATAACAGCGCTATCATTGGTTCATTGCCCCGGGAGAAAGTGGGTCTGGCCTCAAGTTTTTTAGCCCTTTCGAGAAATTTGGGCATGGTGATGGGGGTCGCCATCGCAGAAGTGGTGATGAGTATTAGGCTCTCTTCCACTTCTTTGGAGCAAGCCAAGGCAGGCCCTTCCCTGGAGAGCATTCAGGATGTTTGGAAGCTCACCCTCCTGATTGGGATTGCGGCGATCCTCGTCTCCTGGGCAAGGGAGAGTAAACCCCATTCGAAAGAGTCCATCGGTCACGGTTAGGACGCCAGTTTGGTTTAGAGGCAAAGGTAAGGTGCAAAGAATTAAGAAACCATAAACGTAGCCATTTATAAAAATATGCCAGAATACCCCTCAGCTCTGCTGGGGGGATGAATGGCCTCCCTCTCCCCTGGGGGGAGAGGGTTAGGGTGAGGGGGAAATGATCTTATCATCACCCCCACCTTAATCCTCCCCCATCAAGGGGGAGGAAAGTTTTTTAGAGAATTTGATGCCCCGCAGCTTGCTGCGGGGTAGTTCACTATCGATACGCCTGCCTGCCGGTAGGCAGGGGCATCTTTACCGTTCCCTTTAGACGAGGCCCTCATTTTCTAAGTAAGTGAGAGTTGACTTTTTAAGGATTTCTTGAAAAAATAAATTTGACGTGGAGGTTTCCAGTGAAACGTTCGGATGGAAGAGGGTTTAAGGAACTCAGGCCGGGAAAGATTACGAGAAATTATTTGAAACATGCAGAGGGATCGGTGCTCATCCAGATCGGGGACACCAAGGTCATCTGTACCGCAAGCGTGGAGGAGAGGGTGCCGCCGTTTTTAAGAAATACGGGCAAGGGCTGGGTCACTGCAGAATATTCCATGCTTCCCCGATCCACGAATACCCGTATCTCCAGGGATAGAGGAGGAGGAAATGGTCGTACCTTCGAGATTCAGAGGTTGATCGGGCGCTCTTTAAGGTCGGTGACCGATCTCAGTGCATTCGGGGAGAGGACCATCTGGATTGACTGCGATGTGATTCAGGCCGATGGGGGAACCAGGACGGCCTCCATCACCGGCGCCTATGTGGCCCTGGTGGACGCCTTTCGTAAGATCGTCAGAAACGGGTTGATTGAAAAGGTTCCTGTCATCGATTCTGTCGCTGCGGTCAGTGTGGGAAAGGTGGA
The DNA here is from genome assembly GCA_002327985.1 of Syntrophaceae bacterium UBA2188. Taxonomy (GTDB): domain Bacteria; phylum Desulfobacterota; class BSN033; order BSN033; family UBA1163; genus UBA1163. The sequence continues at coordinate 14,758 of DCVM01000170.1, read as the reverse complement.
AGGAGAAATACTGCTGGACTTAAATTATGAAGAGGATTCCAA
>DCVM01000170.1:13388-14681 GCA_002327985.1 Syntrophaceae bacterium UBA2188 | reverse complement strand
ATCAAGGTTCTCACGAGAATTCAGAAAAAGTCTCTGGAAGGGAAAGGGTCACATTCCTATTAGAAACCGATTAGAAGTGATTGTTGCCACTCGGAACAAAGGCAAGGTCCGCGAGATTCAAGAGGCACTAAAAGGGCTCGGCCTTCGGCTTCGGGCCCTGAGTGATTTTTCAGGGGTCCCTGAAATCGATGAAGACGGTAAAAGCTTCACCGAGAACGCCCTGAAAAAGGCCCGGTTCTATTCAACTTACTTTGGGACATTGACCCTGGCGGATGATTCCGGCTTAGAAGTGGATCACCTGAAGGGAATGCCCGGGATTTATTCCGCAAGGTTTGCCGGAGAAGAGGCCTCGAGTCAAAAAAATAACCAGAAACTCCTCAAGGAGATGGGGACCGTTCCGATTTCAAAGAGAGGGGCGCAATTTAAATGTATCATGGCCCTCGTATCACCCGATGGGAGAGAGGCGATTGTTGAAGGAGCCTGTGGGGGGAAAATCGGCTTCAGGGAAAAGGGAAAACGAGGGTTTGGATATGACCCCCTCTTCGTACTTCCAGGGCGGGGAAAGACAATGGCCGAGCTTTCCCTTGAAGAAAAAAACAAGATCAGTCATCGAGGAAAGGCCCTAAGAAAAGTTAGAAGGATGATTCGTACTTTTATGAATCCATGAGTTGTCTCATCCATAAGGATGTGTTAAATAGTAGATCAATTACAAGGTAATCCTTCATGACGGAGTGTCACCCTCGAACCGTGAAAATGTTCCAGGGTTACGGCTACGGGGTTCGTTTCGTTGAGCGTCAGATGGTTACGTCAAGTTATTAAGACGAACAACGTAACCGATGGACGATACGCCTGCCTGCCGGTAGGCAGGGGCACCGTTACCTTTACCGTGAGACAAAACCTTTTATTTTATAAAAATATGCCAGAATACCCCTCAGCTCTGCTGGGGGGATGAATGGCCTCCCTCTCCCCTGGGGGGAGAGGGTTAGGGTGAGGGGGAAATGATCTTATCATCACCCCCACCTTAATCCTCCCCCATCAAGGGGGAGGAAAGTTTTTTAGAGAATTTGATGCCCCGCAGCTTGCTGCGGGGTAGTTCACTAGTGTTTATTTCGAGTTTGATACAGCGGGGCGTAGCGCAGCCTGGTTAGCGCGCCTGCCTTGGGAGCAGGAGGTCGGCCGTTCAAATCGGCTCGCCCCGACCATTTCTTTCCATCCATTATTTCACAAAATCGTTTTTAATGAGTGGCCGACCGAATCAAAAAGAGATTTTTGAAAAAGTCCAGAAATCTCTGA
>DCVM01000170.1:8725-13344 GCA_002327985.1 Syntrophaceae bacterium UBA2188 | reverse complement strand
ATTTTGCTTGACAAAACATTTAAGATAGGTACCATATTGACAACAAAGTGGAATATTTGAATGGGGTTCAAAAGAAGTTTTACCAACCACCTTTTTCATCTTTTCACAGGAGGTGAAACTATGAAAAGGAAATTTTATTTCAAGGCATTTGTCTATTTCCTCTGTCTTTCTTTTCTTCTTTTGGCCAATGGATTTCATGGAATGATTGCCGAGGCAAGGGAGGTTAGCCGACCCATCGGAGAGATGGTTTCCAGGGGGGAGGTTAAATTCGAATCGAGAGAGAATGTTTGGAAGAAAGTGGAGGCCTCCAATTTTCCGATTTTCCAGGGAGTAAAAGTGAAGACCGAAAAGGGTGAAGCCATCGTCAAATTAACCTATGAGACCCAAATCGAAATAGGTCCCCATGGCCTCCTTTCCTTTGATCAAAGTGATCGAGTCACCCTTTTCAAAGGAAAGATCGGTTTTCGAATCAAACCCGACGCCGAAATAAATATTAAAATCGGGAACCTTTCTATTACCCCTTCGAAGCCCCTTCAGGCCTCTAAAGGATTGCCCATACTCCCTCTGATCAAAGAAGAAGCCATTGGTTCTCTATTTGTCCATGAAAGCGGTTCGGTGACCCTCAAAAGCCTCCAGGGTTCTTTATCGATTTTGGATCAGGACCGTGTCGTTATTGCTGCGCTCTCTTCAAGAGATTCGGTGACGATTCCATCGATCACTGTCAAGGGTGTTCCGAAGGTGATGGTGGCCCAGGCTGGCGAGACAGGGGCGAAAGGCCGGGATGATGAAAAAGGTTTTCCTTGGTTGTGGGCATTGGCTGGGGCTGCAGGCCTGGGTGGCGTGATTGCAGGCATCTCCTTTGCAACAAAGGATGGTGGTGATCATGACTACTATCCAATCTGTTTCCCGTAAATGATATTATTGATGAACTCGTAAAAAGTCCCAATCTGTCATCCTAACTCCGGTCCTGAACCCTGTCCTGAAACAAGTTCAGGGTCTCTGTATTGGGTGATACGGAAATAAATTCAGTACAAGTTTTGTTAGAGGCAGCATAACCTTTTCTGTGATTTTAGACTTTTTATGAAACCATCATTCATAGACATTCATTTTAATTTATAATCCAGCAGGGAAAGAGCAGTTCCAGGCTGGGTTTTTTACCAGGGAGAGAAAAATGGTTCGGAGAGATACCCTCTTTTTCATATCCATTTTTCTCTTGCATTTCTTCCTCATTTGCTGCGCTTCTACCCCTCCATCCCCCCAAGAGACTTCTTCGACCTCCCATCCGTACCTCAAAGATATGGAGTCCTCCAAACAAGTGAAGGTCATGAATGAGAGGATTTTGATGGGCAACCTCTCATCCAGGAAAGATCTTTATCGAGATTATAAAATCGGTCCTGAAGATCTCATCGGCATTTCGGTCTTTGAAGAGGAGAAGTTGAACAAGACCGTGCGGGTCAGTTCTCAGGGAAATATCAGCCTTCCCCTTCTCGGGATTTTGAGGGTGAGAGGCCTGACAGCATATGAACTGGAAAAGGAGATCCGGGATCTCCTGGCTGAAAAATATCTCCAAAATCCAAACGTCAGTGTCTTTATCAAAGAATATAGGAATCAACGCATCTCTGTGATGGGCGCTGTTGAAAAACCGGGAGTTTTTGAAGTTTCGGGCCAGAAGACCATTCTCGATGCATTGGCCATGGCAGGAGGTCTGAAGGAGGAGGCAGGTCAATTACTTTTTCTGATTCGTCCAATCAAAATGGAAGAAGAGGATCTGGAGGCCAAAGAGGGAGAGAAGGAGGGCAATGGACAGATGCCCCGGACCTTTGTCATCGACCTCGAAGAGATGTTGGTGAAGGGGGATCTAACCCTTAACTTTCCCCTCCAATACGGCGATGTCCTGAACATTCCAGTCTCCGGCAAGGTCTTCGTCGGCGGGGAAGTCAAGAAACCCGGAGGGTTTTCTTTACAAGGAAAGAAAATGACCGTGACCCAAGCCATTGCCATGGCTGAGGGATTAAAACAGGAGGCCAACGGATCTGACACAAAGATTTTTCGCTATGCAGAAGGTCAGATGGGAAAAGAAATCATCTCCGTGAATCTCAATTCCATTCACAAAGGAAAGGATGATGACCTATCCCTTAAGGAAAATGACATTGTCGTCGTCCCAAAAAGTGGTGTTAAAACATTTTTTATAGAGCTCCGGGATACCATCAAAGGTTTAATGGGATTTGGATTCTCCCTCGGGTCTCTGTAATGAATACGAGGAAAACGACATGAACACCTTCAGGCAAAATTCTTCAGAAGGATATTACCAACTCCCCTCGCCGGGATATTCGCCTCCTTTTTTCCAGGAAGAAAAAGAAGTGAACCTCAGGGATTACTGGAAAGTGATACAGAAAAGGCGATGGATGATCATCGCCTTTTTTTTGATGGTCGTGATCACTACAGCCGTTGCCACGTTCACGATGAAACCCATCTACCGGGGAACCACCACTGTCCAGATCAATAAAGAGAATCCCCAGATTGTTGATTTCAAGGAGATCTTTGCTGTCAATACCATGGACCTCGATTATTATCAAACCCAGTACAAAGTCATGGAAAGCCGAAGCCTGGCAAAACGGGTGATTCAGTCCCTAAAGCTCTCGGAGCACCCCGAATTTCAACCCAGTCCCGAGACTCCCTTCGAAAAGTGGAAAGCGGCCCTCTTCACCTCCCTCAAAAGTTTCCTTGCCCCCTCTTACAGTTTTTCCTCCGAAAACGGGAAGGAAACTCGCCTCACCAATTGGTTTCTTAATAAGTTGAAGATCGAACCGATCCGGAATTCCCGCCTCGTCAAAATTCATTTCGATTCAAATGATCCGAAGCTCTCCGCCCAGGTGACCGATACCTTGGCCGCGAACTATATTCAGCAGAGTCTGGAGGCCCGTTATGTGGCCACTGAACAAGCGAAAGAGTGGTTGAACAAACAATTGGAAGATCTGAAGGCCAAGGTGGAAAAAGCGGACGAGGCCCTGCAGGCGTTTGGTTTGAAGCATGATATTGTTTCGCTCGATGAGAAAGAGAATGTCACGATGCAGCGACTCACCGAATTGAACGAAGCCCTGACCAAGGCGGAGTCGGATCGGATCACCAGAGAGTCCCTCTACCGGCAGACCAAGCTTCGGGGCTTTGATTCCTTACCCTCCATCCTCGAAAACAAGCTGATTATGGACCTGAAGCAGGCCTTCATTCAGTACGAAGCCCAATACATGAAACTCTCCGAGACCTTTAAGCCTGAGTATCCAGAGATGATCCGCCTCAAGAGTCAAATGGACACCATTCAGAAACGACTCGAGGGAGAAATCGATAAGATCATCGCCGGGATCAAAAACGAATACGAATCGGGCCTGAGAAAGGAAGCCCTGCTCCGGAGGACATTTGAGCAACAGAAGGCCCGGGTTATGGAGATGCAGGAGAAGGCCATTCAATACAACATCCTGAAGCGCGAGGCCGATACCAATAAGGAACTCTACCGGGGTCTCCTCCAGAGGATGAAGGAGGCGGGGGTCTCAGCGGGCATCACCGCCAGTAATATTCAAGTGGTGGACCCGGCTGAACTTCCGACCAAACCCTACAGGCCTAACAAACCGCTCAACCTTCTCCTGGCCTCAGTGGTCGGTCTTTTCCTCGGGGTGGGGTTAGCCTTCTTCTTCGAATATCTTGACAATACGGTCAAAACAACGGAGGATGTCGATCAGCTCGTTCGTTTACCCTCCTACGGGATGGTTCCGGAGATCTCCTCTGAGAGACGGAAGCGATTGGAAAAGGGAGCCTCCTACCCGGTTGAACTCATCACCCATGGACACCCGAAATCGATGCTCTCCGAGGCCTATCGAAATATTCGCACCTCCATTCTTCTCTCCTTTTCAGAGAAGCCTCCCAAGAGAATCCTTCTCACCAGTCCCAACCCGGTCGAAGGGAAAACGACCACGGTGATCAACACCGCCATTGCCCTGGCCCAAACTGGCGCTCAGGTTGTCATCATTGATACGGACATGAGGAAACCGAGGATTCATAAGATCTTTGATGAAGAAAATGGTATGGGTCTTTCAAACTTCCTCTCCGGCCGCACCGAATTGGACTCCATTATTAAAAAGACAGAGATTCCCAACCTGTTCTACATTGCCTCAGGTCCTATCCCTCCCAATCCTTCAGAGCTCATTGGGTCCAATCTTTTCAAGAGCATGATAGCCTCTCTGGACCAGAGATTCGATCATATCGTTTTCGATTCTCCGCCGGTCCTTGGATTTGCAGATTCCATCATTCTCTCAACCTTTGTTGACGGGATCATCTTCGTTGTGTTGAGTGGGAAGACGCCCAGGGAGACCCTCCAGCGGGCTAAAGAAATGCTACAGCAGGTCAATGCCAAAATCCTCGGGGTCATCATCAATCGTGTCGATATCCACCGAAGTGATTACGGGTACTATTACTACCGTTACCAGCACTATTATGGAAAAGAGGGAAAGAAAAAGGAAATTTCCTATACCTCAAAGGAGAAGACGGTTTAACCCTGAGGCAGATGCCTGTTCATGAAACGGCTTTCATTCTCCATTCTGATTTTCATCATTCTTCTGTATGCAGGC
>DCVM01000170.1:5535-8669 GCA_002327985.1 Syntrophaceae bacterium UBA2188 | reverse complement strand
AGGCCATAGAGAAAAACCCTCTCGAGCAGGAATACTGGCTCAATCTGGCGAGGATTTACAGAAGGATGGGGGAACCCCAGGCTTCCGAAAAGGCCCTGGAAAATGCCCTTCTGGTTTTTCCCACGGCGTATCAGGGAAGGTGGGTGAGTGGAAACCTGTTCCTCCAAGAGGGGACGCTTGAAAAGGCCATTCCGCATTTTTCCTATATCCTTGAACATTACCCGAATCAGAGTTCTCTGGTCTATGAGGTTTTGGGAAAAGCGATCAATGATTCTGATTATCTGTTAGAACATATCGTTCCAAAGAGTGCTTTATCATTTAAACAGTACCTGGCCTATCTCTATGAGAGGGGTGATCAGGAATCCGCTCAGAAGGCCTGGGAAAGAAAGAGGTCCTATGGCTATCAGCCGGATCGCAAGGAGACGCTTCAACACATCGAGTTTTTAATTGCCCGCAAAGAAATCAGGGAAGCGTTTCAGGTCTGGAAAGCCAGACTCCAAGAGGAGGAACTGCCGTCCCCGTCAGGGAGTAATCTGTTGACCAATGGGGGGTTCGAACAGGAGAAGATCCTGGGAGGAGGCTTCGATTGGAAAATCAATAAGGTGCCTGGCGTGGAGGTCTCTTTCGATTCCTCAACGGCATGGGAAGGAAAACGTTCGCTCAAGATGGTCTTCAATGGAAAAGAGAATGTCGATTTTTATCATGTCTATCAATATGTGCCATTGAGACCGGACACGGAATACGTGCTGACGGCCTATATGAAGACGCAGGCGATTACCACCAAAAGTGGTCTGAAGATAGAGATTTTAGGGGTCGGTTCAGCTTTTTATAAAGCCTCGGATCCCTTGTTTGGAGACAATGAATGGCGGGAATTGACGATTGCCCTTCGGACCCCCGCCCCCTCTCAGGGTGGCTTGGTGCGAATCCGCAGAGAAAAAACTGAAAAATTCGATCGATATATTAGTGGAACGGTCTGGATCGACCATATCTCCCTCAAAGAGAGAGGTCATTAATTTAAAGATATCATTAAACTTAACCTGATAGTTGCATAAAAATTATATAAAAAGGGAGGTGGGTATGCTGGAAAGCCTTTACAGCGGCACCTTTATATGGTCTGCTACTAAGGTTTCAAACATAACCCAGAGGTCACCTTAGGTGACATCAAATGTTCCCCATAAAATATAGAAACGATCCGCAATTGTAAAGGATTGGAAGCATGCCCATCTCTCTTTTCATTGCAACGTTAAGGTTAATGAACCAGACAAACTAAACAGACCAGAAAGACCAGAAAAACCAGAGCACCATGAAAGATTACTATAAAATCCTTGGCGTGGACGAAGATGCTTCCACGGAGCATATCAGGGCATGCTGGATCGAATTGACAAAAAATTATCACCCCGATCTGGGAAAGACGAACAGGGGGGATGAAAAGATCAAGGAGATCAACGAAGCCTATGAGATCTTGAAAGACGATTCCAAACGGCTGGATTACGATTTTCAGAGAACACTTAAAAAATCGATTCGTAAAAAAGTCCGAGCGGGAGGGGAAAAGAGGTTCCTCTCAAAAAAGACCGTTCTCCCTGCAGGGCTCGTGGTTTTTTTTCTCATGGGTAGCCTCGCCCTGATCAGAAGTCTCTGGGTCTATATTCAACCGAAATCTGAATTGAGACTTCATATCAGTAAAATTCTTGACCCCAAACCGGTCTCCCCTGTTCCACCCCCAGGGGTGAAGAGAGAGGTCAAGGAAGAGGTGGAGGTGGGAAGAAAGACTCAGAGGGAAATCCCTCCGCCTTCCTTATCTCCGGCAGGGGAAAAATTGAAACCCAAGGAGGACCTTGTCCTGAAAGGAGAGATGAAATCGGAGATGCCGGGAAAGATGGATCAGGAAGTTCCGAAGGAGGCCTCCCCAGTCACTCTTCAGCCTGAGGGAAAATGGAAATTGGAAACAAATGAGGAAAAAGAGGTCCCCAAGGAGATCGATCAAGCCATTTCTCAAGAAACGGCCAACATCGATCCACCCAGACCCATCGTCACGGGATCTCCCTCTGTGCAAAAACCGGAGAATTCGATGAGGGCCGAAAGGGAAGGGATTCTCCCTTCCCCCCTTCTTGCCAGCGAGGAGGAAGTGGAGCAATTTCTTTCCGACTATATTAACCGATATATTCGAAAGGATGTCCTTGGATTTCTTTCCTTATTTTCTTTGAGAGCCGTTCAGAACCAGAAGGATGATTTTGAAAAGGTGAAAAGCATCTATACTCAATTTTTTGAACAGAGCGAGGAACTTCGATATAGTCTAAAAGGTGTGGAAATCGACATTTATCAGAATTTGGTGGAAGTCAAAGCTGGTTTTAAAGTAGATCAGAAATTAAAAAAGCGAGGAAGGGAAAAAATCTGGGCAGGACCTATCCGTTGGGTGTTGACCAGAGAAAATGGGGCACTCAAAATAATATCGATAGACTATCAGCACCAAAAAAACCCCTGAGAGGGAAGGAGGCATTCCATGAAGGCAAGACATGGCGTCCTGTTACTCTTTTTCATGTTATGGTTTCCATTAACCGTTTCCGCGCAGGTCTCTCAACCATTTGAGAGGTTGCCATCTGTGACCGAGGAAGAAGCTCGGCAATTCATTGATGAATATGCGGCACGGTTCATGAAATTGGATCTCGATGCTTTCATGGCGCTCTTCTCAAAGGAGGCCACCGAGAATCGAATGCTTCCTTATGCCGATATCCAAGAAGCCTACCGGAGGACGATTGCCCAAAGCCAGTCTATTCAATATCAGGTCAAGATTTATACCCAGGGACCTTTCATGCGGGGCACTTTGGTCAGTGGCTGGTATAAAATTGTTCAGGTCCTTAAAGGTGAGGCCAGAAGCAGGGTCTTCCAGGGAAATATTCAGTGGATTCTTATTCGAGAGAATGGTTTGCTCAAAGTCAGGGAAGTCAATTACGGAAGAGACCGTTGAAATGATCGATCTCCATGCCCATATCCTTCCCGGCGTGGATGACGGCGCCGAGACGCTTGAAGAATCCATCCAGATGTGCTGGATCAGTCACCAGGATGGAGTGGGAACTATTGTGGCCACCCCCCATATCCTGCCAGGTATTTATAAAAATGATCGCTCCAGCATCCTC
>DCVM01000170.1:0-5521 GCA_002327985.1 Syntrophaceae bacterium UBA2188 | reverse complement strand
GGTGCCGACGTCCATTTTTCTTCAGACCTTGTGCAACGTTTTGAAAATCAGGAGATAGTAACCATCAACGACAACGGCCGTGCGCTGATGGTCGAATTCGATTATCAGAGCATCCCTTACCATGCGGAGGAAGTCCTTTTCCAATTGATCACGAGGGGAATCGTTCCCATCATCACCCATCCGGAGAGGAACCTCGAGATCGCCCGGGCTCCGAAACGGTATTTCGAGATGATCCAGATGGGCTGTCTCGGTCAAGTCACGGCCATGAGCCTGACAGGTGATTTTGGGTCCGAAGNNCACTCTGTGAACGGAAGGCGGCCGATTCTTTCTGCCGGAGTGAAGGCCGCTGAAAAAATGGTGGGGAAGGAAGAAGCCATCAAGATGGTGACCGATTATCCTGAGGCCATTATCAAAGGCCGAAGGCCTGCTGTTCCTGAACCTCTCTCTCCCTAACTCAAAGAACAGGGGAGAAGAAAGGATGGAGCAATTTCTCAAAGATCTCGCTGGATGAATGACTCAATGTTTCCAATGACTCGATTGAATCCACTCATAAAATTCATCCTCATGGTTCTGATCATTTTTACTCCTGTCGCCTTCGGCTCCATCGAGCTCTGGGCTTTTTCTTCCATGGAGCTCGGCATCCTCCTCATCCTTTTCCTATGGACCGTACAATCCTTCTTCGCCCAAACTCCGAACTCCGAACTCATTACTCCGAATTCGAGACTCCGTCCTTTACACTCCGCCATGGTGGTGGGTTTCCTTGGAGTCTTCCTCCTCCTCATTCTTTTTCAGCTGGTCCCCCTGCCATCGGGGTTCTTAAAAATCATTTCCCCTAAAACAGTCGAACTCCGGTCTGCATTGGGCTTGGAGTTTTTCACTTCGGGCTTTCCACTTTCATTTGTTTCTTTTAATACGAAGATTGAATTCTTCAAGTGGCTGACCCTTAGCGGGCTTTTTATCTTTCTGCTTCGTTGGAAGCCCCTTTCGCAAAACGATCGGACAAGGAGTCAACTCCTCCTCGTAATCCTGCTGGTGGGTCTCGCGGAATCCCTGTATGGAATGTTCGAATTCTTTACTGGCCATCGCCATGTCCTCCACTTAGATGGGTCGCCCTTTATCTCCTCCGTCACCGGGACCTTTGTCAACCGAAACCACCTGGCAGGGTACCTGTTGATGGTGATTCCGTTAAGCATCGGTTTCCTTTTCTCGCGCGAGGCCTTGCATCGAGGGCGATCTCTGGGATGGCGGCATCAACTCTCTTCGCTGGATGGGAAAACCCTTCTCATTGGATTCAGTGTGATCGTGATGATTCTGGGTTTGATTTTCACAGCCTCCAGGATGGGGATCATCAGCCTCCTTCTTTCCTTTACCCTGATCAGTTTTCTTTTTAGGACCCCACAAAAAGAATACCGATTTTCCAAGACATCATTATTGATATTGGGCCTCGCGATTCTATGGGCTGCATGGATCGGGCTCGATGCCGTGGTTGGCCGATTTTTCGTTTCCACAGAAGATTTTAAGATGAGATGGGATATCTGGGTCAATACGTTCCAAATGGTGAAAGACTTTCCCCTTCTGGGTTCTGGGCTGGGGACCTTCCCTCAGGTATTTCCCATGTATCGGTCCTTTTACCTCAGGGGGGTGGTGAGCCATGCGGAGAACGATTTCCTCCAACTTGTTTCAGAAGTGGGAATCTTGGGGATGGGGCTGCTCACCATCCTATTCTTATTCCTCTTTTTTAAAGTCTTTTCAGGGATGCGTACTCTCTCTCACCGGGAACCAGGGAGATATATCGGAATAGGCAGTTTGGTTGGTATTCTGGCATTGATGTTTCACAGCCTTGTTGAGCGAAACATCCAGGTCCCTGCCAATGCCTTCCTCTACACCATCCTGTGGGCTTTCGTCCTGAGGATATCCAGCGGAGGTGTTAAGAAACCCAGTGACTGATTAACTCATTAATTTATAAAAATATGCCAGAATACCCCTCAGCTCTGCTGGGGGGATGAATGGCCTCCCTCTCCCCTGGGGGGAGAGGGTTAGGGTGAGGGGGAAATGATCTTATCATCACCCCCACCTTAATCCTCCCCCATCAAGGGGGAGGAAAGTTTTTTAGAGAATTTGATGCCCCGCAGCTTGCTGCGGGGTAGTTCACTAACCCAAAAAAATAGTAATGAATGGCTCCATGACTGATAAATCAAAAGACTCAATGAACCCAATGAACTTAATAAACCAAATAAACTCAATGAACTCAAAATGGTACGTCGTTCACACCAAACCCGGAAATGAACACCGTGTTGAAACCAACTTATCCAACCAGGAGATCGAGGTCTTTCTTCCTCTTCTCGAGATGTTCCAATGCTCCAACGGGAGGATTTCCCCAAAGATTAAACCCCTTTTTCCAAACTATCTTTTTGCAAAGATTGATATCGAGACTCACTTCTATAAAGTGAAGTGGACCAGGGGGGTCAGTAAGATTCTGGGGATGGGAAACGAACCCATCCCAATCTCTGAGAAAGTGATCCAGGCCATCAGGGAACGGATGGGGGAAAACAATCTGGTGAAGCTGGACGATGGATTGCAAGAAGGCACCCTGGTTCAATTCATATCGGGTCCTTTCAAAGACCTGGTGGGCGTTTTTGATAAAAAAATGTCAGATGGGAAACGGGTCAGGGTGCTCTTAAGCCTGATTGGTGTCGATGTTTCGGTCCAGGTGTCAAGGTACCAAATCAAAAAAGTCGCCTGAAAGGGTTTATAGGGTTTCATCAGTCTGTTGGGTTAATTGAGTTGAACCAGGCTTAAACCCAATAAACTCAATGAACCCAATAAACCCAATGAACTCAATAAACGTTGCTGCCCATTGACTTGGCACAATCAAAGAGGAAGAGACTGAATCGGATTTCTCAAAATTCGAAACGGCGGAAGCCTGCGCTCGTGAGAGCGTGTATGCTTATAAAAATATGCCAGAATACCCCTCAGCTCTGCTGGGGGGATGAATGGCCTCCCTCTCCCCTGGGGGGAGAGGGTTAGGGTGAGGGGGAAATGATCTTATCATCACCCCCACCTTAATCCTCCCCCATCAAGGGGGAGNNTGAGACTTTTCTTTTCAATCCTGTCCATGGCTTATGTCGCTGGTATCTTTCTTTTAGCCAGTTCGTCCTTGTCTCAAGGATTGTCTAAGTTTAACCCGTACAGCCTCCTTCATATCCCCCTCTATGGAATCCTTACTTTTTTTCTCATCTTCTCGTTCATCCCTTTAAAAATTAACCCAATAAACCAGATAAACCAGANNAAACCAGAGAAACCAGATAAACCAGAGAAAGCCTTTTCTTCTCTCCGGAGGGATCGCTTCAATCGTTGCCATCGCCGACGAAATCTATCAGGTCTATGTCCCGGGCCGGGAGGCTTCTGTCACCGACGTGCTCCTCGATTTCATCGGCATCACGTTAGTTCTATTTTTCGCCTTTCGCTTTTTGAAAAAAAAGACATCGTTCATCCGTTGATGCATTCCAAAATCAAGAAGGGAATAAAAAGTCAAGGTCGAAAAAGATTTCGAAGACTTACCAAGGTTTTCCAACAAACCCAACAAACCAGATGAACCAGAAAGACCAGAGGTCTCCATGAAAACGAAACTCCTACTGGTAGTCACGGTGCTCATTCTTGTTCCGGTGACCATTTATGCCGTAAACGCCCGCGTTGAAACGGTCGAGGGTGACCTTTTTCAGGTCAGTGACTTTAGCATGGACGGGAGGCGGACGTTTTCCATCGACCGGGCTGGGGGCATTGGCAGGCTCGACTGGAAGGAGATCACCTCGTTTGAGATCAAGCCGATGGGCGGGAATTACTGGATCGAGGTCCAGTTCACAACTGAGAAAAAAGACACCCTCAGACTCAGACAATTTTCTTCTTTTAAGGGGAGGTCCGATTTTGGTCAGGTTTCCATTCCTTTCGAAAAGGTTAAGAAGGTTTCCCTCTTGCTGACTGGCGATGAAGGAAAGAAAAAAGAAGATCTAACAATGAAAGAATCGATCCTGCCGGCCGATTCTACGCCTTCGGAGTTGGCCCGGATTACCTTGAGAAATGGCGACATTCTGATGGGAGATCTGCTGGCTGAATCCATCTCAATCAGGACCATTTACGGAACGATTTCTTTTAAAAAAATGGATATTCAAAAGGTCAACCTTGGAAAGGGGGCAGGTGGACAGAAAGAGGGCGAGAAAGACATCCTCTATTCCAAATATGGTGACAAACTCACGGGGACGATTACAGAGACTTATCTGAAAGTGAAGCTTCGCACCGATACGGATGTTTCCATCCTCCGCCAGCATATCCAGGAAATCGAATTCGCCATTTCCCCGGACATGGAACGCAAATAGACCCGATGCAGCATAGTATATCAGAGTATCAGCACACCAGTTGGCAGAATATCAGAATACCAGATCATCAGGTCCCCCTGGTCCTCTGATCTGCTGGTATGCTTCTCACTGATATCCTGATAAGCTGATTTGCTTCCTACTGATCTACTGATATCCTGGTATACTTTTTTATAGACGAGTCAATGAAAAGTGACCATTTTCAACAATGTCCCCCCAGTCCTTCTGAGAGCGGTAGTTGAACAGGGGGTGAATTTGTGCTATTGATATTATAAATAAGGGGCGAATTTAATGGATTGGAAAGAACGCATTACGCTGGATCCAGAAGTTCTCCTGGGAAAGCCTGTCGTAAAGGGTACCAGGCTGGCAGTGGAATTTATCATTAGCCTATTAGCACAAGGTTGGTCCGAAGACGAAATTTTACGGAACTATTCTGGCCTGACTCGTGAGGATATACTTGCGTGTTTGAGCTACGCAAGCACGATATTACACGAAGAGCGTGTCTATCCTAAGGCTGTGTGACTAGTGCGAATTCTTGCGAATGAGAACTTCCCAGGAGAAGCAATAGAGGCCTTGCGAGAGAGAGGGCATGACATCGTCTGGATTCGTACAGATGCACCCGGGAGCAAAGACCGGGCAATTCTCCAGCAGGCCCAGATAGAGAAACGTATAATCGTAACCTTCGATAAAGATTTTGGTGAACTTGCTTTTCATTCCAGACTTCCGGCATCTTGTGGAATCATTCTGTTTCGGATCTCAGCCCCGTCCCCCGCATCTGTTATACATAAAATAGTGGAGAACTTGGAAAGCCGATCTGACTGGCATGGCAATTTTGCCGTCATTAATGATAACCAGATACGCATACGCCTCCTTACATCTAAATAACTTAACAAACTCAATAAACCCTAAGAACCCAACAGACCCAATAAACCAGTAAAGAGTAAGGGGTAAAAGGTGAGGTGTTAGAAAAGCCACATAAAAAATTGGAGGTATGGCAGAAGTCGGTCAATTTGGTAAAGGGGGTTTATGAAATAACATCCTCTTTTCCTAAAAGCGAGGAGTATGGTTTAGGGAACCAGATGAGGAGGGCGGCGGTTTCCATTCCTGCCAATATTTCTGAAGGTGCGGCCCGGCAAACAAAGAGAGAATTT
>DCVM01000017.1 GCA_002327985.1 Syntrophaceae bacterium UBA2188 | reverse complement strand
TTAGTCGCCTAAGAGGGAGGCTAATGCCTCCCCTACCCGATATCATTTATCATTTGATTTTTCCAACTTTTATAAAAATATGCCAGAATACCCCTCAGCTCTGCTGGGGGATGAATGGCCTCCCTCTCCCCTGGGGGGAGAGGGTTAGGGTGAGGGGGAAATGATCTTATCATCACCCCCACCTTAATCCTCCCCCATCAAGGGGGAGGAAAGTTTTTTAGAGAATTTGATGCCCCGCAGCTTGCTGCGGGGTAGTTCACTGTTCAGGGATGAAAAACCCATCATAAAAGATAAAAGAAGATGACTTAGATTTTTTCTTTTTTGTAACAAATAATAACCCATAAACATCATTTCGTGAAGTAGTTGAAATGTTGAGATATTGACAGTCTGTTTGGGCTCTGCTGACTTGCTTTCATGGTTCGTTAGCTCCCAAAATAATCTTAAGCGCTTCGGATGGAGGGAGGACTCCTGCCATGAACGACGAATTAAGGAAAAAGACTCAAGAGACAGCCAACAACTCTTCGGTAAAGGGATCAAGATGGATCCCCCCTATCTGATGTGGAAAGAATTTGATAGGGAACTTGCTGACGATTTTTCCCTGTTCATCACCGGCAGGCTCTATTCCAGAACGGTGTTGACCCTGCCCGAGAGACAAGATGGTTGCGTGTGCCATGTTGGCGGCCCTGCGCGCCACGGATGAGCTGAAACTTCACTTAAACGCTGCCTTGAATGTTGGCTGCGACCCAAGAAAAATGACGGAGATCTTTTTCCAGTTGGCTCCTTATGCCGGGATGCCTGCTGTGAATGAAACTCTTCAAGTCTACTGGGAGGTCCTGAAAGAAAGAGGGGAGTGGCCCATCCAATAGAAAGAGTTGCTAAGCATGACAAAGATGTCCGATTGATTTTCGAGAAACCGGAAGAGCGAAGAGCCGATCGGCAGACTAAGCATTCCTAACTCAACAGTCGGTAAATTTTTATATTTTATCTCCGAATGCTTCCAGAAATTCTGCGGGTGATAAGATTCTGGTTCCTTGATATTCCTTTTTGGGGAAATGGCGTTTGTTACCAGTAATCATAGCCTCTGCCCTTGCTGACAAAGCAACTTCCAAAAAAGGTTCATCGTCCGGATCAGGAAGTCGAAACTTCAGAGGCATGACTGAAACAAGAACCCCTTCCTTCTCCACCTGATCGAGGAAGATATTGGTATCTTCCCTTGTAAAGGGAAATTTGGAACGTTTTAAGACATCTTGATATTCAGAAAGAACTCGAAGATCATAAGCCAGCTTGATCATTCCAGTTGCGGCAAGGCGGAGAATGACTGCCGCCTTGCTGTATGGTCTTAGAATTCCTGAAACGATGACATTGGTGTCGAGAACAATGATCATCGTCGTCGAGCCTTCCGGACAGCCTGGATCTCTGACTCAATTTCAGAATCGGTCAGCTTGTCTAATCCTAATTCCAGGGACCTTTTTTGCATCTCCTCTAAGGCCATGAGGGCAAGGCTGCTCCGGATCGCCCGCAGCTTCTTCTCAAGGGTCTCCTCTGTCACCCCGGAAAGTATTGCGATGGGTTTCCCATTGGAGGTGACAACCATTTCCTCCTCCTTGATTTTACTCCAAATTTCCTTAGGTTTTGTGCTTAGGTCCCTTACAGATATAAAACGCATATCTACCTCCTCAACTGTTTGTCATTCAATTTATAGCAAATTATATGATATCTGTCAAACAAATAGTAATTGATTAGTTTGACGCTTTCTATTATAACGAACCGTCCAATTCGTCTGCTACGGGTTTTCCACATGCTCTGCAGCGCTGTGCCCCTCTGAAAAGTGGCTTGCCACATGAAGGGCAATGATAGCGCTCACATTCTGATTGTGCCCATTCGATGCACCCTTTCTCATCGCCGTGATCGGCGACCTTGGAGCGCCATATCGGGACCGTCCTTTTCATCACTCTGATGCCGGTGGAAAAAACGAAATTTTCTATCAAACTGCATGGCCATTCCTTGCATTGGTGGCAAGAATAATGCCCTTTCGATTTTACACAATCCCTGATTGCACAGGATTTGCAGAAGCTATAGAGTTTCTGAGGTGGATCAGGCTGCATGCAGCCCAAGCATTCGGTATCCTCTGGTTTTGTCCCGTAGAGATTACCCATGACAGCCCTGAATTTTTCATTCTTATCCCTTGTGGCAATGTAGACTCCACAGGCACCACAATATAACCCACAGGGCGCCATCAGACTTTTATTTCTTATTTCTTTTTCCGTCCATCCTTCCATACTCATTTCATTCCCTCCTGTCTTTATAAAAATATGCCAGAATACCCCTCAGCTCTGCTGGGGGGATGAATGGCCTCCCTCTCCCCTGGGGGGAGAGGGTTAGGGTGAGGGGGAAATGATCTTATCATCACCCCCACCTTAATCCTCCCCCATCAAGGGGGAGGAAAGTTTTTTAGAGAATTTGATGCCCCGCAGCTTGCTGCGGGGTAGTTCACTTCCGTTAATTTGAAATTGACGTTTGTCGTTGTCGAAGCTCGTATCGATGCTCGATCTTCGTCTTTTGGTTAAGGTAACGAGGCCCGTTATCGGTAACCGATACGCCTGCCTGCCGGTAGGCAGGGGTGTCGTCACCGTAACCGTAATCCAAATTGACCTTGGAGGTATTTTCTTTTATAAAGGTGTGCCGTGTCAATGAAAAAGAAAGATTGCTTCAAGCTTGTCATTTTCGATCTTGATGGGACGCTTACTCAGGAGCGATCCATCTGGGAATATATTCATAAACGATTAGGAAAATGGTGCGGATTTGCAGAGGAATACCAGAATCAGTTTTTAGCTGGGAAGATTTCTTACGAAGAATTTTGTGAGCGCGATGCCCAGGTCTGGAAGGGGATGAGGGTGGAGGAATTGTTAGAGATCGTCAAAACGGTTCCCTTTCATCCAGGAGTAGATGAACTGATCAGCTTTCTTAAGAAGAGAGGGTTGAAACTTACAATGGTTTCTTCTGGACTATCTCTCCTGACCAACTGGGTTCATCAGAAATACGGTTTTGATTATTCTATTTCGAATGATCTTCTCTATGAAGATGGTGTTTTGACTGGAAAAGTGAAAATTCAGGTTTACTATGATCAGAAAGCAGAATGGGTGGAGAGGATTTTGAAACGATTTGAAGTGAAACCTGAAGAAGTGATCGCCATTGGAGATAGCAAAGGCGATATCGACATGTTTGAGAGGGTTGGATTCTCAATTGCTTTTAACTCATCTTGCAGTGATCTGGATCAGATTGCCAGTGTCTGCACCCAGAGTCAAAATTTGGTAAATATTATTCATCAAATACCCCTTTAAAATATCTTTTAAAAACAACAAGTTATAATCAAAATAAAACCCTTGACAAAAAATTAGCACATTGTTATAGATTGCACAAGCTCACGAACAAAATTTTGAAAAGGGGGGATTAGGCATATGAAAAAGAAAGTTTTTACGATTTTATTCCTCATGGCGCTTACGGTGGGTCTTTTTTGGGTCAATTCTTCTCAGACAGCACCAAAACCGATTGTTGTCGCAATCCCAACAGCACTGAAATCTGACTATGGTTATGATGCGACGCATGCCGTTGAGTTGGCTGTGTCAGAAATCAATGCCAAAGGAGGGGTGTTGGTAGGGGGTGAGAAAAGGCAAATTAAAATTATCACCGCCGATACGAGAGACATGGATCCCACAACGCCGATTCATGATGCTCTCCTGGCTGCTGAAAAAGTCATCTTGGAGCAGAAACCCGATGCCATTCTAATCGGTTTCGGTCGCTCTGAGGCGCTCATGGCGGGCATGGACCTGATTGCAAAGTATAAAATACCCTATGTCGGTTCTTATGCACAGACCCATATGTTCCAGAAACAGTTTGCCACAGATCCTGCAAAATATAAATATCTGTTTAGAGTTTGCACGGACGCAACGATTGTGCCCAGGACATTAACCGATTCATTGGACGTCCTTAAAAACCAGTATGGCCTGACCCGGTTCTTCGTCTTGCAACAGGATACGTTATTGAGTAAGGGATTTATGGGTGTGCTGAAAGCTCATTGCCAGAAAACGGGTTGGGAGGAGGTTGGCTATGAGGTGATCGCAAGCGATTCGACCGACTTCTCTGCCGCGTTAACCAAGGTGAAGGAGAAAAAGGCCCAGGTCGTATTAACCATGTGGGATGTGGCTCAGGGAGGCACCATTATGATTAAGCAATATGCCGCGATGAAGGTGCCGGCGCTGATTGTGGGCCATATCGTGGGGGTATCCTCTGCACGAGGATGGGAGATCATTGGTAGCGACATCGAATACTGCATCCAGACTGAAGGATCTCTGGGTTCTGCCATACCACTTCAGAAGGTTCCTAAAGCAAGAGAGTTCGTAGAGCGTTTTGTTAAAAAATATGGATTAGCAAGGTCTCAATGGATTACCGGATCCGCTTACGACGGAGCGTATGTCTTGGCTGGAGCCATTGAACGCGCTGGAAGTCTCGATCCGGAAAAAATAATTGCAGAGTTAGAAAAAACAGATTATCGAGGTGTGACCGGAAGAATAAGGTTTGATAAGACGCATCAGGCCATTTTCGGTAATGATCCTGCGGAGACAGCAGTATGCTTAGCCTACCAGTGGCAAAAAGGAAAGATGGTTCCCATCTACCCGCCTTCTGTTGCCGAGGGAAAGATCATCCTGCCTCCATGGATGAAATAGGGAAGAAATGAAAGCAGAGGGGAACAGAATCTCCATCAATCTGTTCCCCTCCTTCATATTCCCTTCGGTCAGCATCCCGCGATGACCTTTCAATAGGATTCAGAAAGATGTTATCCCTCTTTATTTATGGTGTGATTCAAAGCGTCACCTTAGCTCTTTATGCGCTGGGGTTTAGCCTCACTTATGGGATTAGCGGGGTTGCTAATTTTGCACATGGGGGGCTCTATATCCTCAGTGGTTTCATTGCCTGGTCTCTCATGAACACCCTCCGCCTTCCTATATATCTTGCTTTACCTCTGACCGTTGTGATCGCCGGCCTTATCGGTTTCGCCCTCTATTGGGGGCTACTGGTTCGAATCAGAGGCATTCCGTTGGCAGAAGTGGTGGTCACCTTTGCAGCCGGAATAGCGATTTTAGAATTCTTGGTGTGGATAGGTTTATATGGTTTCTATTATAATCTTCCGATTTTTATAAAAGGTGGCATAGAGATCCAAGGCGTGGCAGTCGATTATCAGCGCCTGTTTGTCTTAGGGATTGGGGTGATCCTTGCCGTTTTATTATGGCTTTTTGTTCATCATACCAAGATCGGCCTGGCCTTCAGAGGTATTGCACAGAATGAGCATACCGCCCTTACCTTCGGAATAGAATCGGATTGGACAGGGGCTTTAAGTTTGGCGGTTGGATCTGCCTTGTCTGCCATCGCTGCAGTCTTGATTCTGCCGATGGGAGTGCTCGAGTCCACCGTAGGATATGAGGTGTTGATTTTCGCTGTAGCGGTTGCCATTGTCGGTGGATTGGAGAGTATTCCGGGAATGATCATCGCCAGTTTTATTATTGGATTTGGACAGATCGCTGTGGCGAAATATATCGGCTCCAAATGGATGGTCATTGTCCCTCTCGGGGCGATTGCTTTTATCCTGGCTGTTCGTCCTTCGGGCTTGCTGGGTAAATTTAAGGAACTTGAAGAAAGGGTTTAAGGTGGCTGAAGCCAATCTCAAATTTCGGAGGGAACGTTTAGATCGAGGGATCAAGGCAAGGAGCGATACCATCTATGTGATCTCGTCCTATCGAGAAATCCTCTATCTGCTGCTTCCAAGAGTTTTGCCGGTAGTGGGATTACTGGTTTTGCCTTTGGTGCTCACTGGATACTGGGGGAAGGTTCTTATTTATGCCTGCATCCTTGGTCTGCTTGCATTAAGTTGGGACTTCTTGGCCTCTTGTGGGATGTTCTCCCTTGGACAGGCCTTTTTTTTCGGTGTCGGATCCTTTATTGCTGGAGCCCTTGCCAAATATCTTCAATGGCCTCCCCTGTTAACCATCCCTGTCGCCACGTTAGGAGGTGGAATCCTCTGCGCTGCCTTTCTCTCACCGGTTGTAAGATTAAGAGGAATCTACTTTGCGATGATCACTCTTGTAGGACCGATGCTTTTCTCAAGACTCATCATTGCAACGGAATATTTAGGTGGCTCCCATGGGTTATCCAGTCTCACCCCTTTTACCAATAAATGGGTTCCTCCTTACTTAGCGGTGGGCGCATTGCTGGTGTGCCTCTTCGGCTTTCGAAGAATTATCAATGAAGATTATGGCCTCGTCCTGAATGCCATCCGGGATGATGACCGTGCCGTCATGAGTGCGGCCATTAATATTTACTGGCGTAAAATTCAGGCTTTATTTATCGCTGGCTCAGTAGGCTGTTTTGCCGGAGCTTTTATGACCCACCAATATCAGTTCGTGGGTCCCAGTGCCTTTGCCCTGGATTATTCTATCCTGCCGTTAACGGCTGCAGCCTTGGGAGGGGCGGGAACATTTGCCGGTGCAGTCTTTGGGAGTTTGATTCTGGTTCCTCTTTCGGAGGCTCTTCGTGTCTTAGCAGGACTCAGGATTACCTTTTATTGTATCGTCTTAATCATTTGTATTATTGGTTTGCCAGAAGGGATTTTCCATTATCTGCAAAGAAAATATCAACAGTTTGAAAGGTTGACGGAGATCTAATCGAGTGGCAACCGAAGCGATTTTGAAAGTCGAAGGGCTCCATAAACATTTTGGAGGGGTGGTGGCCATCCAACAGGTAAGTTTTGAGATGCAACCGGGAGAGTTCTTAGGGATCATCGGCCCGAATGGTTCGGGGAAGACCACCCTGGTCAATCTGATCACAGGTTTTGTCAAACCTGATTCTGGGAAAGTGATTTATCAGGGGAAGGAGATTACAGGAAAGATGCCCTATACGATTGCGAGCTTCGGTATTGCTCGCACCTTTCAAATGGCCAGAGTCTTCTATCATCTCCCGGCCTATAAGAATATCATCATTCCATTGTGTTCCTCCCGTGTAAAGAAACTCAGGGGCGGTCAATATGGTGAAAGAGATGAAACCGCTGTAGATCTTTTAGATGATATGGGATTTGAGCGTGATTCCTTTGTCCCTTATAAATTAGCGGGCAGCCTTCCTCATGGTTATTTAAAGCGATTGGATTTGGCCCGGGCCTTAGCCCTGAGGCCGAATTTACTCATTCTCGATGAACTTTTCTCCGGCATGTCCATGTCCGAGGTGGCGAGCACACTGCCTCTCATAGAAAAATTTAATCGAGAGGGGCTGACAACCATCATGATCGAGCATCGGTTAAAAGAGCTTTTCCGTGTGGTGAATCGGGTGATGGTCTTGGACTTCGGCCAGAAGATTGCGGAGGGTTCCCCCCGAGAAGTCATGAATACGGAGCAAGTGAAGAAGGCCTATCTTGGAAGTGAGGTGGAGATTGATTAACCAAACTTGGATGAGATGGAAGGGACGTTAGATGTTAGAGGTTAAGAACCTCATGGTATTTTTTGAAAATGCTATTGCCCTCAATGATCTCTCTTTAGAGGTGGAAAAAGGAAAGATCGTTGCCGTTCTCGGTTCAAACAGTGCGGGGAAGACCACCTTGATGAACACGATTTCTGGATTATTGGTGGATATGAAGAAGAAGGAGGATCGGAGAGGGGGAGAAAGAATCACCCTCCTCGGGGCATTGAAATTTGAAGGGGAAGATATCCTGACCATCAAGCCGAGCCTGAGGGTGAGGAAAGGAATTGTCTTGAGTCGGGAGAGACATCCTGTTTTTCGCGAGAGTGATGTCGTTGAGAATTTAAAAATAGCCGGATATCTGACTGAAAAGCATAAAGTCAAAGAAGAGATGGAGGATGTATTTCAACTTTTTCCTCATTTAACCAAGCTGAGGCATAGGAAGGCGGGATTGCTCAGCGGCGGGGAACAGCAGATGCTGGCCATCGGCATGGCCCTGGTTGCTCGTCCCCGGCTTTTGCTCATGGATGAACCCCTCTTGGGGTTGAGTCCTGCCATTCAGTCGGATTTGGCCCGGGCGATTCGAGACATTCATAAGAAAAACATTACGATCTTGGTGACAGAACAATTTGCCAGGCCTCTTATGCCCATTATCGATCGGGGATATGTGATCGAAAACGGTATGCTCGTCATCAGTGGGACAAGAGAAGAGCTGGCAGATAACCCTGAGGTGAGAGCTTCCTATCTTGGTGTTTAGGATCATGAAGAGATGAAGGCCGGCGATTTACTTGCTGACACGATCTATGGATGTTTTGAGGAGGTGACGAAGAGATCTCCTCATCAACCCGCCCTGGTCTGTTTAGGAGAGAAGGTCACCTATTCCGAGCTTCTCGAGATGGTATTGAAATTTGCCGCTTCGCTCTATCGGCTGGGGGTCAGAGAAGACGATCGGGTGATTTTGTATCTTTTTAATCTTCCCCAAGCTTTGATCACCTATTTAGCCCTTCAGCGAATCCATGCGATTCCGATACCTGTTGCTCCGGTCTATACCTCTTACGACCTCGAATACCTCGCGACAGATAGTGGGGTGGAAACCATCGTCTGTATGGATACCAATCTGAATTATGTGGTGGAGGTTCTCCCGAAAACCCCGTTGAAACGGGTCATCGTCACCAATATCGTTGACCTTGTGCCATGGTGGAAAAAGCTCATTGTGAGGAGTTTCAACCGAGTTCCCAAAGGGAAGATTCCTTCGGACCAGAATTCTTTTTCTTTTAAAGAACTGTTGAAAAAAGGCGATCCTTCATCTCTTCCCCGATTTGTTGGACAGGGAGCTGAGAAAACAGCTCTGATGCTCTATACGGGCGGCACGACAGGCTTTCCAAAGGGGGTTCCTCTCTCCATGGGCCTCTTTCTCTCCAGAGTTCGGGAGTGGAGAAGGGCAAGTGAGGCCGTCGCCCTTCCAGGGAAGTCCATCTCAGCGCTGGCAGCCCCTTTTTATCATATCATCGGCCAAATGGATGCGATGGCTCCATTGGTGGTGCATGGGGAAACCTTAATGCTTTTTCCGAGAGTTGTTTTAGATGCCCTGTTTGATTATATCCAGCAGTATCGGGCAACGAACATGTTCGCCGTTCCTGCTATGTACCGCATGATCCTTGAGCATGACCGAGTGGACTATTATGATTTAAGTTCTCTGAAATTTTGCGGAACGGGGGGTGATGTTCTACCCGTCAAGATTGCAGAGAGATGGTTTGAGAAGTTCAAAGTTCCCTTATATCAAGCTTATGGAACGACGGAGACATGTGGGGTGATAACGGCCTCTTATGCCAGGGATGGCATTGCACCGTCCGGGAGCATCGGCAAACTGATCCCGGATAATAAAATCAAAGTGGTGGACCCCCTCACCTTGGAGCCTGTTCCTCCTGGTGAAGCTGGGGAGCTGCTGGTCGCTTCAGCTTATGCAAAAAACTATTACTGGAATAAGCCTGAAGAAACGGCTGAATGTTTTATAAGTATCGAGGGAGAGGTTTGGTACCGAACGAGGGATATTGTGCGGATCGATGAAAAGGGCTGGTATTATTTTATGGATCGATCGGTCGACATGATTAAGCACAAAGGGTACCGGATTGCTGCGGCCGAGATCGAGAAGGTATTACAGGAACATCCTACGGTGCTGTCCTCATGTGTCGTGGGTATTCCGGATGAAAAGGTGGGAGAACGGATAAAAGCTTTTGTGGTGATGAAATCGGATGCAAAGGGTGCGAGTAGTTACGAGTTAATGAACTGGTGCCGAGACAGACTTGCACCCTATAAGGTTCCTCATTATATCGAATTTCGTGATATGTTACCTAAATCAAAAGTGGGTAAAATGCTCAGGCGGGAACTAAGAATGGAAGAACGAAAAAAACAGGAGCAGGTATAAATTTTTCTTTCATCCCTTATTGTTTTGCTCTCCTCTCCTTGTCCCCTCAGATATTTCTTTTTCTCATTAAGTCATGATATTTAACTTCGGTGTCCGTTGACAAAGTGAACTACCCCGCAGCAANNAAACTTTCCTCCCCCTTGATGGGGGAGGATTAAGGTGGGGGTGATGATAAGATCATTTCCCCCTCACCCTAACCCTCTCCCCCCAGGGGAGAGGGAGGCCATTCATCCCCCCAGCAGAGCTGAGGGGTATTCTGGCATATTTTTATAAAAATGCAATGATAGAGGTGGTTTTGTCAGAGATCATCAGTTCAATTTGGTTAAAAAATCACTGATTAAAACTCCTCTCATTTTTTGGAGATAAAGATGGCCTGGGAATTGAAATTCATGATGTGGGCAGATGGATGGTGGAGCTTACCCGTTCTTGATTATTTGTTGCCTTGGCTGACCTACTTGGGAAGCCATTTTGCATTAATTTTCTTTATTCTTCTTAGCTGGATGATCACCAGGCAGAGAAAAGTTCTCCGCCATCTCGTTCTTCTTTATGCCATCCAATCAGCAGTCATCTATAGCCTCAAATTTCTCATCCATCGTCAGAGACCCTTTTTATTTCTGGAGATGGCCTCGAAGCTTTCTAAAGGTCCGGGTGAAATTCTGGACCCCAGTTTCCCCAGCGCCCACGCCGCTTTTTCTTTTATGATGGCAGTTCTTTTAGCTCGTTGGTTTCCGCGATATCGAGTCATATTTTACATCGTTGCAGGATTCATAGGGTGGACACGCATCTACTTAGGTCTTCACTATCCCACGGATGTAATTGTGGGAACCCTTCTGGGTTATGGAATTACAAGAGTTTATATTTTCTATTTCTCAAGAAGGGACGATAGAGAATCTAATAATACTTAGGAGCGAAAGCAATAGTTTAAAGTTGCCTGAGTGAATTTTTTTCTCGGTAGGTTCTCTCCATTTTGATAAAATTCTCGCCGAAGTCAAGGGTGTGTTTTTTCATGGCCTCAGCCGCTGCTTCAACATTACCATTTACCACCGCCTCCACCACAGAACAATGCATTCCTCTTGGATGAACAATGTCCGGATCAGGATTAACCGCCTCTACTACCTTTTTGGTCAATCCCAATAAAGATCGTATAAGTGCTTCAAAAAAGCGATTTCCGCACATTTCAGCCAAAATAAAATGGACTCTTTGCTTTCTGTCCACATCTACTGATAAAGAGGCTATAGGAAGTTCTTCAATATCCAAAGACTCTTTAAGCCGTTGAGCATATTGGGGAGTGATGTTGGAGGCTGCCAATCGGGCTACCTCGGGTTCAATAAGAAGTCTCACATGGTGTAGTTCAGGAATCGAAATCTTATCTGCAAGAAATAGATCTAAAAAAGCGTTTACCAGATATTCGAAGTTTAGGTCAGTGACAAAAGCACCACCTGTTGCCCCTTGCCGTGTAACAATAAATCCTGCATGCTCCAATTTCCGAAGGGCCTCTCGAATAGCCACACGACTCACTTGGAACTCTTCTGCAAGGTCACGTTCTGAAGGCAGTTTCTCTCCAGGCTTGAAATGGCCTGAAACAATCGACTGTTTAAGCTGCTCAGCAACCTCTTCTGAGATTCTTAATTGTCTTATGGGTTTAAATCTTGCCATTGTTATGGGAGCCTTTGATCCAATATTGGAGTTTGTATTAGGATATATTAAACAGAAATAGAAATAAATTGCAATAATTTTTTTATTGACAAAATATTTTAATTGGAGTAAATATTATACCAATCCCTCTTCGATTGGGTGGTTGTATTGAAATTATTAGATTTTCTTTGACGGGACATCTCGTAATGCCTCACCTGAACGGGGTAGGGGCGACTTCAGTCGCCCTTTAGAAAGGGAGGCTAAAGCCTCCCCTACCCATGGCCCCCCCGCTTCAGTGACGCATTACCAGTTGGCCTTTTTAACTGTTGACAAAAGTCCCAAATTTTGTAATATTAATGGCCACTTTTCTAAATCTTTTTTAAAGGAGGATGGGGTTATGAAAAAGGGAATATTTTTTGGTTTTCTGGTTTTGGTGTTCTTAATGAGTTTTCCTTTTACCTCACATGCCCAGCTTAAGCCCGGTCAGCCTATTGTCATAGGCGTTCCGACTGCCCTGGGTTCAATTGAAGGTAGGGATGGATGGATGGCCATCCAGATGGCTGTGGAGGAGATCAATGCAAAAGGTGGAGTGCAGGTAGGAAGTACAAAGCACAAGATCGAAGCCTATTCAATCGACACGAGGGAACACGAACCTGGGATTCCTGTACATGATGCCTTGACAGCTGCAGAAAAACTCATCCTTGAGAAGAAACCTCATGCGATCGCATTGGGAAATTTCCGATCCGAGGTTCTTTTGGCAACGATGGACCTTATCTCAAAATATAAACTGCCCTATATTTGCTGTATTGCTATGACTCCTCTTTTACAAAAAAAGGTTTCGGAGGAATATGACAAATACAAATATATATTTCGTAACTGCTTGAATGCTCCTCAGCTGGCTAGTTATCTGGGCGGAGTGATGGGATTTATTAGAAAAGAGTTTGGCTTAACCAACAAGGCATATATTATTACACAAGATGTATTGTGGGCTAAGGCAACCGGTCAAGGTCTTCAGGGGTGGCTGAAGGGGAACGCTTGGGAAGTGGCGGCTTTTGATACTTATGCAACAGGGGCTTCCGACTTTTCTCCTTCTCTGATTAAAGCAAGGGCTCAAAATGCCCAAGTCATTGTGCCCATATTTGACATGCCCCAGAGTGGAATTTTGCTGAAGCAGGCTCGTGCAATGCAAATTCCTGCGATGCTTTCCGGTTTCATCAGCCCAGTTTCCTGTGAAAATGCCTGGGGGGTATTTGAAGGCGAAGTGGATGGGATGATAAACATGGTATATGAAGTCGGGCCCATTCCGGTGAAGGCAGTGCCAAAATCAGTGGAATTCAATCAAAATTATGGCAAAAGATGGGGAGAGAAAGCCAGAACCGAACTCTCCGGTCATGGTCCGGGACCGAGCTATGACTCGATTTATATTTTGGCCAATGCGTTTGAGCGTGCCAAGACCGTTGAACCCGATGCAGTGGTCAAAGCTCTTGAGCAAACAGATATGCAAGGAGTTGTTGGGAGGATAAGATTTGGGAAAGATCACCAGGTCGCCTACGGCGTAGATCCAAAAGAAACAGCTTTGGGCGTAGGTTTCCAATGGGTAAAGCCTGGAAAGAGAGTCGTGATCTATCCAGATATAGTGGCAGAAGGGAAGATTCAGCGTCCTGCTTATGTGAAATAAAATCTAAATAGGCTTTTAGGGGCGATCTTCTGATAAAAGGTCGCCCCTTTTATTAGCTTGAAAATAAAATCTTCGTCCAACGGTCAAGGTAATGATGCCCGTATCGTCATAGGGTTAAGTTTTTGGTGTTCAAACACATGGACCTAACCCCTCCACCTTACACCAAACGGGCCTCCTAACCTTAACCGAAAAACCATTTTTGGAAATATGATACCCAGCATCATTATCTATGGTTTAGTGAATAGCGTTATCTTAGCGCTGATCGCCATGGGCTTCAGCCTGACTTTCGGTATTAGCGGGGTGGCGAACTTTGCCTATGGAGGATTTTATATCTTGAGCGGATTCATTGTTTGGATGCTCCTCAACTATCTCAACTTTCCTCTTGTTCTGGCGATCATTGTGACCATAGGTGTTGTCGGACTTTTGGGATTTGTTACTTACTGGGTTATTCTTTTAAGAGTGCGGGGAATACCACTGTCCGAGGTCATTGCTACCTTCGCTTTGGGGGTTGGAATACTTGAACTCTTCCGCTGGATGGGATTCGTGACCTATGAGTTTACGCTTCCTTACCTAAAAAAAGGGACGATCATGATCGTCGGCGTCCCTCTCGATTATCAGCGGCTCTTCATCATTGGAATTGGATTGGGATTGGTTCTCTTTCTTTATTTCTTTACCCACTACACAAGAATAGGTTTAGCCTTCCGAGGGATTGCACAGAATGAGCGAACAGCAATCTCCCTGGGGATCAAGTCAGATTGGACCGCTGCACTGAGCTTGGCTTTTGGTTCAGCCATGGCTTCTGTCGCTGCCATTGTCATTCTTCCCCTTGGTATCATTTCAATCAATACAGGATATGAAGTCTTGTTGATCGCTGTGGCTGTTGGCATTGTGGGAGGGCTGGAAAGTGTTCCGGGAATTCTGGTAGCAAGCCTTATCCTCGGATATGCTCAAATCATCACCGGTACATACTTTAAGCCTGAATGGATGATGGTTGTCTATCTGGCAGCAATCGTCTTAGTTCTTGCGATTAAACCATCCGGCCTGTTTGGGAAGTTCAAGGAGTTGGAGGAAAGGGTCTGAACAACAACTATGAACGATGAACCATGAACCATGAACCTGGAACAATGAACGATGAACAATGAACGATGAACAATGAACTGTTTGTCGTTTATAAAAATATGCCAGAATACCCCTCAGCTCTGCTGGGGGGATGAATGGCCTCCCTCTCCCCTGGGGGGAGAGGGTTAGGGTGAGGGGGAAATGATCTTATCATCACCCCCACCTTAATCCTCCCCCATCAAGGGGGAGGAAAGTTTTTTAGAGAATTTGATGCCCCGCAGCTTGCTGCGGGGTAGTTCACTGTCTATCGTAGGTTTGAGGATCTATGAAATACCGAAAAGAGAGGTTGGATCGGGGGATTAAGGCGAGATGTGAGGATATCTTTGCCCTTTCGTCTTACAAAGAAATATCGTATCTGCTCTTCCCAAGAGTCTTACCCGTCGCTATCCTGCTCATTCTTCCACTCTTACAAGGAGTGATTGGACTGTATTGGGAAAAGGTCTTGATGATTACCTGTATGATCGCCTTGCTCGCATTGAGCTGGGATTTAATGGCCTCAGTGGGATTAATCTCATTAGGTCAAGCCCTTTTCTTCGGCACAGGGGCTTATATTACAGGCTATTTAAATTTTGCTTTTAAACTTCCCCCCATTCTTACCATCCCCCTGGGCACTATAGGGGGCGCCCTTTTCAGCACCTTATTGCTACTTCCCGTTTTGAGATTAAGAGGGGTGTACTTTGCTATTGTCACTTTAACGATGCCATTACTCCTATCCCGATTTATTGAGACGACAAAAATTCTTGGTGGCACAGAAGGGATGAGCGCCCTTTCTCCTCTTCCTAATATATGGGTGGAACTTTATGTACCTGTTTTTGCGCTGCTTATATGCCTTTTTGGTTTTCGCAGATTGATCAATGAAGATTATGGGCTGGTCCTGCAAGGAATCCGAGATAATGATCGGGCGGTGATGAGTGGAGCGATCAACATCTACTGGTTTAAGGCTCAAGCTGTTTTCATCGCCGGGATCGCAGGGGCATTTGCTGGCGCTTTCATGACCCATTACTATCGGTTTGTAGGAATGCCTGCCTTTGCAATGGATTATTCGATCTTACCCTTAACCGCTGCGGTTTTAGGTGGAGTGGGGACCTTTGCAGGTCCAACCATAGGTGCTTTCATACTCATGCCTCTTTCTGAATCCCTTCGTGCGGTTGGAACATTGAGAGTGGTCTTCTACTCCGCCATTCTCATTATCTGCGTAGTGGGTTTACCTGAAGGTATCTTTCACTATTTAAGAAGAAAGTATCACCAATTCGAAAGAATGGTGGACGTGGGGTAACCCCCCTCTATTCCCCCCTTAACATAAGGGGGGATGAAGGGGGGTTAAGGCAATGGTTGTGAAGCCGGTTTGGGTTACGAGTTGCAAATACAAAAAAGGGCCTCCGGTGACGACGCTCGTATCGAGGTACGAAGCTCGAAAAACGAAGCGTGATAAAGAACAGTCGAACCTCCAGCATCGGCAATCGAGCAACGATACGAGTTTCGACAACGACAAACGTTAATTTCAATTTATGGACAAGACGATTTTGACTGTTGAGAATATCTCTAAGAATTTTGGTGGAGTGGCGGCCATTGTTCGGGTGAGTTTTGAATTGCAAGAAGGAGAACTTCTCGGGATTATTGGGCCGAATGGCTCAGGGAAGACGACGCTGGTCAATTTGCTGACGGGTTTCGTGAAACCGGATTCTGGGACCGTGATCTATCAGGGAAGGAATATTACGGGTAAAATGCCTTACAAGATAGCTGAGTTAGGGATTGCCCGGACCTTCCAGATGGTCAAGCCATTTTATCAGTTGTCTGCCTTCAAAAATCTCATCATCCCTTTATATTCCTCTCGGGTTAAAAAATTGAGGGGAGGGAAATACGGGGATCGGGATGATGTGGCGATTGATCTCCTGGAAGATGTTGGTTTTGAACGCGATTCTTTTGTACCTTATAAAATAGCTTCAAGCCTTCCCCACGGTTACTTGAAACGTCTGGAATTGGCACGCTGTTTAGCTCTTCGGCCCGATTTGCTCATTCTGGATGAACTCTTTTCAGGGATGTCCATGTCAGAAGTGGCAAGCACTCTTCCCATTATCGAAAAACTTAATGCGGAGGGTCTTAGCATCATTATGGTTGAGCATCGGTTAAAAGAACTTTTTCGGATTGCTCATCGAGTTATTGCACTCAATTTTGGCGCTAAAATTGCTGATGGGCCTCCTCGTACAATGATGGAAAACGAGGCCGTGAAAGCCGCCTATCTTGGGAGTGAGGACGAGGACTGAGATGCTTGAGGTAAAGAACCTGATGGTCTTTTTCGAAAACTCCCTTGCCATCAACGATCTCAGTCTGGAGGTCCGGAAGGAAGAGATTGTCGGTATTCTCGGTTCAAACAGCGCCGGAAAAACGACTTTGATGAACACGATCTCCGGTTTGATGATTGACATCAAAAGGAAAGAAGACCGCAGAGGGGGCGAGAGAATTACTCTGCTGGGTGAGGTGAGGTTTGAAAGCGAGGATATTACAAACACCGAACCTGACGAGAGGGTTAAAAAGGGGATCGTTTTAAGTCGAGAAAGGCATCCGATCTTTCCTGACAGCAGTGTCGAAGAAAATTTGAGAATTGCTGCCTACCTTCGCAGAGATACTGGGATAAAGAAAACCTTCGATTTCGTCTACTCTGTCTTTTTTCATTTGAAAGGGATAAAGAAAAGGAAGGCTGGGTTCTGTAGCGGTGGAGAACAACAGATGCTCTCCATTGGCATGGCATTGATGACCAAGCCCCGCCTCCTCCTGATGGACGAGCCCTTGCTTGGGCTCTCTCCCGTTCTCCAGCGGGATTTGAGACGAGCCATCAAGCAGATTCGAGGGGAGGGGGTCACCATTCTGGTTACGGAACAGTTCGCCAGGCCCCTTCTGCCCATTATTGATCGAGGGTATGTCATAGAGAACGGGATACACGTCCTCTCTGGAACAGGACAGGAATTAATGAATAACCCGGAAGTGAAAGCGGCATATTTCGGAGTGTAAAAAAATCCCCTCACCCTTCCCCTCTCCCCCTAGGGGAGAGGGATGGGGTGAGGGGGGTCAATGGATATTGGAACTTGGGAATTATTTGAAATTTGGGATTTGGAAATTGGAGTTTTGAACATCACCTTGTTTTAGCTAAGTGATCGATGACAACAAACGTTTCTTCCATTTACGAACAATTCCAAAAAGTCTCTCGGGATCATCCGGAGAAGCCGGCGCTCATCTACTTGGGCGTGAAATATAGTTTTTCTCAACTCCAGGAGGCGACCGAGAGCCTGGCTGTTAGTTTACATCGTCTCGGTATCGCCAAAGGAGATAAGGCTGTTCTTTATCTCCCAAATTGTCCACAGTGGGTCATCACTTGGCTTGCTTTAATGCGCCTCGGGGTTATCGCCATTCCTATTTCACCCATCTATACACCCATTGATCTTAAATATATGAGCAATGACAGCGAAGCTGAGACCGTCTTCTGTCTGGATACCAACTTTGGATACGTTACACAAGTTCTTCCTGAAACCAAATTGAAGAGAGTGATCGTCACCAATTTGGCTGAACTTCTTCCCTGGTGGAAATGGCTGATCGGGAGAGGGTTTAACAAAATCCCGGTTGGGAAGTTTAATTCCGGAGGGAATATCTTTCGTTTTAAAAAACTGCTTAAAGGTGGCCCTGTTTCCGTCCTGCCATCCTTGAAGGCAGAGCCTGAAGAAATGGTTGAAATGCTTTACACGGGCGGCACCACGGGTCTTCCCAAGGGGGTGCCGTTTACAAACATTTTATTTCTTGAAAGCGCGGTGGAACAGAGGGCAGTCAGTGAACAGTTTATTCCTAAGGGAAAAGATATTGTTGTTCAAGGAGGCCCGCTTTTCCATATTCTTGGTCAACAGGTAGGGTTGGGAGGAATCCTTGCAGGAGACACGGTGGTGTTACTCCCACGAGTGAATCTGGATGGGCTCTTTGACCATGTGGAAAAATATAAGGTCTTAACGTTCTTTGGTGTTCCTGCCATGTACCGTATGATTCTTGAACATGACCGAGTAGATTACTACAATTTGAGCTCCCTCAAATACTGTTTCTCCGGCGGTGACGTGCTTCCTTCAGAGGTGGCTGAGAGATGGCTCAAAAAGTTTGGCCAGCCCATCTACCAAGGGTACGGAGCAACAGAAACCTGTGGTCGTGTGTCTTTAACACCCATGGGGGAACAGGCGCCAGCAGGAAGTGCGGGCAAGGTCACCCCTCTTCAGGAGGTGAAGTTGGTAGACCCCGACACGCTTGAACCTGTCCCTCATGGTGAGCCCGGGGAGTTAATGGTCTCTTCTGAGCATATGGTCAGGACTTACTGGAACAAACCCGAAGAGACGGNNAATGTTTTATCGAGATGGACGGGAAACTCTGGTACAGGACTCGTGACATCGTGAGGATAGATGAGAAGGGTTGGCTTTTCTATTTAGATCGGTCTGTGGACACACTCAAGCATAAAGGCTATCGTGTGGCTGTTTCAGAAATAGAAGCCGTTTTGCAGGAACACCCTGCAGTGATCTCCGCTTGCGTGGTGGGCGTTCCGGATGAGAAGGTGGGTGAAAGAATCAAAGCCTTTGCTGTCCTGAAAGAAGATGTAAAGGGTGTAAGCGCTTACGATCTCCTTAAATGGTGTCGGGAGAGACTGGCTCCGTATAAAGTTCCGCAGTATATCGAATTCCGTGACATGCTCCCCAAATCAAAGGTCG
>DCVM01000051.1 GCA_002327985.1 Syntrophaceae bacterium UBA2188 | reverse complement strand
GTTAATGAGCGGAAGCAGAAAAACAATTCCGGATGTGGAGGGGGCGGGGGAAAAAGCGTTATTTGGGAAAAAAGAAGGCATCTTGCATGAGGAAGGTTTCGATGCCACAAAAGAGAAAGCTGCCTTCCATCATCTATGCAGGGAATTTAACCTCTCACCACGAGAGGAGGAGGTGCTGGGCTTTATCTTTGGAGGAAAGAGAACAAAAGAGATTGCCGGGGCTCTCTTCATTACCGATAGCACGGTGAAGACGCACATCAAACATATTTACGAAAAGCTCGGCGTGACCAATCGAGCAGAACTCATCAAGAAAATCAAACCCTGAATGGTAACCTACCTTTAAGAACCGGCTAAAAAAAGTTTTGCGGTGACGATGCTCGTATCGAAGCACGAGGCTCGATACTTGAAGCTCGAGTATCCAGCATCCACATACGAGTCTCGATACGAGCTTCGACAACAACAAACGTTGATTTCAATAGCAAATTGACGGTACGGGTCTCTTTGCCATTACCATTAGACGAAACTTTATTTTTTAGGCAGGCGATTTATTGAGGTTTAGTCCTGGGAGTAGTCTTACCTTCTGTCTCCATCTTTTTTCGCTTTTCCTCTCTCTCCATCTTCATCTTCTCCCTCTCCTGCCTTCTCTCTTCCCTCTTCATTTCGCGCGATTTCCTGCTCTTGTCTCTCTGCGCCTCTTTCTCTTCAAACTCCTTGAGGGTGCCCTGTGACTCCGCTTGTTTTCGCCTTCTTTCCCTTGCGCTGGACTCCAGCTCCTTTCGGGTGGGGGCTTCTTTCCTGGAGAGATCTTTGGCTGCGGAGGGGGAGGTGGCGATGGACTGGCTCATCGAAGGTTTTATTTTTGTAGAGGCCTCTGACTCGGTCTTTTGAAAAATCTTCACCGCCTTGATGGACTTTCCTTCATAGATGAAGGCATTGTTCAGGGGCTTAATCATTGCTTTGATCACCTCATCGACCGGCTGATTCTTGATATTGACAAACACCTTTTTATCAAAAGAAGGGTTGTAATAAACCTCGATCCCTGTCTTGGCGCTGACCTCGGAAAGCAAGGCGCTCAATAGCCCTCCTTCTGACTTGACGCTGAGGAGTTTCTGTTTGGAGTCGTAAGCAATCTGGGACAAGGCCGTCATAGGAAGTAAAATCAACAATATTGCGAGAACTAAAATAAATTTACAATACCTGCGCATACAATTATCTCCTTTCTTTTTAAACATGTTTCATTGTCATCCATCTTTTTCTGAAAGTCAATAGAAATTATTATTATACAAGTAGTGTTTGATGGTAATTTTCCATCAAAAGGTTAGGTTAAAGAATTTGAAGACGAACATCGTTACTGTTTGACGATACGGGCATCTTTACCGTTAGACGAGGCCTTTATTTTTTAAATTAAAAAGCGGGAGGCAGATTTTTTATTCTGCCCCCCGCTTTTTAGTTGCTGTCTTCCCTTTTATCGGCTAACGTCCCAAACGTTTTTTGAACTCGTCCTTCAGCATGGGAACCACGGTGAAAAGATCACCTACAATGCCATAGGTCGCTATCTTAAAAATCGGAGCCTCCGCATCCTTGTTAATGGCCACAATGATGTCCGAGGTCTTCATGCCGGCTTGGTGTTGAATGGAACCTGAGATGCCGCACGCAATATAAATCTTGGGTCGGACGGTCCGACCGGTCTGCCCGACCTGGTGTTCATAAGGAATCCAGCCTGAATCAACAGCGGCACGAGAGGAGCCTACCGCGGCTCCTAAGACCTCGGCCAGTTCCCGCACCGGCTTGAAACCTTCCGGCCCTCCCACGCCCCTTCCCCCTGAGACGATGATCTCCGCATCCGCCAGATTGACTGTTTCCGCACCTTTGATGAATTCGATAATCTTCGTTCGAACCTGATCTTCGGTCATCTGGAGAGCCTCTTGAATGATCTCTCCTTTTCTCGAATCATCCCTCTGGGGCATGGCAAAGACCTTGGGTCGGACGGTCGACATCTGGGGACGGTAGTTGGGATAGTCAAGAATCGTCGCCATGATATTCCCGCCAAATGCCGGCCGAGTCTGTTTGAGATATTTTGTTTCCGGATCGATGTCAAGACCGGTGCAGTCAGCCGTCAATCCCGCCTCGATGGTGGTGGCCACCGTTCCTGCAAAATCCCGACCCTGCGTGGTGGCCCCGAAGAGAACGATCTCCGGTTTGTATTTCCGAATGAGGTCAATCGCCGCCTTCGCATAAGGATCGGTGCGATATTCTTTGAGCAGAGGGCTTTCCATCACATAGACCTTCTCCGCTCCATAGGCGATCGCCTCCTTGGCAAATTTTTCCACGTTCTCCTTATCTCCGAAAAGCATCCCGCATAATTTGCACCCGATCGCATCCGCCAACTTCCTTCCCTCGCCCAGGAGCTCAAAGGAGACACTTCCGACCTTGCCGAACTCGTGTTCGATAAAGATCCAGACATCTTTATAGGCAGTGATGTCGATCGTGACGGCCTTCTCTTCTTTTTCGAGAGTGATCGCCGTCACCGGACAGACATCCACGCAGGCGCCGCAGAACGTGCACTTCTCATCCACCACGGCAATCCCTTCTTTCATGGTCAGGGCGCCAAAGGGACAAGCAGGAACACAGGATTCACATCCGGTACAAGCATCCTTGTCAATCAATAATGTAGCCATTCGCTTTTCCTCCTCTATCATTTCATGCTATGCGCATAGCGCTTAGCGCTCAGCGTTTTTCATTTAATAAACTTGGTATCCATCAATTTGTTCACCAGGAGGGGAATCACTTCCGGCAATTCCCCTTTTAAAATCTCTCCGGCTCCCCCTCTGGCCTCCGGAGAAAAAACCCGGGTCACCCAGGTGGGCGATCCCTTCAATCCAATGCGGTTCTCATCCGCACCGACATCCTTTGCGGTTAAGGTGGGAATCTGTGCCTTGGCCGCCTTCTTGATCCCTAACAGAGAAGGAAGTCTTGGTTCATTGATGTCTTTCACAACCGTCAGCAGGGCTGGAAGCGAAGACTCAACGATCTCTCTTCCATACTCTAACAGTCGTTCCACAATAATCTTCTTTTTCTCGGGGCTGATCTCTTTAATCTTCGAAACATAAGTCAGTTGTGGGATTCCGAGGCGGGTGGCAATGCCCGGCCCGACCTGAGCGGTATCTCCATCGATGGCCTGTTTTCCGCAGAGAATGAGATCCACATCCCCGACGACCGCCTTAATCGTTTTCGCAACGGTATAAGCCGTGGCCAGGGTGTCTGCTCCGGCAAAGGCCCTGTCTGAGACCAGATAAACCTTATCCGCACCCACGGCCAGGGCGTTTTTCAACACCTCGATGGCCTGTGGAGGACCCATGCTGATCACATGGACTTCTCCGCCATGCTTCTCTCTGATGAGAAGAGCCTCTTCGACAGCGTATTCATCGAAGGGATTGGTAATGCTGGCCACTCCCTCCCGGACCAGTGTGTTGGTCTTCGGGTCAATCTTCACATCCGTCGTGTCAGGAACCTGTTTGATACAGACTGCGATCTTCACTTTTTCCTCCTCATTTTCCCTTAAAATTGGGTTTCCTTTTTTCAATGAATGCGGTCATCCCTTCCTTCTGATCCTCGGTGGCAAAGCCGAAACTGAAGGCATAGGATTCCAAAGAACAGGCTTCGCTCAGATCCATATTGAAACCGGCATCCACCACCATCTTGGCCAATCTCACTCCAACCGCTCCATTGGCTGCGATCTGGAGGGCCGTTTTCTTTGTCTCCTCCATCAGGGAGGCGGCGGGAAAGACCCGATTCACAATGCCCATCTGATAGGCCTCCTGAGCGGTGACCATCTTGCCCGTGAAAATCAACTCCTTTGCCTTGCCTTTCCCGATCAGACGGGGGAGTCTCTGCGTTCCTCCGAAGCCTGGGAAGATGCCGAGGGTGACCTCCGGAACGCCGAACCTTGCATTCTCCGAGGCATAGATGAAATCGCACGCAACGGCGATCTCCGTCCCTCCTCCCAGGGCGTAACCATTGACCGCTGCAATGACCGGTCGATCAAGATCCTGGATCATTTTTAAGGTGAGATGGCCCGTTTTCGAAAAGTTGAGGGCCTCGATGGAATTCATCCCCTTCATCTCTGCAATATCCGCCCCTGCGACAAACGCCTTTTCCCCGCTTCCGGTCAAGATGAGAACCTTCATCTCGGAATGGTCCTTGGCCTCCTGGATCCCCATCTGGATGTCTTTAAGGGTCTCGATGTTCAGGGCATTGAGCGCCTTGGGCCGGTTGATCGCAAGGATCCCGATCTCTCCTTCAAACGATAGCAAAATATTTTTATAATCCATCTCGCCTCCTGATTTAGTTCATCGTTCATTGTTCATCGTTCTATGATCATCGCCATGCCCTGGCCCCCGCCAATACAAAGCGCGGCCATGCCGAGATTGACCTTCCTCCGTTTCATCTCATGAAGAAGCGTGACGATCAACCTGGCGCCCGAGCATCCGATCGGATGACCCAGTGAGATCCCGCTTCCATTGACATTCGTCTTTTCCATATCGAATTTCAGCTCACGAATACAGGCAATCGCCTGCGAAGCAAATGCCTCATTCAGTTCAATCAGTCCAATATCGTTGAGCGTCGCTCCGGCTTTTTTAAACGCCTTCCTCACGGCGGGAATAGGGCCCAAACCCATATAGGCCGGGTCAACCCCTCCCGCGGCATAAGAGCGTATCGTTCCCAGGGGCTCTAACTTCAATGCCTTGGCCATGTCCTTGGACATCAGGAGGACAGCGGCTGCAGCATCATTAATTCCGGATGCGTTTCCGGCCGTCACGGTCCCTCCCTTTTTGAATGCCGTCGGCAATTTCGCCATTTTCTCCAACGAGGTATCCATGGGTCTTTCATCAGTATCAAAGGTGAGGGGTTCGCCCTTTTTCTGAGGAATGATGACGGGAACAATCTCCTCCTTAAACATTCCGCTCTTGATGGCTGCTCTCGCCCTCTGATGGCTTAGCAATCCAAGCTCATCCTGCTCATTTCTTGAAATGCCAAATTTCTCGGCGATATTCTCAGCGGTGAGTCCCATGTGGTACCCATAAAAAATCTCAAAGAGGCCATCAAAGACCATCAAATCGACCATCTCCTGATTGAACATCCTTGCGCCCCAACGACCCAGCGGAAACGCATAAGGAACCTGGCTCATGTTTTCCATTCCACCGGCCACTACGATCTCCGCCTCTCCTGAAAAAATCGACTGTGCCCCCAAGGCAATGGCTTTCAGGCCCGAGGCGCAGACCTTGTTGATCGTATAGGCATTGATTTCTTTCGGAACCCCTGCATAAATCATTGCCTGACGGGCCGGGTTCTGTCCCTGGCCGGCCTGGATGACGTTGCCCATGATCACTTCATCCACCGGGACCCCCTGCATGGATTCATCCCATGTGTAATTGGATTTTTCCAGCTCCGTCATGCCAGCCGATTTAAGTGCATCGGGAGCTACATCAAGAAGTTCCTTCTTAACGATCGGCTTCAGACCAACTTTTTTAAGAGCCTCTTTGATGACAAGGGCCCCCAATTTAATGGCTGAAACATCCTTTAACGAAGCCCCGAAAGTGCCAATGGCTGTTCTTGCTCCGCTCACAATGACAACTTCTTTCATTTGCGTCTCCTTTTAATCCCCCTTGTTAGAAGGAGGCTGATAAAATTGATGAACGACACCCCAAAAGATAATTTTCACAAGTATGTCTATTAGCCCAAATCATCTTTTTTGTCAATATCTTTTTCACGGATTGGAATATTAATAATTTCTTTTTAATTTTGATAGGTTAGCAGCGGTCAGGATGGCTTTGACAAGATTGTTTGGATCAGCCACACCCTTTCCTGCAATGTCATAGGCTGTCCCATGATCGACAGAGGTTCGGATAAATGGCAAACCGAGGGTTAAATTGATAGCCTCTTTGAAATCGACCATCTTGATGGGAATAAGGCCCTGGTCGTGATACATAGAGACAATGGCATCAAATGCGTATCGACCTGAAAGGTCAAAAAAAGAGTCTGCTGGGAAAGGCCCTTCAACATCCATTCCAAGGGATTTCGCCTGGGCGATGGCCGGAAGGATTTCTCTCTTCTCCTCTTCTCCGAGGAGTCCCTCTTCACCGCAATGGGGATTGAGGCCGAGGACAGCCATTTTGGGGTGAGGAATCCCAAAATATGTTTTCATCCCTTCATCTGTCAATCGAAGGGTGGAGAGGATGCGATCTGCAGTGATCCATTTTGAAACTTCCTTCAGGGGAAGATGGGTCGTCACCAGAACGATTTTCCACCTCGATCCCAAAAACATCATGGCCACGGAGGAAGCCTGAGTGAGATGGGCTAAAAATTCGGTATGACCGGGGAAGAGATATCCTGCCGCATTCATGGCCTGCTTATTGATGGGACAGGTAGTGAGGGCGTCCAATCGACCGCTTCTCACCCGCTTGACCGCCTCCTCAACATATTTTCCCATGGCCTCTCCGCACGCACGATCCGGCTGTCCGAAACGGAGAGAAGTTAACTTGAGCTGGCCTACGGGGAGAAGAAAAATTTTTTGAGGAAGGTATCCCTCTTCAGGAATCTCATCAACGGGCTTCAGGGTGATGGGGAGACTTAACCTGTTGATTGTCTGCAAGAGCACTTCTCGGTCGCCGAACACGATGGGCCGGCAGGCCTGAAAGGGTTCCTGCATGGATAACGCCTTCACGATGATTTCGGGTCCGATTCCCGTCGGATCCCCCATTGTCATCGCGATTTTAGGAAGGGTCATCAACTTACCTATGGATAATTCAGATTGCAGATATCGGATTGCGGAATTCTTATTTCGGAACTCAGGGTTTTAAGTTATTAGTCACATAGCCGATTAGTCTCTTAGTCGGATAGTATAGGACAATAAGACTACCAGACTATGAGGCTGCGAGACTATAATTACAGTTTGATTTCGATGACAGATTTTTCCTTCAGGGTGCTGAGATAGTGTTTCAGGGCCTTCTCCATCTCACGATCATAATAATCGTTTTTCACCCTCTCTTTGACCTCCTCGTAAGGAAGAGGGTCCAGTCCCTTTCGATCCAGGAGTTTAATAATATGGAAACCGAATTCTGTCCGAACCATCTCACTGACCTCTCCCACCTTGAGGCGCAGCGCCTCCCTTTCAAAAGCAGGGAGGAGTTCTCCCTTCTTAAAATAACCTAAATCCCCGCGGTCCTTACTCGAGGCATCTTCCGAATAGAGGAGGGCCATCTCCCCGAAATCCTCTCCTGCTTTAATCTTGTCCAGAACCTTCTGACACTTCTTTCTGATTTCCCGAATTTCCTCCTTGTCTGCTCCCTTCGGAATGATGAATAGGATTTGGCCGGGTCGATAGGTCTCATTGGCTCGATAGCGGTCCGCATTCTTTTGATAAAATTCCCTGAACTCTTTTTCA
Organism: Syntrophaceae bacterium UBA2188; assembly: GCA_002327985.1. GTDB lineage: Bacteria > Desulfobacterota > BSN033 > BSN033 > UBA1163 > UBA1163. The sequence continues at coordinate 9,841 of DCVM01000051.1, read as the reverse complement.
CCCACCTTTGCCTCAATTTTCACGGACCAACTGATTAACTTCTGCCGCTGGAGTTGTTTTTCAATCTGCTTCTTATAGGCATCCAAGGTCAGGCCCTCAGTGGCCAACGCCTTTTCTAAATCCTCTTGGGTTGCAGCGTTTCGCTGTTTGACCTCTTCGACGATGGCCTCCACCTCTTTGCCAGAAATTTTGATGCCGGATTTTTTTACCTCCTGGTCTATCAATTTTTCCTCGATCAGTCTCTCTAACACCCTTTGACGAATCCGCTGCACTTGTTCTCGTCTCTCAAAACGATCCGTGGTCACGATCTCTTCCAGGAGGGGGTCGACCCACTTTTCAACTTCGGAGAGGATGATCACTTCCTGATTGACCACCGCCACCACACGATCCACCACGGCCTGGCTGAAAGGGATCGGGCCGTAATAAAAAAGAAAGAACGTCACCAGTAGAAAGAATTTTTTCATCTTCTCCTATCTCCCTGTTATGATCTGAGCCATTTTTTGTTGATCCTGATTTTTGCCTTCCCCTTGAGGGCCTTCACCCACTTCTGGTAATGTTCCTCCCCCTTCTTCCGCTGCAGTTCTTCAAGAATTCCTGCCTTGGCTTCTTCAAACGGAATCTGCCGGGATGGGGTCTTCTCCTCTAACTTAAAAATATGATATCCGTACAGGCTTTTAATCACCTCGCTGATCGCACCCACCTCCAGATGAAATACGTGGTCGAATTCGGTGGGTTTCTCCCCCGGGCTGAAATACCCCAAATCCCCGCCCTGGACCTTTTCAGGCCCCAACGATTTTTCCATGGCTAACTTCTCAAAGTTTTCTCCTTTTTTGAGCCGTTTCAGAATCTGAATCGCTTCTTCCCCATCGGCCACCACGATCTGACGGGCCCGCACCTTCTGGCTAATTTGAAATGAAGATGGATGGTCTTCATAATATTGACGAACTTCCTTCTCATCGATTTTTTCCTGGTATTGGGAGGCGCTTCGGATGACCTTCTCGGCTAACAATTTTTCTTCCAGCCGGACCTTCCATTGCTCCAAGGTCAGCCCCTTGAGGCCCAACTTTTCTCCAAACCCCTCTCCGGGATAATCCATCTTGATTTCAAAAATGGCCCGATCCAATTCTTTTGGAGAAACCTTGACTCCTAAACGTCGGGCCTCTTGGACGAGAATCTTGCGTTCGATGACCTGATCGAGGGTGACCTGCCTCAGATGCCTGATCTCTGTTCCCTTTTCCTCTTTGCCGGGTTCTAATATCAATTCCTTAAACTCCCGGTCAAATTCTTCAACCGGGATTCGTTCCTCATTGACTTGGGCGATGATCTGGTCTGGGAGTCCCATTCCCCATGGGTCGCATCCCCACATCAAAAATAAAAGAGGGAAGAGGATGAGGAGGGATGGCGTCTTCTTCATTTTTTCTTTTCTCTTGGCTTCACCTCTTTCTTTTCTTCTTCTTCCCACAACTTCTCATTGATCATAATGCTGGCTCTCGCTTTCGCCTCTTTGATATAGTCCAGGTAGGCCTCTTGTTTTTTCTTCGGCTGGAGGAAAAAGCGGATTTTTTCTTTGACTTGATTCAGGGGCTTTACGGTCGTCCCTCGAATGTCTTCCAATCGGATAATGTGATACCCGTAAGGCGTGGTGACAACCTCGCTGATATCTCCCCTCTTTCTGAGGGAAAAGGCCGCTTCTTCAAACTGGGCAAAGGGAGGCGCTAACTGCCCCCGCCGAATATACCCAAGATTTCCCCCATCCCCCTTGAAATGACCGATATTGTAAGTGGAGGCTAACTTCTCAAAACTTTCACCCTGAGAGAGCTTGGTCACCACCTCTTTCAGGGCAGGCTCCGAATTGACCACAATATGGCGGACCTTGATCTCCTGGGGCTCCTTGAAGAGTTCTTGATTTTCCTTGTAGTATCTCTGAATCTCCTCTTCCGAGACTTCGCCCTTTCCTCTCAACGCTTCTTCAAGAAGGGCCTCAATGAGAATCGCCCTTCTCATGTCCTCGATTTTGGATAGGATCTCTTTGTTCTGGTCGAGGCCTTTCTTTTTCGCTTCCTGATAGAGCACCTCCCGCGGAATCAAATAGTTTTCAAGAAAATCCCTCGTCCCCTTTTCGCTTAGCAACTTCATCTTTCCTTCCAGGGGTTGCTTTTCCAAGATCTGCTGGAATTCGGTCAAGGAGATTGACACCTCGTTGATCCTCACCAACTCTTTCTCTCCCAACCCTCTCTCTCCGGATTTCTGACAGCCTGAAAACAAGAAAGCCAGGAAGAGCAACAGCCAAAAGAAGATCTTTCTTCTCATCATGACCATCTCCTCTGCGGGTCACTCGGCGGACTCGCCAAATCCTCTCCCCTTGCCAAAAAAGTGCTCGATGAAATCTACCACATCAAGCCAAGGCTTGCAATAGCTTTTTAACCGCTCCGAAGGGGTCCTCTCTCAAATCTGGCCATCCGTCAATGACCAGTTTAGAGTCCGGGGTGAACCGGCGCTTGCCCTCTGCTTCACGCACAAAATCCACGACCTTCTGTGGGGCCACCCGGGTGGTTTCATCAAAGGTGAGGACCACTTGAGAAGGAGCCTCTTCGAATTTTTTAATCGACAACCTCGTCAGGAGAATCTTCACCTTAATCACCTCTAAGAGATGCTCCACCTCTCTGGGAATCTTTCCAAACCGGTCGATCAGCTCTTCCCGAATCATCTCCACCGCCTCCTCGGAACGAGACAAAGAAAGCTTTCGATAAAGACTCAATCGTTCTCCCGGGTCCTCCACATAGGACTCCGGAATGAAGGCAGGGAGATGGAAGTGAATTTCCGGGGTGATCTCTTCGATGACCTCTTCTCCCTTTAACTCCTTAACGGCTTTTTCCATCAATTGGGTGTAGAACTCAAACCCCACGGCAGCGATGTGTCCTGATTGAGAAGGTCCGAGAAGGTTTCCGGCCCCGCGAATCTCCAGGTCCTGAATCGCCAGCTTGAATCCAGAACCTAATTCACTCAGCTCCTGAATGGCCCGGAGCCTTCTCATGGCATCTCTGGAAAGAAGATGATCTCCCGGAATGATGAGATAAGCATAGGCCTGGTGGCTCCCCCGGCCCACCCGGCCACGGATCTGATAGAGGTCTGCCAGGCCAAAACGATCTGCGTGATGGATCAGAATGGTGTTGGCCGTCGGGATGTCCAATCCTGATTCGATGATGCTGGTGCAGACAAGGAGATCGATCTCCTTTCTGATGAACTGGAGCATGACCTTCTCCAATTCCTTCTCCCTCATCTGGCCGTGAGCGATGGCCAGGGAGGCCTCCGGGACAAGGCGCTTGAGATGATTGGCGATCGCATGAATATTTTGGACGCGGTGATGGACGAAGAAAACCTGGCCGCCTCGATCAAACTCTCTACGGATGGCGTCTCGAATAACTTCCTCATCATAACGAATGACGAAGGTCCGGATCGACAGGCGGTCTTCAGGAGGAGTCTGAATAAGGCTGAGATCGCGCATCCCGGAGACGGCCATCTGGATCGTTCTCGGAATGGGGGTCGCTGTCAGCGTGATCACATCGACTAATTTTCTCATCTGCTTCAATTTCTCTTTGTGGGAAACGCCGAATCGATGCTCCTCATCAATCACCACCAACCCTAAATCCCGGAAGGACACGTCCTTCTGCAGAAGCCGATGGGTTCCGATCACCACATCCACTCTCCCCTCCTGCAGCCGTTGAAGGAGTTCCTTTTGTTCTCGGCGACTTTTAAACCGGCTCAACACTTCGATCACCACCGGATAAATCTTGAATCGCTCACAGAAGGTCTGGTAGTGCTGCTGGGCCAAAAGCGTGGTCGGAACTAAAATGGCAACCTGTTTTCCGCCCATGACGGCGCGATAGGCTGCCCGGATGGCCACCTCTGTCTTCCCGTATCCGACATCCCCGCAGATCAGGCGATCCATCGGTTTAGGGTTTCCCATGTCCTTCATCACTTCTTCAATCGCCTGGATTTGATCCGGGGTTTCTTCATATTCAAAGGCAGCTTCAAACTCTTTATAGAACTGATCGACAGGAGGAAACTGAAACCCCTCAAAAATCTGTCGGGATGCATAGAGGTCGAGGAGTTCCTTTACCATCTCCGACACAGCGGCCTTGGCTCGCTTCTTCGCCCTCTGCCATGAATGACCGCCCAGTTTATCCAGTCTGGTCGATCCTCCATCCCCTCCGATATAGCGTTGAATTAAATTGAGCCGGTCCACGGGAAGGTAGAGTTTATCCCCATCCTGATATTCGAGGAGAAGGTAATCGTTCGAGACCCCCCAAATCTTCAAATGCTTCAATCCCCGGTAACGACCGATCCCGTAATCGATATGAACGATGAAATCCTCTTCCCGAAGTTCACGATAGGAAGAGAGGGCCGGGCTCTCTCTCTGCCATGAAGCAGAGGGGAAAGAGCGCCGGCCCTTTCCTTCGGGGAGCCTTCTTCGTTCGCCAAAAATCTCCTCTTCGGTCAGGATCATCCAACCCTCCTCAAGATTTCGGAACCCTGACGAGAGGGAACCGACAAGAAGGAGGAGATCTCTTTCGGACGGATGAAGGACTTCCCTGAATCTTTTCTCTTTTTCCAGCCGTGCCACCGCTCCGTACTGAGAGAGGAGATCCTTCAAGCGCTCCGCCTGACCTGCCGTGTGGGAAACGATGAAAATGCTCATTCCTTTTTCCTGTCCACCGTGAACATGTTTCAGGAGGATCGAAAAAGGAGACGTTTCTGCAGACCCGGCTTGGATAGAGAGGATGGCCTTCATCTCCCTCTGCAGATTTTCATTCGTCTCGATCTTAAAAGAAAAAACCTTTTGACAGGAGGGGGGAGCAATCGGTCCTGCCTGGAGATAGACCCTTTGAAATCTCTCCAGACATTGGGAGACCTCTTCGGCATGGAGATAAGCGGTCTCTGGCGGAGACACGGATCTCTTTTTTAACAAAGCCTTTTCATAATGCTCCTCCGTCAGATGAGAAAAGGCCACTGCTTCCTTGCTGACTTCGTCTCCCTCCTCTATCAACAAGGTCTCATTCCCTTTCAGATAATCGAAAAGAGTCTTCAGGGGGTAACCCGAAGAATCTCTTGAAATATCTCTTGCAGGGAGAAGAAGGGCCTGTTTCATCATCCCATGGGGAAGAGAACGTTGCGTCCCTGTCTCAAAGCAGCGGATGGACTCCAATCGGTCTCCGTCAAATTCAAAGCGAATGGGCTCTTCATAGAATGGGGTGTAGAGATCGATGATCGCCCCCCGGACGCTAAAATCTCCCCTCTCCTCCACAATTTTCGCCGAAGCATATCCCCCTTCATGAAGGCATTGAATGAATCGGTCACGCTCCACCTCTTCTCCCACCGAGAGAGAGAAAACAGATTCTCTTAAATCGTTGGGGGGTAGAACTTTTTGCATCAACGCCTTGATCGGAGAAACGATCACACTTTCCTCTCCGTTGAGAAGAGAAAAAAGGACTCTCACGCGTTCCCGAACGATTTCAGGATGAGGAGGAATTTCATCGTAAGGGAGTGTTTCCCATTGGGGGAAGAGAAGGGATGGAACTTCCGAATCCTTCATGAAAAATCGGAGATCCCCGTGTAGGATCTGGGCGTTCCGAAGTTGAGGAACGATGATCAATAGCGGCCCTCTCATCCTTTCTCTCCAATGAGATAAAAGATAGGCCTTGGAAGAACCTGAAAGCTGGGTCAATCCAATCCGTTTCCATTCTCTCCAGGGTTCGGCGTCGAACCACGACGCGATCGAAATGGATTTTTCTTTCATCGATATGACCATACCTATTCATTTTTCAACTAAATAGGGAGGAGTGTCAAGGTCGCAGAGACCGGTCGGGATATCCGGATATCAGAGGAATCAGGAAGGAGGTGATCAGGAGACCAGGGAAAATGAATAGATTTTTTACCTGATAGCCTGATATCCTGATCATCTGCGTTTTGATCCTCTTTATTCCTTTCCTCTTTTTGACCGATAGAACCTGATCCATCGGAGAGAGAGAGGATAAGCGATGAGACTGAGAAGGGTGCAGAGAATCAATGAACCAATTCCAAAAGAGAGGAGGAGACCCCATTGGGAAGCCATCAGATTCCAAAAGTCAGACCCCATAAATCCTTGATCCATGCCGATCTGAAAAATTTCCTTGAGCCTCGCCCAGTCCATCCAAAATCCCGTCACCCACATCCCTGCCCAGGTGGCCATCATATAAAAGGGAACGATCCACCAGAGAGTGTTTGACCAGACTCCCAGAAGAAGGGCCACCCGGTTTAATCCGAATAGGAAAGCAATGGCTAACCCAGCAAGGGTATGAAAACCTAAAAAGGGAGAGAAACCCAGAAAGATGCCGATGGAAAAGGCCAGTGCGGTTCGTTCAGGCGTGTCTTCGATATGGAGGAGTTTTTTGATCAGGTTTCTCATGCTAAAAAACTAAAAGAAGGGTGATCTGTCTTGCCTTTGTTTTTAAATCCTCAAGTCTTTGACATGGCTTCCCTGATCTTTTCGCTCAGTCGTCCTTTGAGAAGGTCTTTCATCCTAGTTTTGACCTTGGTCACAAACCCCTGATAATTTTCCTTCCCTTCTAATACCTGAAGATAGAAGGCTCCCAGGTCCGGATAGCGTTTCAGCGTTCGATAGGCCAACTTCGTAAACCGGAAAACAAATCGAGAAAACGTGAGCGCCCATTTCAGGTTCCCATAGAGATCATCATAAACGGCCTTTTGATAAAAATGAGAAGGGGCGATGCCTTCCTTTTTCCATTCCACGATTGCCCTGGCCGCCAGCATCCCGCTTCGGATGGCATAATAAATTCCCTCTCCTTGCAACGGGTCCATTAGATGGGCGGCATCGCCGACAAGAAGAATCCTTCCCTGGGAGACCATCTGATTCACATCATAAAAAGACGGCAACAGATGACCCGTGACCCTTCCTGTCTTTCCCTTGGGTATATAATCCAGGCCTTTGAGAAAGTCACTGAAGTATCGGCGGGGATTCATCTTCTTCGTCTCTCTAAACATCCCGCCAATACCGATGGAAAGCCATTCCTTTTTTGGAAAGACCCAGCCATAGCCATTTGGAATCCTTCCAAAATCTAAATGGATGAATTGACGTTCCTTGGGTGGAAAAGGGATGGAAGGATCAAAAGGGATCTCAGATTCGATCGCAATTCCGTTCCCATCGTTTTTCTGCCGTGTGAAAGGTAAAGACCTGGCAACCAAGCTCTCGGATCCGTCTGCACCGATAAGATATCGACTATGAAATCTCTGCCCTTTCGCCAAGGTCACCTCAACCCCGTCATCTTTCTCTGCGACGCTTGTCACTTTTTCCCCTTCCAGTATCTCTGTACCACTTTTTAAAGCTTGCTGGATCAGAAACTGATCGAAACGATCCCTCATCACCAAGTAGGCAATGGGATCTTTGGTTTCGATGAAGAAGGGATCCTTGAGACAGTAAGTAAACTTTGCCCCATAGATGGTGTTCTCAATAACAGGACTGAGGTCGAGGTCGAGCAAATGAACCGTTTTGGTAGAAAGACAGCCCCCGCAGGCTTTGTACCTGGGCAATCGCTCTTTTTCAATGAGGAGCGTCTTCAACCCGGCCCTGGCACAAAACCTCGCCGCCGTCGCTCCCCCCGGCCCTCCGCCCACCACAATCACATCGGGGACGTAGTTGAAAATTAACACTTATTTCTCCGTCCTTCAAGATTCTGAATGGCTTTAGCAATCGCTGAGGTACATACCCCCAATTGCCGAGCGATCTCAGCCCTTGAAACTCCGAACTCATGACTTAAATAATGCGAAATCTTTGCTCGCGCCTTGGAAAACTTTCTGGTTCGCGCTCCCATCCGCAATTCCTTTTCCGAAATCCCTTCCTCACGGCACATCTCCTTAATCGCATTGTCAATGGCCATCTTCATTTCACTCACCCGAATATATCTCCTTACCTTCTTCTCAGCTTCCCCAATAATCTCAGCAACAAAATCGCCACTCCCCAAAATCCGGCAATCGTGTTCAACGATCTCCCGAGAACCTCGTAAAGGCAAAACCTGAGACCACCCCCCTAAGCTCCGTGTCAATCCCCCACCAACTAATTCTGGCCGTCGACCCTGATCCTTTCCTCCCTCCATAAATCTTCGGTAAGCCCGGATGGCCTTCCCTTCTTTCTCATCAAACTGACGGAGTAAATATGCTCTCTCTTGCCAGTCATTCTCTCCCTTTCCCACCAAAACCATATGCCCACTCCAGGGATAGTGATCCAACTCCTCAATACTCCTCACCATAGCAGCCCTTAGGGGATTTAAATGAATATAGCGCACTAATTCCAATAAATAAATTCCCTCTTCACAAATAATGGACTTATACCGATTTTGAAATAAATGGCCATTCCTTTGATGTCTCCGGTTATATTGAAGAGCGTAACCGGTTAACAGACGGCGCATGAATTTAGAGATACCGAAGGGACCACTAAAGAATAGAATATGAACATGGTTACTCATCAAAGCCCAGGCAAGAATCTTGGTCCCAGTTTCATTCGCTAACCTCCCCATCCTGGAAAGAAAATCTTGCCGATCTCGATCATCTTTAAATATGGGAGATCTTTCGATCCCTCGAATCATCACATGATGAAGCGTCCCTGGAGCGTCTAACCTTGCTTGTCGTGGCATAAAAATTTCCTACCATGATTTTAAATATCTGTAAAGTGCTATTTTTCAACTACGTCCCCACCCCTACATGTTCGGCGATGGCGGGGGCGGCGGTCAATCCAGGCGATTCGATCCCCAGAAGATGGACCCTTCCTTCTTCCTGTTTCTTAATCACAAAATCGGTTTGCAATACCCCGTGATAGTAAAGCTTTGGGCGATTGCCTGAATAGCCCGGATAGATCCTATGGATATTAAAGTCAGGAATGATGGAAAGGGCTCCTTTCTCAAATTCTTCTCGGGGCGTCTTCAGCTCGTAGTCATCTTTGTTCGATCCTTGAAGAGCCGAAGGACCGATCAGGGTTTCTTCTCCAAGCGTCCGGGTCAGATGGATTCCCAAGCTGTGAGGGGAATCCGGAACCGGGTAAACTAACCCCCTAATAACCTCTTCGGTCGTATTATAATAATCGCCCTTGTGAGGAATGATCTCATATCCCTCCAGGCCGCACATCCTTGCAATGCTGTCGCTGTAAAGCCCTGCTGCATTGATGATTCTCTCCGCCTCCATTTCACCTCGGGTCGTTTCCAGCTTATTATGGTCACTAATGGACAGGACCTCGCATTGTTTCACGATTGTTACCCCCAATCCCTTTAGTATCCTTTCCATTACCCTCATATAGGCGGCCATGTCGAGAATCCCCGTCTCAGGAGAGTGAAGGGCCCCTAAACACCTGACCCGGGGCTCCATCTTTCGAACCTCAGTCCCATCGATCAGTTCCAAATGTTCCACGCCATTATCCTCGCCCCGTTTTTTCAACTCCTCCAGAGCCTTCCATTCTGAAGCGACCAGGGCCACAATGATCTTACCGCATTTCCAATGAGGGATGTTATGATGCTGAAGAAACTCATAGGTCAAATGGCGACCTCGAACGCATAATCTGGCCTTGAAAGATTCCTGAGGATAGTAAATCCCTCCATGAATCACACCACTGTTCCTGGTGCTGGTGTGCTCTCCCAAAGCTTTTTCCTTTTCTAAGAGAAAAACAGTTTTCCCTTCTTTCACCAAACGATAAGCCATATGACATCCCACAATGCCACCCCCGATGATGGCGATTTCCATGGATCCTCCCTTTCCTGAAAAATTTTATATCATAATCATGGGGGTCCGTGAAATTAAT
>DCVM01000029.1 GCA_002327985.1 Syntrophaceae bacterium UBA2188 | reverse complement strand
TTCTACGTTCACGTAAGTTACGACCCGGATAGTTGCTCACCCCGCTATACGGGGCTTTGTCAATGGGCTTCAAAAGGCAACGTTTCCATCACCCCCTGCCATCCAAGCTACATGGCTCTGGCTTCTACCATGACGGGACTTCCATCCGTTAGAATGCGCTACCCTTCGCTGGGCACGCTAAGAATAAAGATTTGACCCCGTTTCCCAAACAGATAGACTAAAAAAATAAAAAAAGATAAGGGGAAGGGGAGCTAAAAATATATTTGACAAAAGTAGCTACCTTAAATTAGAATGTAGCCATGAAAGCAGCGGGCATTAAAGACTTAAAAAATAGGTTGAGTTATTATCTCCGGGAAGTTAAAAAGGGGGAAAAGATCCTGATCACCGAGAGGGACCGAGTCATTGCGACTATTTTACCTGTGGATAGGGGAGAGGAAGATTCAAGGCTTCTTTCCCTTGTAAAAGAGGGTTTTGCTTCATGGAAAGGGGGCAAACCAATTGGAAGCCATCGCCCTGTTAAAATGAAGGGAAAAACCGTTTCTGAGATCGTCCTGGAAGACAGAAGATGATCGTTTACCTCGATACAAGCTCATTAGTTAAATTATATGTTTATGAAATTGATTCTGAGAAAATAAAAGGCATTGCCAACAAGGCTGCAGTCATTTCCACTTCGAAAATAGCTTATGCAGAAGCACGGTCTGCCTTTGCAAGGAAACAAAAAGAAGGTGGGTTTCCTAAAAGTGCTTTGAGAAAAATCGTAGAGGATTTTAATAAAGACTGGGAAAGCTATTTTCTGATTGAGATTACAGATGGGTTGATCAGGTTTGCAGGTGATATTGCTGAAAAATACCTTCTTAGAGGGTTTGACTCTATTCATCTTGCCTCAGCGGTCAATTTAAGAAACAAAATCAATTCAGATATCTACTTCTCAAGCCATGACACCAGGCTGAATCAAGCCGCCGAAAAAGAAGGGATGAGTGTCATTTCTTGATTGACGCATCTATAATCCCCACACGCGCAGTCCGGTTTTATGAGCAAGGGCAAGGGAGCATTTCGGCTCCCTTGGCTTAGTTTGTACTGAAGCGCCGAGTCTGTTTGACACAGAGTTAGAAATAAAGGAGTGTTCCCATCACCGTACACTCATTTGACTACCCGCATTTCTTTTCTTCTGCGACGAAGAAACCAAATGTCCTCTGCCAAAGCCCACCCCTCATGCTTATTCCAACCAGTCATGAAGAAACTTTAGAATGTGACACCGAAAGATCAGAAGTGAAAAGTATCAATTTTCAACAACGTCCCCAAGGCTGACACACGATTGCCTGACCCACAATTTATTTTACTCTTTTCTTTAACCTCTATTCCCCTATGACAGGAAAGGTTAGACAAAAAGTACTTCCTCCAGAGGACAGGCAATCTTCAGTTTTTTTGCAATGCCTACATAAAGATATTTTCCCGGGACAGAGATCTCGTTCTTCCGGGAGATGGTTACATCGCTGGCTACCGACTGAAATATCGAACCCGAAGCGTTTGCTATAAACCTTCATTTTGAGGAGGTCAAGACCTTTCCCTCCCGCCCCAAAATCATAAGATTTTTTGGATGTATATAGCTCAGTATCAAGCGTATGGAAGAGACCGTTAAAAAGATGTGGTTGGTTCTCCTTTGTGATCCCTATGCCAAAATCCTGGACCTTGAGTTGAATCCACTGACCCTTTTTTTCTAAAACAACCCTGACCAATCCCTCATCAGGTGTATTCTCAATAGAATTTTTTAAGAGTCCTATCAGAATATCTTCAAGAACCCCAGAGTCCATATTCAAACCGAGAGCATTCGTTCCATCGAGTTGAATTCGGAGATCCCGATGGACAGCATTCCCCTTAACCTTATTAAGAATTCGTTCAGTAAACGGAAAGAGGGAAATAGTTTCCATAGAGAGCGTTTCTTTTGTATCAATGGTATCAGGCGACGATGTCACTTCTAATCCCTGGTAGGACTCAATGATCACGTTTGTTTCGTGCTGGATATTGGAGATACGATTCAGGTTTCTCTCCAACATATCAAAGACCTCTTCATTTACAATGGATGATGTCTGAGTTTGGGCCTTCCGTTTTAAGAGGCGAATGTTACCTTGGATCACTGCAAGTGGGGTCCTGAGTTCATGGGAGAGGTGGTCAAGGGCTTTACTCTTGGCTCTGCTCAGTCTCTCATGCTCATTGCGGGATTGTTCAAGTGTGTCGATTTGAGCCTTCTGAAGCCGGGACATCTCACTTTCCAAGGAACGAATATAGAGAGCGATTGTGATGGTTAGAAAGGCGGAAAGCCACAAGGAGGCAAGCCATAATTGGTGATCCTTAGATAAAGTGACAACCCCTGCCACTCGTAGAGAGTCATGGACTGCTCCTAAAAGCCAGATAAATAGACCGATTGCAAAAGGCAATAAGTAGGATAGCCCTTGATTTTTGGAACGCCACAATCTTAATCCAATCAATAAAATATAAGAAATGCAAGCTACGAAGCAAAACGATTGAATCAAGGGCTTGAGAAGCAATGACTGGGGGCGTAATATGTCCGGTGCAATGGGGTCCGGTTTGAGGGGAAGTCCGAACAACAAAGGCCCTTTGCCGAATAGTGCCAGAAGCCCAAGAGCGAGGCTTAATCCAGTTACAATCCAAGTTAACCGTGTTGGTCTTTGCCTAAAAAAGGATAAGTAGAACCAGAACCAAGTGGCCGGTAAAAGTGCTAATGATGCGTAAAGTATTCTGTTCCCCAAGAGGATAGATTGGGGCGATTTCTGAAGTCCATAAATAACCCATCCTAAAAAGGCCAGCGCTATGAAAATATAGAAAACGGCAAGGACGCAGAGAGGTTTATAGTGCTGATAGAGAGTGAAAATAACCAAGCAAAGAATAGCAAGCATCCCATTAGCAATTAGACCACAAAGGGGACCGATGCTAAAGTGAGGAATCGAATCAGGAAACATTGCCTCTAATTCCTTAATCCTATCAAGAATACGGCTATCTTCTGACGATTATTGGTTCGAATCACCATATTTTAAGAATGTTGGTCAAGTAAAAGTTTCAGGGAAAAACCCCATCACGACACACTCATTTGACAGCACCCATTTCCTTTTTCCCTGATGAAGTAACCAAAATGTCCTGCGTCATGGGCTGATCGCTTATCCTAATCTTTTAAAGAATGCGAACAGAATGAGGCCCGTTTAGAACCTCATCCTGTTCACTCCTATTTTTGTTAATTCTCTTTAGCTCTTGATGGCGTTTATCAAATTGGTTGCCATATCGATAAGGTTGTTACCCACTATCTGGTTAATATTACCCTTTGTGATGTCGGTTCTGACCTTGTTGATGAAGGCTTCCAGTTGATTGATTGCCGGGGTGATCTTTCCTTCTTCTACGAATCTACAGACTTTCTTTAGATTGGCCATATAAGAGTTCTCAACCGACTTCGGCAGATTTAGGCTGAGCACCACCTGAATGATCTGATCTGCTAACTCACAGGGTGTAGGCGTATTTCCAACGATAATGACTACGCCAAGCTCGCCTGTCATCGATGGCGATCCATTATCTGTTGCATAGAAAGTGACCGTATATGTCCCAGCCTGAGCGGAGCCCGGTTTCCATGAGAAGAGTCTGTTATTAGTGTCAAAGGAAGCTCCGTTTGGAAGAGAACTTGTGGAATAGGTAATGGTATCTCCATCATAATCGGTTGCCGTAACAGAAAATTGAAGAAGTTGATTTTCAATCACTTGTTGAGTGCCAACAGGTGCAAACACTGGTGCCCTGTTGACATTGCCAACGGTGATAGTAATAAGCTCGCTGCCATTCTCTATCGGATCACCATTGTCTGTCACAGTAAATTCGATATTCGGGTAGTTTCCTGCTTGGTCATAAGTCGGTGTCCAACTAAATTTTTGAGCGACCGAATTAAATGTTGCTCCAGTTGGTAGGTTGTTTGCAGAGTATATAAGGGCATCCCCATCGGGGTCTGTGGCAGTTATTGTGAACTCAAGAACTTCTCCTTCATTCACCATCTTATCCCCGATAGAGGCAAGGACTGGGGGACGATTTACATTACCAACAGTGATGGTGATGTCTTCTGACGTGCTTGCAGAAGGTATACCATTATCTGTTACTGTAAATCGCACTTCCGGGTAGTTTCCGGCTTGGTCATAAGTTGGGGTCCAAGAAAAGGTCATGGTGGCTGAATCGAATATTGCCCCCATTGGCAGGTTGCTTGCAGAATAGGTGAGAGCGTCTCCATCTGGGTCAGACGCCGTAATTGTGAACTTGAGAAGCTGCCCCTCATTTACCTGCCTGCTCCCGATGGAATCAAGAACAGGTGGGCGGTTGACATTACCTACGGCGATAGTGATCTCCTCTGAGGTGCTCATTGGAGGACTCCCATTGTCGGTCACTGTAAAGAGCACGCTGTAGTTTCCCGCTTGAGTGTAATCCGGTGTCCAACTAAATTTTTGGGTAACAGGATCGAAGTTTGCCCCTGATGGCAAATTGCTCGCAGAGTAGTTGAGTGTATCTTCATCTGGGTCTATCGCAGTTATCGTTAATTCGAGAAGTTGTCCCTCATTAACCGTTTTATTCCCTATGGGGTTGAGTATAGGTGGACGGTTGGTGCAGACATCTCCGATTCCATCACTATCAGAATCCTTTTGATCGGGATTAGGAACCATTGGACAGTTGTCACAGGCGTCGCCGATGCCATCACCATCAGAATCTTTTGGATCGGGGTTATAAACATACGGGCAATTGTCCTGAGGGTTGGGAATGCCATCGTTATCAATATCAGGATCGCAGGCATCGCCGATGCCATCTTTATCCAAATCCTGCTGGTTCGGATTGTAAACATTCGGACAATTATCCACCAAATCCTGAATACCATCAGCATCTTTGTCTTCGGTAGCAGCAAAAGGTACGGGTCTGGCCGTTTCATCAAGGGTTCCAACTGGAATTTGTGTTACCGTGATATTATCCGGAGTTTTAATCAGGTCAATGCTGCCATCTCCGTCTATATCTACTTCCATCAGATAATCCGGGTTGTTTGAACCAGTGTTTAATGTTGCGACCGTTTTTTCTGTTATTGAAATACCATTGTACGTTACAGTAGTTTCGGTTAAAGGCGGTTTCTGGCGTGTTGTTAGTATAAAACCAAACTCGCCCGAAGCAGTTGCCTTAATCTTGAATGTCAAATCATCTGACGTTTGGATAATGAATTTATCATTATCCGGGTCATAGAGGTACACTCCCGGTATGTTTGAATCAATCTCTCCTGTTTCATTAGGCCCCACATGATTGCCCAGTGAGTCGTAAATGTGTACTTTAACAGGGCTGAGGGGGCATCCGATAACATCCGGCTCTCCTGGATTGTTTGCGAAGGAAATGGGATTATACCACTGTTTCTTTTTCCCCGGACCGGTAGGTCCTGATGTATGTTCTAAAGGACCTATTCTTCCCCAATGCCCATTCCAGAAAACCCACTGCGTATAATCGCCAATGGGAATCAATTCATATGGCTCTTTTGGAAGCCCTTCAAAGTCTTGCGTTTCATATAGTTTTCTTGGCGCTAATGCGAGCACTGGAGATATCCAGTCATGTAAACACAAATTAATATGCTTCTTATCTGCTAAAAAGTAATTGGAATGACCGCCCTCACCGGGGTAGACTACAGGGTGAGTTTTTCCGACTTCAGGGTGACTTTCCCCAACCTTTTCGACTGCCGGGTCATCCCAACTCCTTGACTTCCCCCCAGCATGCTGTGTGTAGGTGATGGAATTCGTCCAGACAGGCTTTTTCGTGTTTTCCCACAACACTATTTGTATCATTTCCCAATCCCCTTCATGCCTATTCCCCTGACAGTCATTGAATGGATAGTAAAACCAATATTGCAACACCCTATAACCATGGATGCCATAAAATGCTTGTTCCCTTCCGTAGACTGCATTAAGGTAAATATCGAATCTAGCAGGATCAGGAATAACAGAATCAAATTCCCATATTCCTGGGTCTGCACCTGTCAAGTCCAGATTAAAAGAGCTTGTATGCTCTGCTTTCAGATCAGCCACACTCACAGGTTTGTAGACATATAGATCTGAAAGATCCGAATTCAAACAATAACAACTATTGTCTGAGCACTTAGTAATCGTCTTCCCATAAAACTCGTAGGGATTCTCCAACTTGCCATTAGTGCATGGGCATTTGCTATCTTTACAAACATATCTGAAAGGACCTCGCAAATTATATTCTTCGAGCATGGAATCCATGGCATCGATTTGTTTTGGCTTGTAATCAAGTTCACCCGGTGTTGTGTAGTACGCTTTTGAGATGTATAACACTGGGGCGTACATTTCCAAACAGGAAATGCTTGTTCCGTTGCTGCAGATTCCCTGACAATCATCGCCAACGCCGTTGTGGTCATAATCTGTTTGATAGGGATTAGAAATATACGGGCAGTTGTCACAGACATCACCAATTCCATCACTGTCATAATCCTCTTGATTAGGGTTATAGACATACGGGCAGTTGTCCTGAGCGTTGGGAATCCCATCATTATCATTATCGGGATCGCAGGCGTCGCCGATGCCATCTTTATCCATATCTTGTTGACCGGGATTATGGGCTTGGGGGCAGTTGTCGCAGACATCGCCAAGTTTATCCACGTCGCTATCCAACTGGTCGGGATTTGGAACATTTGGGCAGTTGTCGCAGACGTCCTTCACCCCATCTCCGTCAGAATCCTTTTGTAATAAAACCTCAATGTTCGGGCTGAAAACAATCCGGTAGTAGTCTGCAAGGTGGAAAGATTGGCTACCCCATTTTTGATTGAATGCTGCCTGGTCGAAACGGATAACCGGATAGAAAGACACGGAAGCATGGCAAACATCATCATTTACATAAAGGGTAGTGTCGCTCGGGCAGGAGGCGTTGGCCACGGCAGAGAGAAGCACCGGATATTGGTTGTTAATCGTAAGGTCAAGCGTAACGGATTGATCGAACGAGGTGGAATGCTGCCCCCCAACCCACTCCATTTTTAAAAGATTCGAAGGGAACCCTATGTAGTTACCCACAAATACAGATGCGCCGAAACCTCCACGCCCCTCCTCAACGGAACCTGCAGCACGAGCTGTAATTGATACTGGGATAGTTGCCGGATTCCATGACGGACTCCCCACCTGGACGACCTTGAAATCATACCATATATTTCCTTGGGTATGCGTCCTTGCAAAGTTCCTATTATACCCGTCCATTGACGACGAAGCATGTCCTCCGATTTGTCCAGGCACCGGGATCCCATCTTCAGAGCATCCCACAAATTTTAAAGTGATGTTGCCGGAAGCGGAGTAGGTGGTGTTGCCCAAATATCCAAAATAAGCCACTACTGGTCCACATTGAATCTTAAAATTATCCACGTCCCCCACGGGGTTGAAATTATTGTTGGTTTCAGATATGCCACACACTACTTGCGTGTATATACTCGCCGTGGCCGTATCCCACTTGTTTGGGTTGGAGCCTAATTGATATTCTTGCAAATTCGTGAAGCCATCGCCATCATTATCCAGTGCGGCATCCATAAGATTGAGCGGATTCAGCCCATTGGCTAATTCCCAGCCGTCCGGAATCCCATCGTTATCTGTATCCCGATTGTTTGGGTTAGTGCCTAATTGATATTCCTGTAAGTTCGTGAGGCCATCGCCATCAGGATCGCCCAATATTCCCTGGTCCAAATGGCCAAACTTAGCCATCTCCCAACTATCTGGAAGGCCATCCAGGTCAAAATCCATCTCAGTGACAACTACGTTGTCAAACATAGCAAATACAAAACCCCACTCAGTAGAGCTACTAATTTCACTCACACGGGTACCGATGCCTTTTCGTCCCTTGGGAAGTCCATTAACCGGGGCGGATGAAGTTGGGTTGAAAGAAATTGCGTCGCCATCGCAACCAAGAGTAATATTTAATCCATCCCAGGAGAGAGAAAATCTATGAGTTTCATTCAAATCCACAGGTTTGAAGATTCCTGATGTAAGAACAACACTATCGCCGCAGGTAGACGTGTTACATCGTGATACGGCGTAGAATGCCTGCGGGCCGTTACCCTGCTCCAGAATTCCAACCGTCCCAATGACATCGCCTGTTAAATCACTATCCCCAGTGCTTGACCCATCGTTGTAAAAAGAGGCAAAGAGTCTGGCCTGCGGACGAGCCTCGTTTCTCTGAAATTCATAAACTTTTAAATCTGCCTCAAATCCCCAAATATGCTGAGAGTCAACAAAACTCAGGTTGTTACTGCCGTTGACTCCGCGCTGGGTCAGGGCTGACACAAGTTTGCCATCATTAACTGCCCTTATAAACTCCCAGGTTCCCCACCTCGTTGGGTCTATCTTTTCAGTTAGAACATTGGAATCAAAATTGTCATAAAGGAAGCCATTCACATAGACGTTATCGAACGTAGCTGAGATATATCCCCCTTCATCCTGATCGAGAATTTCACTTATACGAGTGCCTATGGCTTTGAAGGGATAGTTGGTAGGGTTTATTGTTGTAGAAGGATCGAAAGAATAGGTGTAAGGCGCTCCATCAAAGGTAAAAGTGAATTTCTTTTGGGCTGTGCTCCACGCAATCGAAAGAGTGTGCGTTTCGACCAAGTTGACAGCAAGTGGCTCCTGAAATTCCACTGTTATGTAGGGAGCGCACTCGGAATTTAAACAACGGTTGATAGTATATTCGCCCCTCAGTCCATTCCCTATATTTCCGATACCGATCTCAGCCCTAATATCATAGGTTCCGTCATTAAAGAAGAAACCGGAGATTATGGCACGGGGGAAAGCTCCGTTGTTAATTATTTTATCGACGGTTACGTCAGCCTGGATGGAGTTCACTGAGTTTGGATTGACAAAAGTAAGAAAATTGTTGCCATTTGAACCATAGCGTGTGAGTTCAGAATCAAGCACCCCTGGGTAAGGGGGACCTTCCAGCCTATCCTCTAAGTACCTGAACCTGACAAATTCAGGTTCCGCCCACATGGTTCGATCGATCATGTCAGCCGAGAAATCGTCAACCAAGTACTCTGCCTGAGCACTATTCACCACCCCTAAAATTGCGATAGAGGAACAGATAGCAAATAATAGACCGAATAGTTTGAATTTATTTTTCATAATTAGTAATCCTTCTGTTTTTGGAATTAATAGATTTTTGTGCATCGTACTTGTCCCCCTTTCGCCTTGATTGATCTCTGGATATCTTGGAATCACTGGACCAAATCTTCATCTCTTATTTTGCCTTTAATTGGTTTCAAGAAGAACAGAATAAAACCTCTTCCAGCTATCTTTATCAAGTATCAAGAGTGAATTACCCCGCAGCAGAGCTGCGGGGCATCTAATTCTCTAAAAAACTTTCCTCCCCCTTGATGGGGGAGGATTAAGGTGGGGGTGATGATTANNGTATTCTGGCATATTTAGATAAAAATTTGACCCAATTAGACCCCACCGCCCCTCATTATCCAGGTTGCTAAATGCCTTCCATAAAAATTGACATCATTTTTAGCCTATGATACGATTCCTGATGGTTCGAACCGTCAGATTTTTTTGATATCTGGAGTCCTCGTAAAATCTCCTTTCTTTTCAATGGGTTTTGGGGGGAAAAAATGGCAGGAAATACCAAAATTTACCCTATTACAATTGATCTAAATGAGTTCAAGCTTCATATTGCCCTCAAGGATAGAAATGAACTGACCCTCCATTTCAACTCACCCTCCCGGAAGTTTTACCTCACCGTGATCGCCTTTGTTGTTAACGAGATGAAAAGATTAGGGAAAATTACCTCCATCCCCGTGGAAACGCACTATGACCTCCTTGCCTTACTAAACAACACGATCGGAGAGACCGCCGGATCTTCGGACAAGGAGCACTTGCTGCCAAGGATCTACAGAAAATGGAAGGATATCCTGCCTAACCTGGAAGAGGCTCCCCTTTTCAAAGTCCTTGGAAAGAAAAAGGAATATGAGGAGGGAGATGCCAAGACCTATCACTTTACAGAGGCTGAGAAAGATAACTGGGCAAACCTTTTTGAATATAAGGGAAGCGAAGAGAATGTTAGGCTTAAGTTTGCCGTTGATAGGATAGGAGCAGGGTTGGATGATGTTGTCATTATTTATGAGGATGCTATCAATGGTGAGGCATGGGAAAGGTTTATCTCGACTCTTAAAGAGAAAGTGGAAGTCAAACCCGAAAAAGTAAAGATTGAAGAAATTCATGAAGAACCTGTGGCCCAGGTCTCTCAACCCCCGAAAATAGTTAGGCCAAGACAGTTTCGTCGGATAGCCCTCGCTGCCTTGATCATCATCATTGCAGGGGCTACGACACTATCTATCTGGAAACTTTATCTGAAACCTTCCCCGATCAAAAGAGCCTCGACGGAGAAAATGGCTTTTTCACTGCCTGATAAGCCCTCCATCGCTGTTCTTCCCTTTATGAACATGAGCAAAGACTCTGAGCAGGAGTTTTTCAGTGACGGCTTAACAGAAGAAATCATCACCACCCTTTCCAAGAGTCCTTACCTCTTCGTCATTGCCCGCAGCTCCACCTTCAAATACAAAGGCAAACCTGTTGAGGTCACGCGAGTGAGCGAGGAATTAGGAGTGCGATATGTACTTGAGGGGAGTGTCCGTCGATCCGGAGAAAAGGTCCGTATCACGGCTCAGCTCATTGACGCACTTGGCGGCCACCATCTATGGGCTGAACACTTTGATAGGGAAACCAAGGATATTTTAACTATCCAGGACGAGATCGCCTTAAAGATCATGAAGGCACTGCATGTGAAGTTGCAGGCGGGGCAATTGGGGAGTGAAACAGGAAGGGGCACAACGAATCTGGAGATATTTTTGAAGTCCATGGAAGCTCGTGAGCATATCCTTCGCTACACGAAAGACGGGAACACCCGGGCCCGTAAGCTCTTCGAGGAGGTCATCGCTCTCGACCCAAATTATTCCAGGGGATACTCAGGTATTGCCATAAACTACGCGGCGGAAGTCTGGCTCGGTACGACCAAAAATCCCAGGGATTCACTATCCCGGGCCGTTGAGTTTGCGGAGAAAGCCGTTTCACTCGATGAATCGGATGCCACTGCTCAGGCCGTTCTGGCATATCTTTTTGCCATGACCAGGAAGTATGACAAGGCGGTTTCTCAGGCTGAGCGGGCATTAGCTCTCGATCCGAATTCCTATTCGGTCATCAACAATTGCGGCCTTGCCCTGGCCTATTCCGGAAAGCATGAGGAGGCCCTTCCGCTGCTTGAGAGGGCGGTGCGCCTGAATCCTTCCATAGCCCAATCTTTTGTAATGTCGAGCATGGCCTACCGCATCGTTGGCCGCTACGAGGATGCGTTCCAACACGCGAAGATGGCAGTCGAGCGGAATCCTAAAAGTCAGCTTGCACAGATTGCCCTCGCTGTTACAAGCATCCTAACAGAACGAGAGGATGAGGCACACGTAGCTGCTGCCCAGGTAATTAAGATCAATCCGGACTTTTCTCTGGAGAAGTATGGAAAGACACTCCCTTTCAAGGATAAATCTCAAGTCGACCTCGTAACAGATGCACTGCGCAAAGCCGGCCTTAAATGAGGAGCTAAATCTCTTAGGTTACTTGAATGTTTTTAATCAGTTTTTAGGACCTGCCCCGTATTTCTCCTTTACTTTTACCCGGTCAATGGAACCATCTTCTTTTTTGGGAAGCGAATCAGCAAAGGTCACGTACCCCGGTCTTTTATAGCGGGCGATTCTCCCTCCCACAAAATCAATCAGTTCCTGTTCTGACAATTTGGCGTTCGGCTTCAAGACACAGATCGCTTTGATTCCTTCTCCAAACTTTGGATCAGGGACTCCGATGACCGAAACCTCTTGCACGCTCGGATGCTCAAGGATGACCTTCTCGACTTCCACCGGATAGACATTTTCACCACCGGGTTTGATCAGTTCCTTTTCAGCCTTTCTCCCTGCAAACCAGAGATAACCCTCTTCATCCATGCGACCGGCATCGCCGGTGTGGTGCCATTGATCCCGGAAGGTATGTTTGGATAAATCTTCTTCTCCCCAGTATCCGTGAAAGACCAGTGGACCGCGAACCAAAATCTCTCCCACTTTCCCTGCCTCCACCTCATGATCAAATTCATCGATAATCTTGATATCCACCAAAGGACCGGCTTTTCCTGCACAGCCAGCCTTTTCTCGATTGGAACAAACACTGGTGAGTCCCATGGTTTCTGTCTGGCCATAAACCAGCCAGAACTGACCGTAGCCGAGGTTTTCAAATCTCTTGATGGTCTCCTGCATATCGATACCTAAAATATGCTTAAGTGTCGAGAGGGTAAATTCCCCCTTTGCCTGTTCATCAAGCAACTGGAGAAGGATAGGCGGGAAGTCACCAATGAGTGAAATTTTCTCTTGATCAATCATCTTCCCCGCAACCTTAGGATCAAATTTGGAAATCATGACATTCCTCCCGCCCACATGCATCATCACCAGGGATCCAAACATCCCTGCAATGTGAAAGAGGGGAAGAATGTTTAGATAGGAGTCTTCCTGAGTCAGACCCATGATGGCGATATTCTGAATGGTACAAAAAACGAGATTGTGGTGGCTGATCACTGCTCCCCGAGGTTTTCCCTGAACGGCGGCAGTGTGCATGATGACAAACGGATCATCCCCGTTGAGCTCAACCGGTTTGACAGGTTGACTTTTTAGAAGCGAATCGAAGGATAGGTAAATCCCGTTGGCCGGGCCAAACGTTACAAATTCTTTCAGCCAAGGGCAGATCGACCGAAGATCGACAATCATCTTTTCAAAATCAGGGTCCACGACGATCATGACGGGTTCTGTATTCGTAAGATTGTAGCCAATTTCTTCCGCAGAGAGCCGAAAATTAATGGGAACCATGACGGCACCTGCAGCAGCAATGCCACCCATTAAAGGAAAAAATTGAGGATAGTTTTTGGCCAAGATGGCAACCCGATCTCCTTTTCGGATCCCCTTCCCGCTCAGCCAACCTGCCACCCGGTTGCTCTGGTCAAAGAGTTCTCCATAAGTGGTTTCCTGATGGTCTGACTTGATGGCAATCCGGTGTTTGAAAAGCGTTGCATTCCTCTTGTAGATGTCATAAACCGTAAAACTTCTTACTCTCATTTTCATCCCCCTTTCTGTTGATTGTTTATAGTCGCTAGGTCAGCCAGCGTTTTCGACGTTTATAGTGCTTCACGTCTCGATAACTCTTCTTCTTCCCTACCTCAGTCAGCCCAAGGTAAAATTCTTTAATGTCAGCATTTTCCTCAAGTTTGTCCGACTCATCATCCAAGACAATCCGTCCATTCTCCATCACGTAGCCATGATCGGCAATGGAGAGAGCCAGCCGTGCATTTTGTTCAACCAGCAGGATAGTCACTCCCTCTTCCCTGTTGATGCGCTTTATGATCTCGAAGATTTCAGAAACTAAAAGAGGAGAAAGACCCATAGAGGGTTCATCCAGGAGCATCAATTTGGGAGAAGCCATCAGTCCCCTTCCGATGACTAACATCTGCTGTTCCCCGCCACTGATATAGCCCGCCAAGGTATTTCGACGTTGAACCAAACGTGGGAAATAATGAAAGACCATATCCATATCTTGTTTCATCTTCTTCGCATTTTGGTTGGTATGCCCTCCGACGACGAGGTTCTCTTCTACCGTCAAATCACCAAAGACACGCCGGCCTTCCATCACCTGGAAGATGCCCATGCGAACGATTTTTTCTGGAGAGGTCTTATCAATTCTTTGCCCCTTAAAATTGATAAAGCCCTCTGTCACCTCACCATCCTCAGAATCAAGAAGTCCGGATATCGCCTTGAGGGTGGTTGATTTTCCGGCTCCGTTGTTTCCAAGAATCGTCACGATCTGTCCCTCGTTCACCTGAAGGGACATTCCCTTCAAAACGAGAATGACATTATGATAGATGACCTCAATGTTATTGACCAATAATAACGGTTCCACTTCAACCCCGATGAAAATCGTCTTGAGTGATGAAAATAACAAAGTAATATCCTCCCCCTGAATGGGGAAGGATTAAGGTGGGGGTGAACCATAGCATGTCCCCCTCCCTCCCGCCCTCTCCCACCAGGGGAGAGGGTAATATTATGTCTATTTTCTAACGAACGACTACCACCTATGCTCCTAATCTCGAATAGGTTAAATCGACTTCACCCAGATAGGCCTTGATCACATGCTCATTCTGACGGACTTCCGCTGGCTTTCCTTCAGCAATTTTCTCGCCGAAGTCGAGCACGCAGACGCGGTCCGAAATGTCCATGACCACGCCCATGTCATGTTCGATCAGGATAATGGTCACACCCCATTCCTCATTAATGTCGAGAATAAAGCGGGCAATGTCCTCTGTCTCCTCCAGATTCATGCCTGTCGCGGGCTCGTCGAGAAGAAGAATTTTCGGTTTCATCGCCAAAGCGCGAGCTAACTCCACCCTCTTCTGAAGACCAAAGGGAAGTGTATGGACAACGCTTTTTCGGATTTGCTCAATTTCCAACAGATCTATGATCGTTTCCTCGATTTCCCTCCGCAGGGCGATCTCCTCACGCCGTGCCTTACCATAATAGATTCCGCCTGATAAGAATCCTGACTTGAGATGAACATGATGTCCAAGTTTGATGTTGTCGATGACGGTCATATGCTTAAACAATTCTACATTTTGAAAAGTCCGGGCAATTCCTAAAGAGGCTACCTTATGGGGCTTCATATTTAAAATATTCTGTCCCTCGAATATAATTTTCCCCTTTTCAGGGTGATAAAAACGGTTGATACAATTAAGAAGACTGGTTTTACCTGCCCCATTCGGCCCGATGATGGCAAAGATCTCCCCTTTTTTGATATTTGTGCTCACCCCGGCCAGGGCACTCAAACCGCCAAAGCTCAGATGGATATCTTCGATTTGAAGTTGAACCTGTTCTACCATAAAATTTTATAGTTAATTTGGTTTCATTTGTTTTTCTGGTTTATTTGGTTAACTAAACAGACTAAATTAACTAAAGAAACCAGACAGACTGATGAAATCTGCAATTTGCAAAGTTAACCTAATCTCCTACCTGTTTTACTTTGACTCTGGTTTTCATCCGAAACTCTTTGCCGTCCCTGTACCGGATATCCATTTCCACTTCCCATTCTTTCTCATCGCTGTAAAGGGCATCAATAAGATGTTTATACTTTTCCGCCACAAATTTTCTTCTAACCTTTCTCGTCCGGGTCAGCTCCTCATCGTCAGCATCGAGTTCCTTGTATAAAAGGACAAACCTTTTCACCTGGGCCACCTTGGGAAGGGTTTCATTATTTTTTGCCACCTCTTTTCCAATGAGGTCATAGACCTTATCTTTTTGAGACAGGTCTGTGAAGGTGGTATAAGGAAGCTGATTGTTTTCTGCCCACTTGCCTACATTGTTCATGTCAATGTTGATCATCGCTGTGATAAAGGGTTTATCTTGCCCGATGACCAAGGCATCGATAATATACGGGCTGAATTTGAGTTTGTTTTCGATCAATTGGGGAGAAAATTTGCCTCCATCTGCCAACTTCATCACATCGGACATGCGGTCAATGATGATGACCTGGCCATCTTCGTCAATGATTGCTGCGTCACCGGTATGAAACCAACCGTCCCTTAAGGCCTTTTCTGTTGCTCCAGGTTCTTTATAATAGCCTTTGAAGATCGTATCTCCTCTGAACAACAGTTCTCCGTCATCGGAGACCTTGATCTCGATTCCGGGAAGGGGTTTACCCACTGTGTCCAGACGGATATCGTCTGTCCGGTGAATCATCGTCCCCCCGGATTGTTCGGTCATACCATAAGCCTGTTTAATGTTAACATCTAACGCTTGAAACATATGGAATATCTCTGGCCCGAGGGGTGCACCCCCTGTATAAACATGGCGGACTTTCGCCAGTCCCAGATAATTTTTCAGAGAGCGAAAAAGAAGCCAAAAACCAATCCATTTTAAAACCTTCAAATAAAATGGAGGGGTTTTCTTCTTCAATCTATAGTCGGTGACCTGATAACCGAGTTTTAAAAAGATGTTATAAACGTATCTCTTGATCCATGCGGCGTCTTGTATTTTTACCTGTATGTCTGAACACATCTTTTCCCAGATCCTCGGCGGAGCCAGCATAATATCGGGACCAATTTCACGAATATTCTGTTGGGCGGTCTCCACTTTTTCTGGAAAATTGACTGTGAAGGCCTTCGTCAAGCTCCAGTATAGAGCATAGTGTTGTTCACCGATCCATGAAAGGGGCAGAAAGGAGACATAATTGTCGGTTTCTTTCGCTTCATCCACTTCATCTATAAACCGACCGATGCTGGTCATATTCTTGTGGGTGATCATGCTCCCTTTGGGCAAACCAGTTGTACCCGATGTATAAACGATCGTCCCCACATCTTCTAAGGAAACTCGATCGATCATTTCATCAAACAGGTTAGGATTTTTGCTGGCCAGTTCCCGACCTGATTTTTGAACATCTTGCAAGAAAACCAGGATGGGGTCGTCATAGCTTCTCATCCCTTTGGGATCATCCACAATCGCCTTTTTTATTTTCGGGCATTTCTCTTTGATGCTCAGGATTTTATCGGCCTGTTCTTGATCCCCCGCCATGACGAAAATGGAATCGGAATGGTTGATGATATACTCCACCTGATCCAGGTGGCTATCGGGATAGATCCCGACCACTGCCCCTCCAAGAGACTGGACAGCCAACTCCGAGTAAAACCATTCAGGCCGATTGTCTCCGATCACAGAAAGTTTATCCCCTCTTTGAAACCCGAGTTGGTGAAGACCAAGGGCGAAATCTCTTACATTCTCGTAATACTTCTTCCAGGTAATCGTCTGCCAGATTCCAAACTCCTTTTCACGGAGGGCAACCTTGTTATCTCCGTACTGGAGGGCATTTCTTCTCAATAATGCAGGAAGGGATGAAATTCCCACGATGGATGACATTTTATTGTTAGACGCTTTCTCCCCCTTCCTCTCTCCGCCATGGAGAAAGGAAGGGGAAAAGAGTATTTTTAATCCATTCGGATCCAATCCGAAATCGGATCAAATTTTACGGTCTTCGAATTCCCCCGGTAGACTCTTCCAACTGGAATGCTATTGTCTTTGATCGTCACCGGAGGCATAAGCCCACCCACATCAAAATTCTTAATGGATTGCAATGCCTTAGTCAGATTGTCTCCTGTAATGCCTCCTGACATCTTGTCGGCACGTTTAAAACACTCTACAAAAAGAAGCGTGGTCATATAATTTTCCATATAGCTCTGTGAGCGGTACTCCACCTTGGGATATTTCTTTTGCGTCCACTCCCTGATCTTTTTGATCATAGGAACATCTTCCTGGAAATAAAATGAATAAGCGGTTACCCCGGTATACTCTTCTGCCAGAGGGCCTAACTCTTTCAGAAGTTGCAACTCTGTTGACCAGAAGGTACCCATGAACTTGGCGTTCAAGCCATAATCTTTGCTCTGTTTGATCACCGCAACAATAGGATTGCTCACATAGCCCTGAAAGATGCAGTACTCTACCTTCTTCGCCTTCATATCCAAGACTTGTGTCGTGATATCCACCCCTCCTACCTGAGAAACCTCTTCGGCCACCAGGTTCAGACCCATTTTTTTGCACATCTCACGACCTGCAGGAACGGGTTCCCTTCCAAATTCTGTGTCACTGTAGAAGAAGGCGACATTGGCTCCTGGTTTCTCTTTGGCGATGTATTTTAGCAGAACCCCAAACTGTTCCGCATAAGTGGGAGCGGCGAGAAAAAGGTAAGGATTCTCTTTAGGGTTGGCGGCCTCGCTGGTCATGGTATAGGCAGAGTAAAGAACCTTATAACGGGCTTTAATCTCCGGCCCTAAAGCCTTGGTCATTCCTGTACTCTGTCCGAACATGATCTGCGGGTTATATTGAGCCTGAAGGCGTTTAAAGGCAGCGATGCCGACATCGTCCTTATACTCGCCGTCTGCCCAATAGTATTGAATCTTTTTGCCGTTGATGCCCCCGGCTTCATTGGCCATATCCACGACATCCTGCATGGCTGCGCTTCCTTCGATCCCTGCAAAAGCGAAACGCCCGGTGAAGGGGTGAACCGCACAGATTGTGGGAGATTTTTGTGCCATGGCAATGCTGAACGGCCCAAGGCATAAAACCAAACTGAGAATTAGAAATCCTGTTTTCTTCATAACGTGTTCCTCCTTTCAAATATTTTTCCTTAATAGGAAAATGGCCAAAGGGTGAAAAACTTCTTAATCCTGTTCCAGATTTCAGCCAAACCACGGGGTTCAAAAATCAGGAAACTGACAATCAAAAATCCGAAGACAACCTGTTTGAAGGGAATGATCAATTTCCCCATGTCCGGCGCATAGGATTTGACCACATCGGACAACACATTCAGAATCTCAGGGACCAAGGTCATAAAAATGGCCCCGAAAATGGAGCCAATCACGCTTCCAAGTCCTCCAACAATGATCATAGCGAGATACTGAATGCAAAGCATAAAATTGAAGTGCTCCGGGATCACGACTTTTAAAAAGCTGACCCATAATGCCCCTGAGACGCCCGCGTAAAAAGAGCTAATGGCAAAGGCAGTCAGTTTGTATCGAAAGAGATTAATTCCCATAATTTCTGCGGCAAGATCACGGTCACGTATGGCAACAAAGGCTCTGCCCATCCTCGATCGAACTAAGTTCCGAGCATAGCCTACCGCGAGGGCCGTAAAGAAAAGGGTAACCCAATAAAAATCCTTCTCTGTGACAAATTGAAAACTTCCGATCGAAGGGGGTGGAATATGGATTCCTGTAATTCCCTTGGTCATCGATTCCCAGTGGACAAAGATGAATCCAAATATAAATTGAGCCGCCAGCGTGGCAATACAGAGATAAAGACCCTTGACTCGCAAAGAAGGGATGCCGATCACCAAGCCAGCCAATGCGGAGACCAGACCGGCCAAAGGAATGGACAACCAGAAAGAGATCCCATATTTGGTGACGAGGATGGCAGATGTATAAGCACCGACACCGATGAAGGCGGCATGCCCGAGAGAAATCTGCCCGGTAAATCCAGTTAAAAGGTTGAGCCCAATTGCCCCGATCACTGCAAAACCGATCATGTTGGCAATATAGAGCATGTGGGGATTGGCAATGAAAGGAAAGACGATCAGAAAAATGAAGAAGAGAGCTAACCAAAATTTGACAAAACGAGATTGGAAGATCTCTTCATCTTTTATGTAATTTTCTTTGAAATCACCGCACCGCATGCTTTATTGACTTTCTATATTTTATGGGTTAGCTAAAATTGTTTTTCTCGTCTTTTCCAATCTACAATTTGAAATCTGCAATCTGAAATGAGTTAAACCCTTTCTATAATGACCTTACCAAACAGTCCATAAGGTCGAATCATGAGAATGATCAAAACGATAAAGAAGGGAGCCACCTCCTTGGCGCCTCCTCCCACCAGTGGGTCGATATAAAGGCCGGTTAAATTTTGTAGAATTCCCACAATAAAACCACCCAATATCGCACCTTCAATACTATCCAGGCCCCCTAAGATGATGACAGATAGCACGGCGAGGCCAACATCTCCCATATAGATGTTGATCCCACTGATATTTCCAATCACAATCCCCCCGATGACAGCAGCAATAGCACCAAAACTCCAGGACAGGGCAAATACTCTTTTCACGCTGACCCCCATGGAAAGAGCAGCCTGCTGGTCATTGGCAGTGGCCCGCATGGCCACACCGGTGCGGGAAAACTTGAAGATGAAAATGAAAACAATCGTTGTAATCACAGCAAAGATGAAACCCCAGAGGAGCCCTGAGGGGACCACGGCGAAGCCAAGGTTTAAGGGCTTCGGTGGGAAAATCTGTGGGAAGGCCCGGTAAGTGGGATCCCAGATCATATACATAAGGCCACGGAGGATGGCGCCTAATCCGATGGTTACCATGATCACTGAAATGACGGGCTCTCCGATCATGGGTCTCAAAATGAGAGGCTCGATGACAATACCGAGAAGAATGGCAAAGACAATGGTGATGGCAAAAGCGATCCAAAAAGGGACATGAATCATGGTGAGGGCGGTGAAACAGATGAAGGCCCCTAAGGTCATGAACTCACCCATAGCCAGATTCAGAACACTGGTGGCCTTATAAATGAGAACAAAGCCAAGGGCTATCAAACCGTAGACACCACCGGTAGCCAGTCCGGCAACAATGACTTGAATTAAAATAGAAAAATCCATAGATTAGTTTCGTTGAGATGGGTTAATGCCAGGTATCTATGCCAGCAAAATACCTTTAATAAAAATTTCTTAAACCCCTAACTAACAAGAACCCCCCCCCAAGCGGATAGGGCCTGAGAATAGGGGAATTCGTTTGTCACCCACCCTCTAGGTCAATCTTATTTAGCAAATGCGCTTTCAGATGTCAACAATATTTATTGAAAGATTCGCAGAGGACTCCAAGCTTTTCACTTGGAATAATCGTAGAATCCCTTCCCGGTTTTCCTTCCTCAGGTCATTTACAAGATCATCGTTAAGGGGTTAATGTTTACTGACGATCTATCTTAGGATGGCCTGGTTGACTATTTCAGCTATGTCTTTTACCTTAATTTTTTCTTCTAATCCCTCCTCCTTGACCGCTTCGTCTAACATCTTATAACAAATAGGGCAGGCAACCGCTAAGAACTCAGCCCCTGTCTCCGATGCCTCCCTTGCCCGAATCCTGCTGGAGCTATCTTTTCCCAATCCTGATACATCGGTCATGAAATTTCCGCCCCCACCTCCGCAGCAAAGGCTATTCTTTCTATTTCGGTTCATTTCTACTAGTATAAGCCCCGGGATACTTCTCAGAACCTCTCTCGGATCGTTATAGATAGCATTATGCCTTCCTAAATAACAAGGATCATGATAAGTGACCTTAACCTTATATCCTGGAAGAGGAATCTTTTTCCCTTTTATGAGCATGGCCAAAACTTGAGTATAGTGCCAGACCTTAAACTTTCCTCCCAGCTTTGGATATTCCTTTGTAAAGGCGTTATAGGCATGAGGATCTAAGGTGATAATCTTCTTGACTCCAATCTCTTTGAACAGTCTAATATTCTCCTCGGCCAACTTTGCAAAAAGCCCTGTTTCACCGAGTGCTTTGACATCGTTTCCGTCGCACTTCTCCTTGCTGCCCAGTATGCCTATCGATAAACCTGCCTTAGGGAGTATGGTGCCCACAGACCCAGCCATCTTTTTTCCAGGCTCATCATAGGAACCAACATCCCCCACATAAAAGAGAAACTCCTGGCCGGAAAAGGGTTGGATATCTGTTCCCTCGGCCCATCTCCCTCTCTTATGTTGTGGTTCTTTATAGGGATTCCCGTTCACAAGGATACCCTGAAGATAATCCTTGACGGCTGGGGGAACTAATCCTTTCTCTACTAATTCTGCCTTGGCAGCTTCAAATATATTAAGCAGATCCTCTTTAAATGTGAACACACAATGTTCTTTACAATTTCCACACGTATTACATAAGTAGAGAATTTCGGCATAATGTTTGCTGGTCTCTATCCCGTGGTTAAGCCAGGCGTTTATCAGCCACATCCTTCCGCCGGCAGCATAAGTGTCGAGGCCGAATTTCAAGTAAGGCGGACAATTGAAGTCGTGATAGTCCTCCGTGAATTTACAATATCCGCACCGAAAGCATCGATGAACAATCTCTTCAAACTCCATCTAATTCACCTCCCAGTTTCCTGGATTCATGATCCCGTTCGGGTCCAGATTTTCTTTGATCATCTTCATGAGCTTTAAGGTATTGGGATCCATTCTCTCCATGGCCATTTTCTGTTCTTCTGCGGTGGGTTTCCAAGGAATTCCCCCTTGGTCGAAGGCAAACGTGATCCCTTCGTGCAGTGCTTTCCTGACCCTCTCCATCATATCTGGGTCTGCCCTATTGAATGTGAAGGCAATACCAAACATCATCGCGTGGCTCCTGCCAATGACCCTAGCCATCCCCGAGTAAGCAACTTTAAACTTAGTGCCCAACTCCACTAATTTTCTGGCAAGCACTGGATATTTTTCAATTAAGGCGATTGGCCCGGAATATTCAAATCCGCCTCCTTTTTTTACATCTGCAAAGGTCGTGACGCTCCTTTGGGGCATATCCAAGAAAGTGGGTTTCATTGCTGGCAAGATCCACATGAATCCCCCATCTTTATTGTCTCTGAACTCCTTAACAGAATCCCATACCATTTTCCTTTTGAACTCAAGCTCTTCATCTGTGTCTCCGGTAATATATAGGGTCACATGGTGATTCCCTTGGAAGATGATGGGCTTTGGCTGGAACCATGCGGTGATATCTTCCACCATCTCGGTATGGGTGAGTCTAAAGAGAATCTCGGGGATCAGGTCTTCTCTATCTGTCACAAATAATTCCACATCTCTCATCTTTTTCTTGGGATAGAGTTTAAGGCCCACCTTAGTCATGATGCCGGTTGTCCCAAGCCATCCCAAAAATAGTCCCGACAAATCGGGCAGGGTGGGCCCTTTTGAAAACCAGGATGGCGACATGGAACACGAGCCTATCTTACAAATCTCCCCGGTGGGTAAGACGACTTCTAATCCGCTTACCATGTCTGAATTGAAACCGTACTGTTGGGTCAGGCGACCTTGCCCGTGGATGACTACGTTTGCTGCAATGGTTACAGTGGGCGGTGCATCCGGGATACTATGCCTGAGATTGGGATAATTTCTATCTAAATAGGATTTCAAGGCACCCTGGGAAGTACCTCCTTCAACGATGGCGTATCTTGCCTTCTCATTCACTTCTAATATTCTTCTCATCCTTTTCATATCGATAACAATCCCGCCTTTTAAGGGGATGATCAGGCCAGTGAGTGCCATACCGGCTCCCATTGGAACGATCGGTATTTTCTCCCTATTTGCCAGCTTGACGATCTTTTGAACCTCCTCCGTCGTTTCTGGAGCCACGACGTAGTCTGGCTCGTGGGCTGGCATTAAACCAGGATCTCGAGCATAGAAATAAAGCTCCTCTTTTCGAAAGGACACATATTCTTCCCCCACGATCTCAACAAGAGCATTGTAAACATCCCTCATTTTTTCCCTCCATGACTTATTCCTCACCTAAGGCCATTTTACATAGATCAATGATATGGATTGGTTTTATCCCTTTCTTGTAAACCTTTTCGGATAGAGCCATTTGACAGTAAGGACAATTAAAGACACCATATTCGGCTCCGGACTGTACCATATCCTCCACATTCTTTCTCTGGATATCATTGGCCACCTCGTATCCAGCTACCATCCTTAAGACCTCTCCACAACAGAGAGCGTTCTCTCCCTGATATTTCCTGTTAACCATTTCGACTCCGATCAGACCAAATATTTCTTTTACAAAAGGGTATTTATCCGGGGAGAGTCGAGAGGAGCAGGGTCGCTGATAGGCTGCTTTAATGTTGAGGGGTTTGATCTCGCTCTTTAGATCTCTTAGCTTCTCAAATAAATATTCAAAGTAATGAATGGGCTGAAAGTTTACTTCTATCCCATAGGCTGGCGCAAGGGATGTAAATGAGCCATAGCATTCGTCATGCATGCAGATGAGTTGTTCGATGCCGAGTTGATTAATATTTTCAATGACCTTAGGAAGTCTCTCCCTGATGACGGATGGTTTAGCAAAATGAAGATAGACAACCTCGCAGAAGAATTCAGGACCAAGAATATAAGAGGAGCGGACATCCTCAAAGAGCTTTCCTCTTGCTAAGCGTCTTAGATCGCCTATGAAACAACAGGAAAGGGCCTTTTCCTTAATCTCCCCTACCTTATATTTTCCCTGAGGTTCACACATGTTGATCCACTGATTTGTAATGGCTCTGGATGCAGTGAGTATACCCTTTTCTTCTCTTCGTTCGGTAATCAGGTAAAAGGGGTGATTTCCCCATTGGCAATATTCTTCACAAGCATAACAGGTGACGCAATCGCGAAGAACAGAAGAGTCCCCACCTTTAATTATCTTCATCACCTCTCTATGTGCTGTTTCTCTATCCAGATTTATAAATTGGCACTTAACCAGACAATCAGAGGTTTGACAGGTTGTACAAAGATGTTCGTCGAATTTTAACCGATCCATTAAGGGGCTCCTTTCTATTCAGCCATTAGAGCCAAAACGGTAAATGATGATACTTGATTTAATTCCACCTCTCCCGTCTGGAGAGGAGAAGTCATCCAATTGACTATCCTTTAATTTTTTCTGAATTATCAAACAGAAATGGCAAGTTCTTTGAAAGAGGTTTTTAACACACAATCAATCTTGTGATTGGGCCCTCTTTGTTAACTCCATTCATTTTATAGAAGTCTTGGGGAACCCGAAGCAAAACCTTTTCCGATTTTAGGTAAACCCCATTTGAAAAGACAGGGCTTTTACCTAGCCCTCCCTGCCTGCTGGCAAGAATAAGGAGTTGATGCCTTCTATTTCCACCATCCCCATGATAAATGCTGGGGCTTTCCAATGGGGTAAATCTCCAAAAGATTAGATTAAAAGATTTGCAAATCGAAAAAGGTCATTTACTCCGCAGAAAGCACCCCCATTGATGGTGAGGATCAAGAAAAAAATATTCATTCCTTCTCGAGGGGGGCAGCCCCCCCCTTCTAACAGGATTTACTTCGAATAATCGTAGAACCCTTTCCCGCTCTTTCTCCCAAAATGACCGGCCCGGACCATCTTCCTGAGAAGTGTGCAGGGACGGTATTTGGGATCCCCCGTCTCCTTAAAAAGATTTTCCTGAACCGAAAGAAGCGTATCCAATCCTACCAGGTCGGCCAAGGCCAAAGGGCCCATGGGGTGATTGGCTCCAAGCACCATACCTGTATCAATATCCTGAGCGGAAGCAATCCCTTCCTGAAGGACAAAAACGGCTTCGTTAATCATGGGGACAAGGATCCGGTTGACCACAAAGGCAGGGGCTTCATTCACCGTAATAGGGGTTTTTCCCAATTTTTCAGACAGAGCCTTGATCACTCCAAAAGTCTCCTCCGAAGTCAACTGTCCTTTTATGATTTCTACAAGCTTCATGACCGGCACCGGGTTGAAAAAATGCATCCCAATCACTTGATCCGGTCGTTTTGTAGCGGAGGCGATTTCAGTGATGGAAAGCCCGGAGGTATTCGAGGCCAGGATCGTCTCCTTGGCACAGAGTTGATCCAGCTCTTTGTAGACCTGCTTCTTTAAATCCATATTCTCAATGACGGCCTCAACAACGACTTGTGCCCCTTTCACGGCTTCGGCTAAGTCAAGGGTCCCTTTGACTTTAGCCAACCATCCATCGGCCTGTTCCTTGGTCATCTTTCCTTTACTGATCGCCCGTTCATAATTCTTCTTAATGATATTCAGCCCGCCTTGAACAAAACGGTCTTCGATGTCTCGCATCGAGACTTCATAACCTGTTTCCGCTGATACCTGGGCAATCCCAGATCCCATCAAACCCGCACCCAAAACACAAATTTTCTTGATCTCCATTTTTCTTACCTCCATGATGGCTATTTGAACGCATGAGACTTTACCAATAGAAGACTCATCTTGTCAAGAATAATTGCTGCCCGGATGGATATGCTGGAGATAAGATCCCCAGGAATCAAAAGGTTATCCCAAGAGTAATGGACCCAAACTGTTGGCCCTGCTTCTGTTTTTCGAATTCTTTGGTCCGATAGACATAGGTAAAACTGAGCTTCGTGCTCTTGTACAAAACGGCAAGCCCTGCAGCGATGTCTGCAACCAGAGGTCTTTTACTAACACTATGGCTATCCCTCCAGGTATTCCCGTCCAGGAAAATGTTTCGGGCCACGGCACGTCCTTCCACGTCAGCAAACAGATGAAGACCAAAATTTCTCCGAGGCCGGATTCGGGGGTCATCTGAATCCGCAGGGGCATCAATGCCGCTTCCTGGTCGGATGAGTGAGGTACCAAAATCGAGAGGGATGTTGTAGCCGATACGGATTTCACCGCCCATGTTGGCAAAGGTGGCTACGTTTCCAAGGGCCCCTCCGACGCGTGGAATGAAATCAAAGCCAAAACCATCACCCAGGCCTACGTTGACCAGTCGCCAGTTCCGTTGCCAGCTGATGACAAAACCCAATTCATCCTTGAGCTGATTGTCCCATCCCTTGGGATCATCGCTCGAAAGCCATTGGTGAATAATCTTCTGCGTTTCTTCTGCCAGCGACGAGGGTCCAACCATTCCAACCGTTATCTCAAAGGTATCCAGCAGAACTTTATTCTTGACGTGAAAAGTAAGGGAGAAGTAACTCCATCCTGCATAAGGGCGGTCATCTTTAATAAGGTCCCTTCGGTAGAGATGTTCAGGGGTATAGATATTTTGACCTATCGAGAGACCCACATTGCGTTGAAAACCGGGCCGATTGATCAGAGGAATTTTTCGAATCAGAGGCAAACCCCAGCGAGGCAGTCGCTTGTCTTCATCGTATTCCGTCACATCGGGTGAAAGCCAGGTGATCCGGAACGCATTGGTATAATGTTTGTCGGTTCCACCAAAGATATCATTTTCAAAATAAATGAAAAAGTTGTTTTGCTTTCCTGCTGGCTCAGCCTGAGCCCATGAACTGGGATCGATTAAGAGGATCATCCAGACCCACGCAAGCAGTAAGGTTGCATATCAAAGCGCTTCCTGTAACCTTGAGATGGATTCCCTATTGAAAAACATTAAAGACCTCCCTTGCCCCTGTGTTTGAAAAATGATGAGCACAGACTCCCCTATCGAGAAGACATTTTTTTCTGAAAATCCCCTCTCAGCCTAAGACATGGGCGATCGTGGCGCGTGCGTTGAATTCCGCTCCTAAAACCCTTCGGAGAAACGATGTCGATCGGAACCGCTCGAGCCAGGCGAGAAGGGCCATCTTTTTGGACTCTGGGATGCCATAGGACTCAAACCACCGTAGAACCGCGTCCCCTGAAAAATACGGTAGAAGCCCCTTGCATAGAAACATCAAATCATAATGGGCCTTCCGCGTACCGCGAATATCTCTGGGAAAACGATGAAACCGCGACATATCAATGAACACAAAGACGGGTCGGTCGAGAGTGCCTTGAACAAGAATGTTTCGTGTCCGCAAGGCAGATCCAGCAAAACCTTGCACCGTCCCTGGCTGCCCAGCATCCGGTCCAGGAGGACGAACTCCCGTTGGGTGCTGAGCCGCTTTGTCCAGCGGTCCCGATATGCGGCATTGTAGGCCGCCGCGGTTTGCTCCTCCTGGTAATTCTGCTGATATGCCTCGCTCGTCTGGTCAGCCATCTTTCAAAAAATCTCTCTGACAGAGCTTATCAGTGCCTGCAGGCTCAAATCCTGGATTCCAGCCATTAATACAAAATCCCTGCGTAACCCACGAAGCTATCGTCAGGCATGATATCGTAGCTGGTGTAGTAATCGAGGAGCACCCCCCTTTCTGATCCCAGGGTTTTGCAGGTGGCCATGGCAGAGACGGCTGCACCGGCACTGCAGGCGCTATCGTTCTCCAGGGCATGTTTGATGAGGCCCTTCGCATCCATCTTCAATGCCCGATCAATAAACCCCTTATCATTTTCATTTTTCACCCACGCCACCGAGGGGGGGCCGATTCCTTTATTTAAAAACCCATAATTGGGGCCATAATGAGTTAAATCCGTGGATCCAATCGCAAGGATGGAAATGCCCTCTTTCTTGGCTAATCCGGCCACTTCTTTCCCCAAGGCTTCTGCTTTTAGGGATAGAGGAGAACGGAGGGCAACCAGTTTAGCCTCAGGGAAAAAATATTTCACCATGGCTAATTGAATCTCAATGGTGTTGTCCCCACTCGTTGGACTCTCCTTTCTCAACTCCATGCTTTGGGTCAGGTGTTTGACCAAACCTGCATGAATTTCAATATCACCGAGTGGGGTCTCACAGGACTCTTCTGTCACAATCCTGGGAAGGTCTTCAGTGGAGAGATGGCCTCCATAAAGGACAACGACCTCAACCATGCTTTTCAATTTCAAAGCATGGAAGACCCTGGCAGCCAACTTTCCCGAAAAATACCAACCGGCATGAGGCACGATCCCGCCTAATCCCTTGCTTGAGGGAAGTGGAGAGGGTGTCCATCCCTCTAAATACGATTCGATCTCCCGCTGACATTCTTTTTTATCTGCAGGGTACCATCCCCTCGGCAAGATTCTGTTTCTGCGACTCATGTTTTCACCTCCATTTTACGCCATGCGCATAGCACCATGTGCTTAGCGTCCTTATATCTTTTGAAGCGCGGGCATCCCCATCAGGCTGAGTACATTGGCCATCACCATTTGAAATGCTCTAACCAAGGAGAGCCTGAAGGTGCGTAAGTTCCCATCCTGAAGGTGGATGAACGGAGTCTGAGCATCGGCTCCAGGATCTGGATGCTCATAAAAATCAGTAAAAGATGCGGCTAAATCGAAGGAATACTCAGTCAATGGCGAAACCCTGAAAGTCTTACCTGTTTTAACAAGGACAGAAGGAAACCTTGATAGGGCGTCCAGAAGGCCTTTTTCTGTTTTGGTCAACGGGTTGGGAATGCAGTCTCTGTTCCATGGATGATCCACCTTCTGCTCCTTGGCCTTTCTCAGAATGCTGCATGCCCGAGCATGGGCGTATTCTAAATAGACCCCTGTATCCCCGGTCGTCTTCAGGGCCTCGTCGAAATCGAAGACAATCTGACTCTCTAACGTAAATTTCAGCAAATAGTAACGGATGGCCGCTGAGGCCAGAACAGAAGCAACACTTTCGGGCAGAGGATGGTCTGCCTTCTCAATCACCTTCTGCTTCACCATCTGGATAAAATCCTTTGCCTTGACCCCTGTTCCGGAGCGACCTGACATGGCATAAGCCTTCTTCTCCTCAGTCTCCCCCATTCCAAGAAGTCGAGCCGCCTGGGGAGAAAGGTTGACCACTTCATAAGCCAGATGGATGGATGCATTCGCTTCTTTTTCAAAGCCCATCTGCCGAAGGCACTCAACGACCACCTGTTGAGGATAACTCTGCCGGGTATCAATCACATTAATGACCATTTCCGCATGGCCAAAATTCTTCGAAAGCCGATCCCCTGGTTGGCCATCCGGAGCTGTTGTCCAGAGACCCTCCCCATTGGCTTGGGGCCCCCAGAGTTTGTACAAGAAATCTTTATTGAGAAGACCAAACTTCCAGAGCTGATAGGCCACATCTTTTCCTGTGTAGGTCAGGCTTCCGTTCGACCGAACCAGGATCTTATCCAAACTCTTCATCCCTTCAGCGGTCTCGACAATACCGCCAAAAGGAACCACCCAGCACCCTTCATTCGGACCCTCTGTCTCAAATCGGAGGGCCTTCTTATCTTTCAGGAGTTCAAATGTGGCTGGCCAGAATCCCCGACCAATGATATCCGACTCCCAGTTGAGAAGGTCGTAGAAAATCGAGAGCTGAGCCACTGTTTCTAAATGAGACTGAACAATCTTCGATGTCAACTCCTTCGCAAAGTTAGAAACAGGAGCCTGTCCCCCTTCAATCTGATGGAGAACCTCTTCCCTCTTCTCAAGAAGGGAGGGCCTCTTCTCCATTTCATTTTGAAAACGGGCATAGAGATCCCAGCAGAAATAATCAAGAGACTGATCCCCTGGAACTTTCGCCCAGACGGTTTTAAAATTAGATCCTTCTTGATAGAAGGGGGAATCCAGATAAAGCAGCGCCGTCACGACGTCGACCACCTGGAGACCTGTATCGTCAATGTAATTGCAAACCTCCGTTGAAAAGCCGTTCCATCTGAGGACTCTGGCAACCGTATCTCCCAAAACCGAATTTCTAAGGTGACCGATGTGCATGGCCTTGTTGGGGTTCACGCTCGTGTGCTCGATAAACACCTTCTTTTTCAATGGAACAGAAGGCTTCCCGAAATCTTCTCCTTCCTGAAGGATTTTGGGAACGAGGTCTTGAGCCAAACCTGGCCAATCGACCTTGAAATTAAGGTAGCCAGGAGGCGAAACCCCGACCTCTTGAATATAAGGCGGAAGCTTCGATTTCATTCGCTCACTCAATTCCTGAGCAATTTTCATCGGAGATTCCCTTCTCTGCTTGGCCAGGGACAAGCAGACAGCGCTGGAGAAATCCCCCATTTCCCGTTGAGGCGGCACATTGAGAGGAATTTCCTCCATATTCAAAAGTTCCTTTAATGCGCTGACCACTCCTTCTCGGATCATCTTCCCTTTCCCTTTCTTTTCTGTTCAATTATGATGAGGATAGTGGTAAAAAGTCAAGATAATCAAAAATTGACATCAAGAAGAATTCGTGAATATAATTTGCCTAAGAATAAAAACTCTGTGGGCCGCAATGCCCAAAGAAAGGAAATGATAAAAAATGGGTAAAAAAAGTCCGATAAAGATTTCAATCTGTAACGAGCTTTTCCAGGGGTGGCCAATCGAAAAGGTCTTTGAGTATGCGGCTCATTTGGGTTACGACGGGGTTGAAATTGCCCCCTACACCCTTGCAGACGATGTCACTGAAATCTCACCGAAGAGGCGAAAAGCCATCCGCCGTGCAGCTGAGGAGGCAGGGATTGAGATGGTTGGCCTCCATTGGCTTCTGGTGAAACCGGAAGGACTCTCCATCAACCATCCCGACGAAATCATCCGCATTAAAACCCAGGAGTATATGGAGGCCCTCATCCATTTTTGTGCCGACATCGGAGGGAAGATTCTCGTTCATGGTTCTCCGCACCAGAGGACGGTTCGAGAGGGTTGGGATTTTCGAGAGTCATGGGATTTTGCCAAGGAGACTTTCAAGGTATGTCTTAAGACGGCTCGGAAAAGAAATGTTTTTTACTGTATCGAACCTCTCGCCCAAACCAGTACCAACTTCATCAATACCGTAGCAGAGGCGATTCAATTATTAAAAGAGACCAGACACCCCAATTTCAAAATGGTCTTCGACTGCCGAAGTGCATCGCTCCAGGAAAAGTCAATCGTGGAAGCCCTTCTCCGGGCCTTGGATTCCGGATACCTCCGTCATATCCATGTCAATGACACCAATGGAAAGGGACCGGGCTTCGGAGAGACGGATTTCATCCCGGTTTTGAAAAATTTAATCAAGAATGCTTATAAGGGCTATATCTCTGTTGAGGTCTTCGATTTCAACCCTGACCCCCAAACGGTTGCCAGCCGGAGCATCGGCTACCTCAGGGGAATCTTGGATACATTGCAATAAAACACACATTACAAAGGCCTGCCTGACTTCCCTGCCAGCAAGAGTCTAAATTTTACAATAAATTCATAACATGAGGGACGTTTTTTGGAATAGACAACGGATCGTTCAAAAATTATATTTCAAATATACTTAATAATTTCTATGGGTTATAAGCTTTTTAATGAAATGGCACATTGCTTGCAGTAATAGTCTCTCAAAATGGAATAATAAGGATCGGATCTATCCCCCCTATTTTACTATTGACAGGGAGAATCTATGGAAGCCTTAAATCGTTTGGTAGAAAAAAGAAAACATCCGCGATTTTCTATAGAATTGCCCCTTGAGTATCGGGTGACGAATACCCCGCAAGCCCATGGGGCGATGGCCGTCAATGTGAGCGAGGAAGGCCTCCTTGTCCATTCAGTTAATAACATGCCCGTGGGTTCGGAATTAACCATTGCGGTTTTATTTCCCAAGGGATTTGAATTGACCAACTTTAAAGTGTTGGCCGAGGTGGTGTGGAAAGATCTCCAATTGGAAGAAAATTCCGTGGGATATCAATTAGGATTAAAATT
This sequence comes from Syntrophaceae bacterium UBA2188, assembly GCA_002327985.1. Lineage (GTDB taxonomy): Bacteria > Desulfobacterota > BSN033 > BSN033 > UBA1163 > UBA1163. The sequence continues at coordinate 54,179 of DCVM01000029.1, read as the reverse complement.
CGTCCATATCCAGGAGGAAGACCGCCAAAAGCTGAAAGAACTTCTGGGCAATGGGCATGACCGGGAGGCTTCTCATGAAAAGTGAATCCATCGCAGAAAAAAATAACTGGCCGCCTTACTTAAAGGCCATCTATGATACCCCTGGCCGTAACCCAATGGAAAATGATCCTTTCGAGGCAGAGGCCGAGGACAACCCATTGGACTCTCTGACAAACAAAACCAACTCAGACAATACTGAATCTAAAGAGAAGGATCTTCTTGGAGCACAGGAGACCCCTTTTATGTCTTCTTTTCTAATTGAATTGGTCCATTCAATTAAAAATACACTCATCTCTATTAAAAACAGATCTCAACTTTCAGCGGATCAATTGAACAGTGGCGAATTTAGAAAATATTTTCAAAAGGGCGTTTCAGAAGAGATTAAGAAACTCGATTCCGTACTCAATAGTCTCTTAAATTATATCCACATTAATACCCCTATTGTAAAATCGAATACCCTTTCCCTGATTCTCGAGGAAGTCCTGGATGCCAATGAAAAGCAGATCCAGTCTAAAAACATAAAGATTTTTAAGAAATGTGAGAAGGACCTTCCCGAGACATTTATTCACGATGAACAGATAAGATTCATCTTGAATTCCGTTCTCCAGTATGCGCTCCTATCGACCCCTATGAATGGGACTATAGGCTTTTTAATAAAATCCTTCGACTTCCATCAGGGCGAACCCGATAAAAAGATTCCGCCAGATAGGAATGGCGGTTATATTGAGACCGCCATCGGTTTTATGGGTGGCAAGGAGCGGGCTGACACCCCGAAGGAGACTGCTGAAAAGTTAGCCGAACAAAATGAAGAAACCGCGAAACTGATATTACAATTGGTGAAGGAGATCCTTCAACGGAACCATGGGAGCATGACCTATGAGTTTGATCCAAAGAAGCCCAGGACCCTGATCACCCTGAGGCTCCCGATCGAAAGAAGAAAGGTGGTCTATTATGAGCCCATCACCATTTAAAACCAGACATAGGGTCATGACTTACAATATTACATGGCTCAACAAAACTCCCTAAGCATCCCCATTTTTCATACCATCCTACACCCTACACCTTTCCACTTCCCATGGCATCAGAATCGCTACCATAAAATTAAAGAATTTTAATAAATATTTTCTTGACACCATTAGGTTGTTTCCATATGATAAAGTTAAAGAAATAAAATTTATATTCAAATATAAAAAAGGAGGGGAGCTCAATGAAATCGTCATGGATGAAGATGATCTCATGCTATCTGGTGGCAGCGATGTTTGTGATTGGCATCACGCCGAGAGTCTATGCGGGATTTTCTCCCTCGGAGGCCATTTCCATTCTAACGTATGATCGATCTTCAGACCTCGGGAAGATCCGAAAAGTCCTTGAAATGAAAATGGTGACGGAAAGGCTCAGGGCATTTGGTTTGACCCCCGCTGAAATTGAAAAAAAACTCAGCCAGCTCGATGATCAGCAGATCCATCAGCTTGCCCTCAGTCTCGATGATTTAAAAGTGGGTGGAGACGGATGGGTATGGGTGGTCGTCATATTAGTCCTGATTGCCATCGGAGTGATTGTCTATTTTTATGTCACAGGGCACCGAGTGGTGATTGAAAGAGAAAAATAGAGCGGACGAACTCTTGACCAAACCTTTTCCCAATTGATAGGGTTGATATTTTGTTTAATCGACTACTCATAAGAGGCGCTTCTTTCTGGAAGCGCCTCTTACTATTTTCCTTGATTCTCCCATTCCTGCTCTCATGTCATGAATCCATCTATCTTAAAGAATCCAGACCCTCTCACCTCATTCAAAGTGTCCCTTTCTTTCCGCAGGAGGCCTTTCAATGTGGACCTGCTTCCCTGGCGGGGGTCCTGAATTATTGGGGCATTGAGGTCACTCCGGAAGAGATCGCAACGGAAATATACAGCCCATCGGCTAGAGGCACTCTCAATCTGGATATGATTTTATATGCAAGAAAAAAAGGAATGAATGCCCTTCATTATCAAGGAAGCCTGGAGGATTTAAAAAAAAAGATTGAGTGTGGATATCCGTTGATTGTCCTAGTCGACCTGGGTATCTTAGTTTATCAACAGAATCATTTTATGATCGTGGTGGGTTATGATGAACATGGCATCATCACCCAATCGGGAAAGGACCGGCTCAAATCCATCGCCCTGAAGCGTTTTGTCAAAACATGGGAAAAGACAAAATTTTGGACCCTCTTCATCACTCCTCCATCATGAGCAAAAGGCGGATCAAACAGGCGAGCTTGTTATTTTTTCTGATCTTTGTCTGGCTTTCACTTTGCCTCTTTGCCGGTTGTTCCTCCTTTAAGATCATTGTACTCAAAGATCCTCTCACTCCCGAGGAACATTTAAATCTGGGCGTGGCTTACGAAAGAGATGGTGAACTCGATGACGCCGCCAGAGAGTACCGACTGGCGTCCAAAAAACTTCCCATTGCTTACCTTTATCTCGGAAATGTCCATTTTCAAAAAAAAGAATTTGACAAGGCAGAAACCTTTTATAGGAAAGCCATCAAGAAAGAGCCACACCATGCGGACGCCTATAATAATCTGGCATGGCTTTACTGCACCCGGCGTGAAAATCTCGATGAAGGGGAAAGGCTGACTTTAAAGGCAATGGAGCTCAATCCCGCTAAGGAAGAGATCTATCGAGATACATTGGAAAAGATAAGAGCATTGAAGAAATTAAAAAAACAAGATTAACAATAAGGAAAGGTTAGAAAAAAACTTTAGCTGGGGAGGGGCTGGCCTCCAATCCGTTTTAAAGGTTTTTATCTTTTTTTAAGGCCGCTTCCAACTCCTCCATCAGATACTGAACATCGTCATCCCCGCCCTTTTCTTTCTTCATCCTCCTGAGGGTGTCCGAGTCCCTCATCATCTTGTGAAACCGAAGGATAAATTCATCAAGAGAAAACGGTTTTTTTATGAATTCGCGGGCACCGACGGAAATAGCTGTCCCGGCTGAATATTCTTCATCAAAGGCAGTCATGACCATGATCGGAAGCTCGGGAGATTGCTTTAAAATCTCTCTGATCAGAATGATTCCATCCATCTCTGGCATTTTGATATCGGTGATGACGGCATCAATTTTATTTTCCTTGATTTTATTCAGGGCATCTATGCCATTCACGGCGGTAACACATGAATGACCCAGTTTGGTTAAAAGGGTAACGATGAAGTTTCGTATTAATTCTTCATCATCCGCCACCAGAATGGTATATTTGGGAGATTCCATCTTTGGATTTTCTACCCAAGGGAAACAATAGCCTAATTTAAGTTAAAATTAACCCATTCTGGATGGCAAAATCAACCCTTATTTTGAAAAGGGTCTGGCAGGGTTCCAAAGGATTGCCGTCACCCTTCTCTCCCCGGTTTTGACCTCCGCCGTCACCGCCACCCCGTGCGCAAGGGGAACCTCCCTGTCCTTAACGCGAATGGTAAATCGTTTGAGTTTCAACTTCAACTTGTAAACCAAACCCAACTTTTGATCCTCCTGGGCATCGGGCCTTACATAGGAAAGTTCAGCTTCAACCGTCCCGTATTTCTGAAAAGGAAAAGTATCCAATTTCAGTTCTGCCTTCTGACCCACCTGAATAAACCCAATGTCTTGATTGAGAGCCATGGCCTTAACAATCAGAGGGGTCCCATCCGGAACAATAGTGATAATAGGTTGGGCGGAGGTCACGACCCCTCCGATGGTATGCGTGGCCAGTCCATGGACCGTTCCATCAACAGCGCTGTAAAGCCTTCCGAGTTGGGACCTCTTCCTGGCTTTAGTAAATTCTCCTTCCAGAACACTGATCGCCTTCTCTTTCTCAAACAATCTCACCTAAAATGGACCGCTTCCTCTCTTTTTTCAGCGCCTCTAAACTTTTTTCTGATTCTTTTAGGCTATCCTGAATCTGTTCGGCTAATTTTCTTTGCTCATTTAATTCCTTCTCCGCCCTTACCAGTATTTGAGTTGGTGGCCAATATCAAATAATCCTTCTTGCAACTTCCACCTACAAATGCTTGCGCGAGTGTGATCCCTGAGAGCGAGGATTACGGTTCGAAAGTGAGCATTAACATTTGATTTAGAATGTGATTACTTTATCAGCCCACTCTACCATGCCCAAGCAATCAATCATTGTAGAGATTGGGCAAACATCCGACTCTCCTTGATTTCTTGATTTGATGCACACACCGCAAGCTAAGACCGTCCCTTTGTTCTTAATAAATTCTTCAATTTGATTCCTCGCATTAAATTTCTCATGAATGATGCTCTCAATTTCTACCCCCGCACTCATAAGAAATATCTTAACCTCATGCCCTTTCTTGAGAGCCGTGTTTCCAAAGCGAACTCCATTCCAAGCCTTTTCTGGTTCATTTGTTTCAATAATAATTCCAATTTTCATTTGATCTCTCCTTTGATTAATTGAATCCGCATATCCCGATTACCACTTTTCGATTGTAATATACGCCCTTTTCCAAAAATATGGAATAGAAAGTTTCAGAGGAAGTTATCCACAATTTCCAAAAAATCTGGCCGGTCAAAAAGGTTTGCTTTAAAGTTTCACCAAAGTGTGAGGATTAGTGAATACCAAGGATTGAAAATTATTATTTGAAAGGCATCTCAAAACTCAAATTGTATGTAGAAAAACAAACAGGATTTCATTTCCCTCTGTCCACTTCTGCAACCTTTTCAAAGGCTCATTCCTTTCGAGATAACCTTTTCAAATGGAATAGACTCAAATAGAATTACAGAGGTTGGTATTCTTCTCTATTTCTCTTTTAAAAGGTGGACGGAGTTCAGCGACCGCCTTTATCACTGGGTACCATCAAATCCTTCTTAAATATCTTATTTAAATTGCTGTAACGACCAACGCTTACTTTAAAATCCCGGGGCTCCAGACACCTTTGGAGACGGGGCCGGTGGGCCCGGTTGTCATTAAACATCTGCCGATAGGGTCGCTGTAGCATTCATTCTCCGTGTTGCCCCACCGGTAGATCGGGCCACAAGCGGGATTGGAAGGGTCGCCGCAGGTGCCCGGATTCGTAAAGTCGTCACTCATCCACAGAGGCCAAGTGCTGCCGCCGAGCCCTTGCTTAGCGTTGTAGTCGAAGGCTTCCAGGTAATTCCATATGTCCCACGACGTGCCCTCGCTCGTCCAGTCTGTGAGATCTTCGCACGCGACAACGTAACAAACCTCGCCATAATCGTGCTCTCCCGCCGTAAGCCAGACACCATGGGATCCCCAGGCTGAGTAGACGACAGCATGCGTGCCATTTATCTTGGGGATTTCGGTCCACTCGTAGATACCGCCGAAGTCGTGGGCTGATATGTACATCTGCGTAGGTTGAAGCGTCCATCCGGTTTGATCGTCATATGCCCACATCAGCCGCACTGTCACATGCTCCCAGTCGCCCACGTGACTCTCCCATACCGTGTTTGCCACTTCTTTGCCGCGGTTGTAAGGATAGTAAAAGAAGTAGACGAGATCGACAAAATCAAAGAGATCCCCCTCGACCGGAACCGACTTCTTCACCCAGAACGCATATACTGGCACATCATTGATGGTGCAAGGATTGCTCGTTGAATAGCCGTTACATCCGTGAAAGAAATCGAGCACATCGGAACCTTCCACGCCCTCCTTTGTGAACAGCCAGTATTGAGCTTCTGGGTAAGGAGTGCCGCATACCATCGCAACCCCGATATCGAGACACGGAGTACGAACGAGATACGGGAAAGCCCACTTAACAGAGGATGGCCAGTAAGACTCTCCGCTCGCGATCCAAACCCGCGGTGCATAGGTTTCCAAGAAATTGAGCTTTTCTCCGTCTGTGACGTCAATGGACATTGGCATGGGAGGCCAGGCCTTGCCCCGGCCGTAGCACAGATACACCCAGCGATCATCCGCGCAATTCTTGTGAATATCATAGCTGTCAGCCTGCATGGGCCAGTACCCCAGATTGGCCTCGCCCAGCGCAGGACAGGCGGCCTCGGAACCGCTTGTGTAGCTAAGGCCCACATTCGTGATGAAGGTATCGGTTTGGTTTATTGGTACATAGTGTACACATAAACCATTTCGATAGCAGTCGCCCTCTGTGTCAGTGGTGAGGGCGCCCTGCCTACCGGATGAGGTGCCATTGGCACGCTGCCAATCCGATGGACACCACCACTCCCAGTACGGCCAATGGAAGACCCCATAGTCCACCAGCACCCGCTGGTCTGATATCACAGGGACGAGATCATACTTGACCCAGATGGTTGTATAAGTACCGCCGATTCCCTTATTCACGTCGTTGGACCACACCCTTGTTCCTATGAGGCCCGGAATGTAAGGGATCGTGACCTTCTGACCCCAGGCAAGCCCTGTGTAGTCACTCGGAACGTTGGCGCAGTTCTCCCAGTCGGTTACCATGACGTCAACGATGGCAAGGTAGGTTTCATACACCTCTATCAAGACGAGGACAATCTCATCCTCGCTGTAACCAATATTTTTCAATATCTGAGCTGCTTCCTTCGCACTCGCGAAGTAGGCATCACGAAGTGCTTGCGCTATTTCCAAAACCCCATAGCCTTCGTCACGCAGAAGCTGCGCAGTCTCCTGCCCGGTTAAGCCAAACTCAGCTCTCAACACCTCAGCAATCTTCGTTGCGGTATAACCTTGTCTGTGCAAAACCCGCGCTCGTATGACAGGATGGTTATCAATGCGAAACTCTATCTTTAGAACAGCTCCTCTATGTTCAAGCGGCTCATACGTGGTCGATCCCAATTCCAGATCGGCCAAAGTGAAGCGAATTTCAAATTTTCTGCCGTACTGATTCTTGCGATGTGAGCGAGGTAGCCTGTATTCCACTCGATAGCGGTCGTGTATTAACCGAATCCTCTCGAGACGGAGACTCGTGCAACCCCCCTGGCTGTTTACCTCGTAAACTGAAATCTTCAGAAATTTGGTCAGGGTTTTATCGAGATCATTGACATTCCCGAAGTCATTCCCCACCGGCGGCCAGATATGGAGTGCCGATGAGAGGGTCTTAATTTCCGCAGACGGCACTTGAACAAAAATACATAAGAGAACTGTACTGGCGAAAATAATTGTGGAGAAAAACTTTATCTTAATCATCTCAATCCCCCCCTCCGCAAAAAGCGTATGCCCTTTGAATCTTTACATATCTGGATGTAGTCCCCCTTTGAAATAAAAAGGTTGACCTAAGTACGAATTATTCGTAAACAGACCGATTGTCTTTCCCTCCACTTTTTCCAAATGAAAAAAGCCGCCACCCAAATTTTTTGGGATAGCGGCCCGGCTACCTTGCTCTTTAACCTCCAGAAATATGACCATCATATTTCTGGACCCCTTGAATCTTATGATAGAGATATTTTTTTGAATGTCAAGGGTTTTTTTCTTGATGAAATTGAATAAGTTGTTGTAAAAACATGTAAAATATATCTTATTTCTTTCTCCTTTTCTCGGGAAGCTCAGCTGATACATATATCTCGTATATTACCATCTGAAATATTGCATGGATAAGGTCTATACGCTTTTGAGGAAGATATCCCCGTGGTGAAAGGCAAAACTTAGGACCCTATTACCACCCCCCTCCAATTCTCATTGACACCTTGGCCCTAATTTAATATACACTCCTATTCAAACTTAAGCCTCCGGTTTAATCCCCTCAAAGTAACCATAAAAGATCTCTGAAGGAGGCGACATGGCAGTCGGGAATAACAACCAGATTGAAAAACGCCTTTGGGATGCCACCGACGAAATGCGGGCGATCGAAGGCGATAACCCTGACCTCAAGGATATTCTGCCAAAAACCTACAATCGGTTGGAAAACTCTTCTCTGGTGGAACTTCTCATTACCCATCTGCTCCTGAAACTCTGCCCCTCCAATTATCCTCTTAGTTTTCGCATATCAGAAAGAAAACAAAAAAGCCCTTATAATCTAATATCCTTCCTGATATGATCGGGATGATTAGAACTATAAGGGCTTTCTTTTTTGGCAGGCTTGGACTCCCACCATACCCCACCCAAATCTATTGCCCTGGTTAATCCATACCCATCTCTAAAACATTGCCTATATCATAGCTGTATTTATTATCCAATCTAAGATAGATGTCAATAAAATTCTTTATTTGTTAAAATTTTCTCTAACTTCAAGAAAATAAGAGGCATCTCTAAAAAATGGGTTCTGATTTTATGAGAAAGCTTTGGCTGGAAAAAATACCTTAAAATCATTTTTAGTTTTAATTACTCATCGTTACTTTATGAAGTAATTTCTGATAAATACTCTGTATCCGATTGTAATTATATAGTTAATTAATAACCGAATTAAAATTGCCAAAGGCGAGGGATGAAAAAAATAAAGAAATAAGTTATATGGGAGGGGCAAAATATTTTTATGGCTAAGGGGAAAGCTAAATGAAGAAACTAAAATCCCGTCTCAGGCTCACAGCAGTTATTTTAGCTTTGGCCATCTTTATACTTGCCCTATTATCATGTGCCACTACTAAAGTAAAAACATATCCAAAGGACACCCGGAAAGATAAACCTTCTCAAGAGAGAGTTGCCGCAGTGAGCCCCCCCCCAGGTGAAACCTATGACGAGACAATCTCTAAATGGAAATCTGATCAAGATTTAGTGAAATGGATGGAAAGGGAATTTTCCTTTGATTCAGAAAGATATAAAAAATTGTTAGGGACCACACCCATCCCAAGGACTCCTGAACAAACCTTTCAAATTAAATCGGGTATCTATATTGATGCTGCCGAGTTTTCCAAAAAGACTCTCAATCGAATCAATCCATCCTACAAGGCACAGACGGTGGTGATTATCGTTCGGCCCAATGTCTTCAACCACTATGTCTGCTCATTCAGGAAAGAGGGCAAGATCTTCATCCTCGATTATGGAACGCCGTATAAAGAAATCACCGGCGTTCACGGACCGTATCATTCCCTTGATGAATATAAGAGATTCTATGAAAAGCATCATCCAGAAAAGAGACGCGTGGAGGGAATCATTTATTTTCCCTGAAACACAAAGTAACCAAATGTAAGGCGTTCTTTCAATGCTCAGGAACTGGAATATTACAATTTTGCCTGTTCTTTATAAAAATATCGCTATATCGCTCTATAGGACGAAAGGTAGTCCTGCTCTAACTTTGCCACGCCTGTTCGAATCGCTGCTTCCTTGACAAAGGCGGCTACCTTCTCTGGTACCTTCTTGTTGAGAACACCCGGAATGATATAATCTTCGCTCAATTCTTCGTCCGTCACCATTTGCGCGATGGCATGGGCTGCGGCAAACAACATCTGATCATTGATCTCTCTTGCCTGACAATCTAAAACTCCCCGAAAAAGACCCGGAAAGCATAGAACATTATTGATCTGGTTGGGATAATCTGAGCGTCCTGTAGCAATAATCTTGGCTAACCGGCCCACTTCCTCGGGCATGATCTCAGGATCGGGATTCGCCATAGCGAAGATAATCGGATTTTTTGCCATTTTCTTAATGTCGTTCACATGGATGACGCCAGGTTGAGAAAGGCCTATGAAAAGATCTGCACCCTTTAGGGCCTTTGATATGGGTCCACGAATCCTCTCTAAGTTTGTATTTTCTGCGATGAGCGCCTTGATGGGGTTCATGTTTTCCTTCCGACCTTTATAGAGGATACCACTGCGGTCGCACCCAATAATTTGCTTCACTCCTGTAGAAAGGAGAAGTCGTATGGAAGCAATTCCGGCGGCGCCCAAACCACTGACCACCACTTGGATATTTTCCAATCTTTTGTTAACGACCTTCAAGGCATTGATCAATCCTGCAAAAAGGACCACGGCCGTTCCATGTTGATCATCATGAAAGACAGGAATATCCAATTCATTTCTCAACCGTCTTTCGATCTCAAAACAACGAGGAGCAGCAATATCCTCCAGATTCACCCCACCAAATCCAGGGGATAGAGACTTGATCACCGTGACAATCTGTTTTGGATCTTTCGTCTTTAAACAAATGGGGAAGGCATCGACCCCTCCAAATTCCTTAAATAGCATGGCTTTGCCTTCCATGACTGGCATAGCTGCCTCGGGGCCAATATCCCCCAATCCGAGAACGGCCGTCCCGTCTGTCACCACCGCTATGGTATTCTTTTTAATGGTAAGCTCATACACCCGTTCTCGTTTTTCGTGGATGGCCATACAGATCCTTGCCACTCCTGGGGTGTAGGCCATGGAAAGGTCCTCCCGTGAATTTAATGGGATTTTATTCTTAATTTCAATCTTTCCTCCCTGATGGACCATAAAGGTTCGATCGGTTACCTGGAGAACATGGACTCCTCTAATTTGCTTGAGTTCATCCGCCACTTTCTGCCCCATCGCGACATCTGCAACACTCACAATGATGTCTCGGATGGTGATGTTCTTCTTAAATCCAACAATGTCTACAGCGCCAATGTCTCCCCCTGTCCTACCAATTGTTGAGGTGACCTTGCCGAGCATCCCGGGTTTTGAAACAATCTCAAGCCGAATGAGGATACTATATCCTGGACTGGGTGTTTTGATCATCGATCTCTCCTTTTTCTGATAAACTGTTTGTAAACGCTTATTTCCTCTTATAAAGAGGTCTATACACAAAAAACGGAATTCATTATGAAACCATCTCCTTTCAATGTCAATAGACCTTCTGATACAAAATTTTCTCTAATACCACCCTGATTTATTTAAATTGTTGATTTGGGCCTGAAAATCGAATAGACTAATTTTTTAATAGAATGAATTTAACAAGTCATGGAGGGGATGAGGCTTTTTCGTTAGGTTCCAATGAGCCTGGGAATAAGAATATTCATTTTGTTTTTGGCTACCCTCTTTTTCCAAAAGACTGCTCCGGCCCATGTCGAGCACGCAAAAGAAATTTCCAGCGTTGGCATCGAAGAAAAATTAGGCCAATTTATTCCTCTTGATTTAACCTTCCGCGATGAGAACGGAAACTTCGTCAGCCTGAAACAATTCATCCATACACCCATTGTTCTCACCCCTGTTTTTTACCGCTGTCCCAATGTCTGCAGTTTTTTACTATTCAATTTGACCGGCGTGATCAACAAAATGGGTTCTGAACCAGGCAAAGAGTATCAAGTCTTAACCTTCAGTTTTGACGAAACTGAGAAACCGGATTTAGCCCGGGAAAAGAAAAAGATGTACCTCAAGATGATTGAAAGACCATTTCCGGAAGAGGCCTGGAGATTTTTAACCGGCGACCAAGAGGCGATCCATAAACTGACCGATGCCATAGGCTTTCGATTTAAAAAACAGGGAGATGATTTTTCACATCCGGTGACGTTGATCGTCCTCTCTTCGGACGGGAAGATCACCCGCTATATCTACGGCACAGAATTTCTCCCCTTTGATCTTAAAATGGCTCTTCTGGAAGCCTCTGAGGGAAGGGTCGGGCCCACTCTCAGTAAAGTTCTTCGGTTTTGCTTCAGCTATGATCCTCAGGGGAGAAGGTATGTCTTTAATACGTTAAAAGTGACTGGCATCGTCACCCTCCTTTTGGCCTTATTGCTTATCCTCTTCCTTACCTTCAAAGGTAAGAAAAAAATCAGTAAAGAGGAGTCATCCGGATGACAGAAAATGGGACATTCGAAGGAACCCATCCGATAGCCAATTTCTACCAAGATCAGGGAAAACATCGGGGGATTCTTGCATGGATTCTTTCCACAGACCACAAGAGAATCGGGCTTCTCTATCTTCTCCTCGTCCTTCTATTCTTTTCGGTCGCTGTCTTCTTCGGATTTCTGATGCGGCTCAAACTGATGGCTCCGGGCTTCCCCTTGATGAAGCCTCAGATGTATAATGCCATTTTTACTCTGCACGGGATCATCCAGATCTTTTTAGTGGTCATCCCTGCCATTCCGGCAATCTTCGGAAATTTCTTTTTACCCCTTCAGATTGGAGCAAGGGATGTAGCATTTCCGAGGTTAAACCTGCTTTCCTGGTGGCTTTATATCTCCGGTGCAATCATCGTCTTCCTCTCCCTCTTTACAGGGGGCGGACCTGTCGATACCGGTTGGACCTTTTACGCCCCATACAGCCTCAGGACAATGGTCAACGTTCCCCTGGCCGTCTTTGGTGTTTTCATCCTGGGCCTTTCTTCGATTCTCACCGGCATCAATTTTGTAACCACCACTCACCGGCTTCGAGCCCCTGGGATGCATTGGTTTCGTCTGCCCCTCTTTGTATGGGGAATCTATTCTACCGCCTGGGTTCAAATTCTCGCCACCCCTGTCATCGGAATTACACTTCTCCTCATTATGCTCGAAAGATATTTGGGGATTGGTGTCTTTGACCCAGCGAAAGGTGGGGATCCCATCCTCTACCAGCACCTTTTCTGGATTTACTCCCATCCGGCAGTCTATATTATGATCCTTCCAGCCATGGGAGTGATTTCTGAAGTCATTCCTGTCTTTTCGAGGAAAAGGATTTATGGATACAAGGCTATTGCCTTTTCAAGTATGGCCATTGCCAGCGTGGGTTCTCTGGTTTGGGGTCACCACATGTTTGTCAGTGGACAGAGTGATCTGGCCAGTCTGATCTTTTCTCTCCTGACATTTTTAGTCGCAGTGCCCAGTGCGATCAAAGTATTCAACTGGGTGGCCACTTTGTACAAAGGTTCAATTGAGCTGAAGCCCCCACTCCTGTTTGCCCTCACCTTTATCTTTCTTTTCTCTATTGGCGGACTGACGGGTCTCTTCCAGGGAGCACTCGCTGTCAACATGCACCTCCACGATACCTATTGGATTGTTGGACACTTTCATTACATCATTTTTGGCGGGATGGGCTTTGGATTTTTGGCAGGGCTCCACTACTGGTTTCCAAAGATGTTTGGAAGGACTTACGACTGCAAAAAAGCGGTGTGGGCATGGGTCATCTTATTCATTGGTTTTAACCTCCTCTATTTCCCTATGCTGATTCTGGGTTGGGAAGGGATGCCCCGTAGATATTACGACTACCCTCCCCAATTTCATACCCTCCATCTGTTGGCAACCATTGGTTCCTGGATTCTTATCGCAGGACTGATCTGGATATTTTTAAATTTATTTCAAGGCCTCCGCAAGGGGAAGGAGGCAGGAGGCAACCCCTGGGGTGGAACTACCCTCGAGTGGCAGACCCCTTCGCCTCCGCCGATGGAAAATTTTGAAAGAATCCCTGTCGTAGAAAAGGGCCCCTATGAATTTTAAAAAATATCACTTTGAATTGAGATGGCGATGGGCACTCATCAGGACGATACCGGTTCAAAAATAGGGATGTGGCTTTTCCTCCTGTCAGAAATTCTCCTGTTTGGAGGATTGTTCATTCTCTATTCTTCTTACCGGTACAAAAATCCTATCGATTTTCATCTGGCGGCATGGGAGCTGAATCGAGTTCTCGGCACGCTCAATACCCTCATTCTTATTACCAGCAGTTTGACCATGGCTCTTTCCATCTTTTTTATCCAGAAAGGAAACCGAAAATTATCTGCACTTCTTCTGTTCGTCACTCTTTTTCTGGGAGGTCTCTTTCTTGGAGTCAAATCTGTTGAATGGACAGCAAAGATCGGCCATGACCTTTATCCTAATTCTCCGCGTCTGTTGGGAAGGAGCGGGGGAGAAATTCTTTTCTATGGGCTTTACTATTCTATGACTGGGTTGCACGGCCTTCATGTTCTGGTAGGGCTTTTGGTCCTTTCGGTGATGCTAGTTCTAATATTGAAAGGGAAGATCAATGAAAATCGATTCGTCCCACTTGAAAACACCGGTTTGTACTGGCACCTGGTGGATATGATCTGGATCTTCCTTTTCCCTTTGTTTTATTTAATAACCTAATCCCTCCCAACTCCCTTTCGTAGAGGGAAAAAGAAAAAGGGAATGATGGAGGGAATTTTTGGAGAATCCGTCCTGAAAGATAGAGACGAAAGATTTCATAAAGTCACGTATCAAACCTATCTATTCGTATGGCTGGGATTGTTGGTTTTAACGGGAATCACCGTCTCCCTGGCAGGAAGGGATTGGGGGTTCTTGAGCATCGGCATGGTCCTGGGCATCGCTGCCATTAAATCCGGATTGGTGCTCAGCTATTTCATGCATCTTAAGTACGAGACAGGCCTGCTCTTTCAACTCATGATCCCGATTGTTCTGGCAGCCTTGACCCTATTCATTGGTTTGACTTTTACTGACATTGCCTTTCGTTGAGGGAAAGACCGATGTTCGTTTCATGGGCAACCGGTTTATCCGGAAAAGTGGTGGACCAAGTTTTTTTCTATATCCTGGCCGTGTCGGTCTTCCTCCTTGCCCTGATCACCTTTTTGATGGTCTATTTTGTCATCCGGTTTCGGAAAAAAAGAAACCCTCAAGCAACCGATATCCGTGAAAACATCTGGCTTGAAATCATCTGGACCATCGTTCCTACCCTAATCGTTCTGGCCATGTTTTATTACGGATTGACAGGCTTCCATTTCTTAAAAAAGGCCCCTGTGGAGGCCATGAAGGTCAAGGTGACAGCGCGACAGTGGTCCTGGCTTTTCGAATATGAAAATGGGATTAAAAGCATTGAGCTAAGAATCCCAATTGGAAAGCCTGTCAAATTGTTTCTCACCTCCCAGGATGTGATCCACGGTTTTTATGCACCTGCATTCCGTATTAAACAGGATGTGGTCCCCGGCATGACCACGACGCTATGGTTTCAAGCCACAGAGGTCGGGACTTTCGATGTGCTCTGCACCCAGTATTGCGGACTCCAACATGCCATTATGATGACCAAAATCGTGGTGGTCCCGTCCGAAGAATTTCATCAATGGTATCAAAAGGGGAGAGAAGAAATGGAGGCGATCAAGGGGAAACCTCGCGGGGCTCAACTCTTCCAAGAAAAGGGATGCATCGCTTGCCACAGTTTGGATGGGACACCCAGAGTGGGTCCTACCCTAAAGGGTTTCCTTGGTAAGACCGTCATCGTGATCACAGATGGAGAAGAGAGAAGCATTGAAGCGGACGACGATTATCTTCGGAGATCCATATTAGAACCCAATACAGATGTGGTTAAAGGCTTTCCCCCCATCATGCCAAAGGAAAAAATGGCGGATGAGGAGATCCATGAACTCATCAACTATATAAAAGGTTTGAAATAGTTCGGCTTGGCGTGGGTGGGCTCAGGAGGGTGAGGGACCATGAAAAAGTGGATCATGATACTTCTTGAATTAACAAAATTTAAAATTTCTCTCTTTTCTACATTGTCCACTTTAACCGGGTTTACTCTTGCCCATCGTGGGTTATCAAGCGAGGCGATCTTCTCCGTCTTGGGTGTTTTTCTTCTTGCGTCTGGTTCCTGTGCTCTCAATCAGTATCAGGAGAGGCAAAATGATCAATGGATGGAAAGAACACGGAGCCGCCCCCTTCCTTCAAAGAAATTGTCTCCAACCATAGCCTTGACCTTCTCCATGTTCTTTCTCTTACTCGGATCCCTCCTTCTCTATTTTGGAACTCATCGATCAGCTTTTTGGTTAGGAATGTTCGCCGTGCTCTGGTATAATGGGGTGTATACCTCCCTCAAGAGAAAAAGCGCCTTTGCCGCCATTCCAGGGGCACTGATCGGCGCTATCCCTCCATTAATAGGCTGGGTTTCTGGAAAAGGCCACCTCTCTCTTGACCCACAGATACTCTATGTTTCGTTTTTCTTTTTCATATGGCAAGTGCCTCATTTCTGGCTCCTCTTATTAAATTCGGGCGGGGATTATGAAAAGGCAGGATTTCCTTCCCTGAAGAGAATATTTTCCTCCGCTCAGCTCAGCAGAGTGACCTTTATCTGGATCGGTTCAACAGCCATCGTCTGTATGATGATTCCTCTCTTTGGCATTGTCGAATCATATGCCATCCACGGAGGTTTGTTCCTGGTTGCATTCTGGGTAGTAGGGAAATCCCTGAGACTTCTGACCGGACACCGTTATCCATTTTCTTTACTGTCCGCTTTCAAAACCATGAATGCCTATGCGGTGCTGGTGGCCGTTTTAATCATGCTGGATCATTTGTTTTATGAATAAATGGTCATCTCACAGATTTTTTCTTGACAGGTTTGCGTCCGATCCAATATAGATGATCAGTATGAAAAAAGTACTTGCCCTTTTTATTGTAGCGGTTGTCCTCCTCCTTTCCATCATTGCTTACCATCGCTATCTCTATGAGACAAAATCCCTCTTTTACTCCATCTTCCCAATTTATAGCTGGGCATTGGTGGACCAACCCATTCTCTTTAATCACCTCCACCACAAGGAAACCGTTCAATTAAACTGTTCTTTCTGTCATCGTTATGCGGAAAAGTATCTCGCAGCAGGCCTTCCAAAGATTGAACTTTGTCGAGCTTGTCATGCAACGGATGCGATGAGTAAGCGGCCTGAAGCATTGAAAGTCATTGAGTATGTCAAAGCAGATAAAGAGATTCCATGGAACCGAATGTATGAACTTCCAAAATACGTTGCCTTCCCGCACTGGATACACATCCAGAATCATATCGACTGTTCTATCTGCCATGGTTTCACGGGTGTGAAAGAAAGACCGCTCAAGATGGTTGACCGAAACGATATGGAGTGGTGCATGGACTGTCACAAAAAAAGAAGGGCGAGCAATGACTGCTATACCTGCCACTCCAGCTGACACAATTGTCGATTGCGGAATGCAGAACGCGGAATTCGGAATGGAAATTTCAAATCTTTAATCCGCAATCCACATTCCGGAATCCGAAATCAGAACGATGAAAATTAACCGAAGACAATTGCTTAAACTGATCGGGGCGGCCACCTGTGGGATGGCGCTTCCGGATAAGATCCTCCATGCTCTCCCTAAAAAAGGAGAATGGATTCCCTATGAAGAGTACTGGTCAACAGGCATCTGCCTTCAATGTCCCAGTGGTTGTGGCCTTCGCATTCGTTCGGTCAATCACTGGCCCGTCAAATTGGAAGGCATCAAAGATTTTCCCATGAATAAAGGGCGGCTTTGCCCAAAGGGGCAATCCGGCCTTCAAGTTCTTTACGATCCTGATCGAATCCGCTGCCCATTGAAAAGAAAAGGGAAACGTGGAGAAGCTAACTGGGAGGGGATTTCATGGAAGGATGCCATCCGCCTCATCACGGAAAGATTACAAACTCTTCGGCAAGCAGGGAAGCCTCATCAATTAATGTTATTAGGAGGAAGGACTCGTGGCCACATGTCTGAACTGATGGCCCGATTTATGGAAGCCTATGGTTCTCCTAACCATCTCGGAAATCCTTCAAGGGGTTCTGAAGGCATTCTCAAAGGCCATTTGTTCACCATGGGCATAAAAGATTTTCTGGCCATCCACTGGGAAGAGGTCAATTATGTCCTTTCCTTTGGAGCCAGCCTTCTGGAGGCATCAAGGCCCGCGATCAGAAATCTCTGGGGCTATGGATTTCTAAGAAGAGGAAGACCTGGAATCCGGGGCAAGCTGGTTCAGATCGAACCAAGGTTTTCCGTGACCGCATCGAAGGCCGACCAGTGGATTCCCATTCAGCCTGGTACCGATGGCGCTTTGGCTTTGGGAATGGCTCATTGGATCATTAAAGAAAAAAAATACGATCGCACTTTTATTGATCGCTATACATTTGGATTTGAGGACTGGAAAGATCGGGAAGGAAATACCCATATGGGTTTTAAAACTTTGGTACTCAAGGATTATTCTCCCAGGCAGGTTTCCTCGATCACCGGTCTTCCTGAAGAAATGATTATTAAGATCGCCAGTGAATTTTCTTCCTATCCACCCTCGATAGCTCTAACAGGCAGAGGGTTGGGGATGCAGACCAATGGGACCTATGCTCAGATGGCTGTGGATAGCCTCAATGCCCTCATTGGAGCAATTGATCACCCTGGAGGTCTGCTTCTTCAAAGGAAGCCTCCTTTCCAAACATGGCCTGCCATTCAGAAGGATGGCATTGCAGAAAAGGGTCTTTCAGAGGTTCGATTGGATGGGGCAGGTACTTTGCCCTTCCCTTTTGCCGAAGAAATTCCTTCTGCACTTCCCGAAAAAATTCAGAAAGGTGAACCCTATCCTATTGATACGCTTCTCCTTTACTATACCAATCCTCTCTTCAGCCTTCCCGAACCCGAAAAGTTTCGCAATGCTTTGGAAAAAATTCCTTTCATCGTCAGTTTCTCACCTTTTATGGATGAGACGACGGCATTCTCCGATCTTGTCCTTCCTGACGGAACCTATTTTGAGCGCTGGCAGGATGACCAGGTCGAACCTGGATTGGGATTTCCGATGTTTGGATTGCGGCACCCTGCACTGGATCAACCCCTTTACGATACCCGCAACACAGGGGACGTTATCATCAATATCGCAAAAACAATGGGGGGCAACATTGACAAATCTTTTCCTTGGAAGGATTTTCAAGGAGCTTTGAAAGATGCGATCAAAGGGATTTACGCAACAAAACGAGGTTCCATCCAGGCCAAAGATTTTGACGAATTCTGGAACACCTTAATCGAACGAGGAGGCTGGTGGGACCCTCCCTATCCTTTTGGAGATTGGAGAAAAAAATTCAACACCCCATCCGGGAAATTTGAATTCTATTCTCTGACCCTGGAACAGGGCTTGAGAGAATTATCGGAAAAGAGTTCAAAAGCGTTGGACCAAATTCTTAAGGAGTTGAAGATTGGGACAAAAGGAGACAGGGTTTTTCTTCCCCACTTTGAAAAACCGAGATGGATTGGAGAAGAAGTGGAATTTCCTTTCCATCTCATTCACTATAAACTGATGACTACAGCAGAGGGGAGAGGAGCCAATCAGCCCTTCCTTCAGGAGATCTTGGGTCCCCATTTGAAAGAAAAATGGAATTCATGGGTGGAAATCAATCCTGAAACAGCTGAAAAAATAGGGATTCATGACGGGGACCTCATCTGGGTGGAGTCAAAAGCAGGAAAGTTGAAAACCAAAGCAAGACTCTTCCCTGGAACCCATCCTCAGTGCATCCACATTCCCTATGGACAGGGTCACCAGGCTTATGGCCGCTGGGCAAAATCAAGGGGAGTCAATCCGAACGAACTTCTTGTGAGAGATTATGATCATCTGGGAGGATTTGTCTCTTACTTTTCAACGAAAGTGAAGGTGTATAAAGCATGATTCAGGAGACCAGGAAATCAGGTTACCAGGAAGCAGGACACCAGAAAATCAAGGAGTCAGGTGTTAAAAATTTCCATCTGATGTCCTGGGATCCTGATATCCATTACCTGATTGCCTGATGCCCTGATAACCTGGAGGCAAGAGATGTATCGCTGGGGGATGGTGATTGATTTAGATAAATGCACCGGGTGTCAGGCCTGTGTTGTGGCCTGCCGCCAGGAGAATAACATCCCCTCTGCGGGGGAGGAGGAAGCCCATCTTGGAAGGGCAAAGTTCTGGATGAACGTTGTCTCAGAAGTTAAAGGGAATTATCCCAATGTGGAAATGCACTTCCTTCCCATCCCCTGTATGCAATGTGATCGCCCACCCTGTACGATGGTTTGTCCGGTTGCAGCCACCTATAAAAACCCGGAAGGGATTGTGGCACAGGTCTATCCTCGATGCATTGGGGTCCGAATGTGCATCTCCAATTGCCCCTATACTGTTCGATATTTCAACTGGTACGAACCGAGTTGGCCAGAGGAATATCAAAAAGGGTTAAACCCGGATGTCTACCACCGAAGAAAAGGTATTACAGAGAAATGTAATTTTTGCATCCAAAGGATTCGCCGTGCAAAAGAGAAGGTGAAAAAGGAAAAACGAAAGATGAGGGATGGGGAAGTGGTTCCTGCCTGTGTTGAAACCTGTCCGAGTGAAGCCCTCTATTTTGGAGACCTGAATGATCCGAAGAGCCGGGTCTCAAGGCTTTCAAAAAGCCGTCGAGCCTTCAGATTGTTAGAAGAGATGGGAACAGAGCCCAAGGTTTATTATCTCAAGGAAGGGGAATGGGATGTGGGAGAGTGAAGCCCTTGCCCAAAAGTATCATAAAATCTTAACCCCTCTCACCCATATGAGGTGGCCTTTCCGGATAACGGTTGGCCTTCTCAGTATCATCTTTTTATGGTCCTTCTTCGCTTTTGGTTGGCAATATGTCTGGGGTCTGGGAGTGACGGGAATGGGTCATCCCATGTCCTGGACACTCTACCTGGTTAATTTTGTCTTTTTCATCGGGATCAGTCACGCCGGCACGCTCATCTCTGCGATCTTGAGAATTACAAACGCTGGATGGAGAACCCCCATTACACGCGCTGCAGAGGTGGTGACCGTCTTTGCCCTGGCTGCCGGCCCCACCAACATCCTTTTTGACTTGGGCCGATCCGAAAAGTTTCACTGGGTGGCCATTCATGCCCAGTTTAAGTCTCCCCTTCTCTGGGATTTTACATGCATCATGACTTATTTCTTCACCTGTGTCCTTTTCCTCTATGTCCTCATGATTCCCGATATCGCTCTTCTCAGGGACCGTTTTCCCCACCGTCGGTGGGTCTATCAACTCCTCTCATTAGGATGGACGGGAACTGAAAAACAGCAACGAATCCTTAGTAAGGCTTCGGCCTTTCTCTGCATCGCTGTCATTCCCGTTGCGGTAAGCGTCCATACGGTGGTCTCCTGGGTCTTCGGCATGCAGACACAACCCATGTGGCACTCAACGATCTTTGCTCCCTATTTTGTGGCAGGGGCCATCTATTCCGGGATTGCTGCCATCATTCTTGTCGCCGCCATATTACGGAAAGTTTATCACCTGGAAGATTACCTCCAGCCCATTCATTTTAACAACCTTGGTCTCCTCCTCCTCACGATGACTCTTCTCTGGTTCTACTTCACTTTTGCAGAATACCTCACAACCCTATACGGTGGGGGGATTGAAGAGCTTGCCGTCTTCTGGACAAAGGTGAATGGTAAATATTCTCCCCTATTCTGGCTGATGGTCCTCTTCTGTTTTATCATCCCTTTTCCCATCCTTGCTCTAAAGCGATTTCGAACCATCCTGGGAACATCCATGGTCTCTGTATCCGTTTTGATTGGAATGTGGTTGGAACGTTACCTCATCATCATTCCAACCTTGAGTGAGCCCAGACTTCCCTATGCACGAGGTATCTATACACCTTCATGGGTGGAATGGTCCATGTTAGCAGGCCTCTCTGCAGGATTTGTCTTGGCCCTCGTTCTCTTCACAAAGTTCTTTCCTATTATTTCAGTCTGGGAAATGGAAAAAGAAGCTCAGGAAAAAACAAAATTAATTAGGGAATGAATTTTATGTTAACCCCCCTCTCACCTTTTGCCACTCATTCCTTAATGCGCCCATCTTAAAGGCGATCGTCCACATCGAAATCAATAAAAAAGAGTGGGAAAAGTTTTTCCACATGTGGGAAATATTTTAAGACTTTTGTGAAAAACATTTCCCTTTTCAGATTTTTATAAAATATTACGAAAATGGGAAATACTATAAGTTATCATATATTTACAGCATTTTATCACATTTGGCATCAATTATGCTTGATTTATCCCTTCAAAAGTAATCCTTGAGGGATGGATTCCGAATATGATAGCCTATGAATGTTATTGGCGTGATGAAAAAGGGAAAGAACACTTGATTGGAATACTCCCAGAAAGAAGGAAAAATCCAAAAAGGAAAACAAAAGAATCAGTATTAAATTGGGGATGGAAGGTCATAGGCGATCATTCGGATGCCAAAGATATTTATTTTATTAAGGTACGTTTGTAGATTTCTCTTCCCAATTTCACCCTTCTTTCTTCTCTTCGTCCTCCAACTTCTTTAGAAAGGCCTGAATGTAGACCACCTTGTCGTCCTTCAACTCTTCCTCTTTTCCTAACGGTGGGGGAATCTTTTCAGCTCGCTTGTAAGCTTCTTCCAATTTGCTGATGATCTCCTGGAGTTTCGGGTCCTGTTCAACCAGATGATTAACCTGCTCCTCAAAATAATCACTGGCATTTTCAAGCTCGGAAAGGTCTAACTCGATGTGAGTCCAATCCATCAGTTTTTTCAAAACGGAGCAGGCCACCTTAATATTTCTGGTCTGGAGATATTGAGGAGCATGGCCCCAGAGGCTTACCGCCTCCATCCCTCTCTTTTTTGCTTCCTCTAAAATAAAGGTGTGGATACTGATGGGCCCAGTGTATTCGGTCAATCTCAAACCGGCCTGGATTACTTTTTCCCTCAATCCCTCTTGATTGAATAGGGCGCTGACCATTGGAGGGTAAGTGTGAGGAATGTAATCATAAGTGCCTCCGATCGTAAAGATTTGCCTCGTATTGAATCTTTCAGCCAAATCCAGAATAAGGTCTGTAAAGACATTCCATCGAAGATGAGGTTCGACTCCGTAAAAAAGGATCAGGGGGTCGAAAAAAGGGTTTTTGACATAGTAAAAATGATTGCCCGGGGACTTTAACTCTAAGCATCTCCCTTCCTTAATGACGGCCATCGGCCGCAAGGAAGAGATTTGATAAAATGACTCTGTCGGAATCGAGGCGAATTTTTTCGCCCCCAAACGTTCGATTAAATGCTGAAGGGTGAAAGAGGAAACCTCCGCAGCATTGGGCCATCCTTCGAACCCGATGATCAGGTACGGTTTGGTGAGGTGAGGCCTCTCAAGATAAACCAATTCTTCCATCATGTGCTCCTAAAAAATCATACTCCGTCTTTCCCTTTTCTGTCAACCTGTACTTTTCTTTGTTTTCCAGTAAAAAAATATGGGATCATTGATTGATTTTTAATGAGGTAAGAATTAAACTAAAATAGAGTTGTTGAATGAACCAGGAGGTTACCATGTCACCCAATGAGAATTTAATTAAAATCTTTGAATATGCCCTCCAGCAGGAGGAGACCGGAAAAGCATTCTTCCAAAACTCACTCCAGAGAATGGGAGTGGGAGCAGCCATCAGCGCCTTCAAACGATTGATTCAAGAAGAAGAACACCACATTCTTTTTATCCAAGAAATTCTAAAGGGTCTGAAAATGGGGAATCCCATTGAACTCTCCACCGGAAAAAGTGGGACCTTGGAGCCTACCCATTATTTCGATGAACGGGCTAAATCAGAATTTCTTCAACAATGTCTGGAGGGCTCAATGGTCCCCGAGGTAACGATTTTTAATACCGCCTGGTTGATCGAAAAGGATCTGAGCGAGTTTTACGAAAAGGCTTCAAAACGGGCGGAAGGAAAACCTAAGGAAGCGCTTCAAATGCTTTCCGCCTGGGAAAAAAAGCACGAACGGTTTTTCCGTGAGTTCCGTGACAAATTTTCTGAGACCTATTCCAATATGCCCTGGGGCGGTTAGCTTCCTGAATTCTTATCTCCCATCCATGGACCTACAAAGCTTTTTATAAAAAAGATAATTTTCACAAGATATTTTATTGATTGACTTATCCTACATTTTATGATATGTCTCAAATAAAAGTAAGTGACCCGATAAAGCCAAACCATTCGTAAGGGTGGGACGGAAAGCGGCGGGTCTTTAAAAAAGATGGCCGAGCTGCCGAAGGATGAACCTCTGGTAGTTCGGTTTTTTTGTTTTTGTAAACCCCGTTAGAAAGTCTTCTCCCTTCTAACGTGGGAAGCATTGGGGCTTTCTGTACGGGCAAATATTCCTTAAATGAAGGAAAAGCGAGGGAAGACTATGCGAAAAACAGTTTTAATAGCTATATTAACTTTGGGTTTCTTAATAACGCCTTTTTTAGCCCATCCGGAGGTTTATAAATGGGTTGATGAGAAAGGAACTGTTCATTTCACGGATGACCATTCAAGGATTCCAGAAAAATATGGACCACAGGTAGAACGGAGGCCTCTCCTGGAAGAATCAAAGCCTATCATTGAAGAGAAAAAAATAGAAAGCAAGACGACTGAAAATCCTCTTCCCAGCCCAGTTGACCAGGGTACGCCCTTATTGTTTAGTGGAAGGATTAGTACAGTTGGTGCAGGGATGATTTTCGTTACGGGCGAAGCGAAGGATATGGTTTTTCTCGTCTCAGAGGATACAAGCATTAAAACGGATTATGCACAGAAGGCATCTTTTAGTGATTTAAAAAATGGGAGGCCCGTTACGGTCGAATATATAAAAGAGGGTGGCGATAATCACGCACGCAGCATTAAAGTTAGTCTTTTACTCGCGGCAACACCAAATGTTGCCGAAGAAAATGTTGAAAACGCTCCTGGGAAATATGAAAATGCTGGGGAAGCTCAAAGGCGCGTTTGGGAAAAACAAAAAAGATTCAAAAAACCTAAAAAGTAGCGGGGGACGCTTTGATTTTTAATAAAGGGGAAATGCAATATGTTTTTAAATGTTCTCCTTAAAACCCAACCTTCCAAGATGATTCAATAAATATTTATTCTTCGAGACAAAAAAGGTCACAACTCCCTTTTTTTTAAAATTTCAATTTTTAAATAAATCTTTAAAAATCAATGGGTTTAAGCATCTTATCCCTTTTGGCACTGAAATTGCTCATATCATAATCAAACAATTAAATAGGTCAGATTCACCGATAAAGCCAAACCACGAGCGATCGTGGGACGGAAAGCCACGGGTCCTATTGGGATGGCCGGGTTGCCGAAGCAGAAGAAGTTTTTGCGCCCGTGGTCAATGTTAACACGGGCTTTTCATTTTTAGGAGCCATCCCTTAATAATAATGAGAAATTACCTCATCAATAAGATCATTGGCTTTCAGTACCACCTCAGGAAAGTCATCGGAAAAAAGAGGGCAAGATGGATCTGTATCTGGATGGAAAAGACCTTTACCACTCTATTTGGAAGGGAGAGTTATCATGATGGGATATGAAGAACTTATGTCCGGTCTCATTCGATTTGGGCGGGGAAATGTACATGACTTTATTATTAGGAGTGACGATGTGAATGATGCGGTCACTTATCTCTGGGTTGAGCTTCACTTTGACTTATCACGGGTTTCAACTTTTGAAACAACCAACCTCGTCACCTTTGAAAAGAAGGAAGTGTTAAGATACCCCCTCTATCAAGCGACGAATCAGGTCCATCCATCCCTATCACAAAACCTTACTCATGCAAAAAATAACCAAAAGGGGGGTTAAGGGATGAGCACTGCAAAAGCAGAACGGCCCCTTATAATGAATTGCAGCAAATCCAATGCCATTTGTTATAAACTTACCATCTTTCGGTAGCAATCAATTCATCCTGTAGAGGATGGATGAATTTTACACCAGGTTTCAAAAAGCCTATCCGCTAAATTGATCGCAAAAGAGCAGCCACGAGGTCCATCTTCCAATTGTTCTATCCATTCCATCGGAAGTCCTTTTTCTCCAATATGGGCACCCACGATGGCCCCCACCATCCCCGCAATCGTATCGGTATCCCCTCCGAGAGAAATGGCTGCCCGTATGGCATCACAGAAATCAGGACTATAAGTGATTGCAATATAGCAGGCGCTGGGGACAGAGAAGTGGGCTTCCACACCATTCCCGAGGAAACTCACAACTTCCCGGGCTACAAGTTTTTTGTCGTGAGTCACCATTTCTTCAATCCTATTTAAGGCCTTCATATATTCGATCGGTCCACCCCAAAGAATTTCCCTCAGGTTGGTCACCATTGTCTCTTTTTTAAATGGCTCCTTCGGTCTCTGTGTTACTGCCAATCCTACAGAGAAGGCCTGCATCACTGCCCCCCATTGACCTATTGGATGGACGTGAGTGATACTTGCCTGTTGGATGGCTGCCTCTTGGAGACGATTTAGGTCGTGATGATAGAGGAGCCCTACCGGAGAGACCCTCATGGCCGCTCCATTTCCAAATGACCCATTTTCAAAAACGATTCGTGCCACTTCATACCATTTCATGCCGGCCCTGAGCGCCAGGACAGCTTTAATTGTCCCACTAGCATACCCACGGGTCAGATCGCAAGTGAGGCTGAACTGTTTCGCAATCTGTTCCGGATCGATCCGACCGGTTTGAACGATGGATTCGGCCAGCGCCAGTGTCATGTCCGTATCATCGGTGTAAGTTCTGTGATATTTTTTTGACACGAAGTGATGAGCCGAAGGTGAATCAAGATTGCTTAGGTGAAACATCACTCTATCAGGATGCATCCCTTCGAAGCCCGATCCAAAGGCATCTCCCAGAAAACCCCCGAGAATAGCGCCCCTAAATTTATCTTTAAGAATTTCTTGAGATAGGGACATCAGAACCTTATGTTTCTCCTCACCTCTATCCTCTCCCACCAGTAGAGAGGGCGGGGGTAAGGGATTGCCCTACCAGCCTCTCGTAAGCCTCGATATATTTTTCTCGGGTCTTTTGGATAATTTCTTCTGGCAGATTGGGAGCTGGCGGATTCTTATCCCAGTGGATAGATAGGAGGTAATCTCTGAGGAACTGTTTATCAAAACTCTTTTGGGAACCACCGGGTTGATACTCATCTTTGGGCCAAAAACGAGAAGAGTCCGGGGTGAGAAGCTCATCGATCAAAATAAGGTTTTTGTCTTTGATCCCGAATTCCATCTTCGTATCGGCGATGATAATCCCTTTCCTTTCAGCAATGTCTTGGGACTTTTTATAAATCATTAATGAAAGTGTTTTCAGCCTTTTTGCCAATTCTTTGCCTACTATCTTTTCCACTTTTTCGAAGTTAATATTTTCGTCGTGGAGCCCCACCTCTGCCTTGGTGGCAGGGGTAAAGATCGGCTCGTCTAACTTTGAAGATTCCACAAGACCCTTTGGAAGCCGAATACCACAGACCTCTCCTGTCCTTATATATTCTTCCCACCCCGAACCGGAAAGGTAACCTCTGACCACACACTCGACGGGAAGGACTTCTGTCTTCATCACCAGCATGGAGCGATCTCTCAACATTTCCAGATAAGGTTCACACTCTTTAGGATAATCTTCCACTTTTGTTGAAATGACATGATTGGGAACAATTTCCCTGGTCAGATCAAACCAGAATTTGGAAAGTTGCGTCAGGATCCTTCCTTTATCCGGAATGGGGTTCGGCATGACCACATCAAAGGCGGACATCCGATCGGTCGCGACGATGATCAGTTGATCGCCGAGATCGTAAATATCCCTTACCTTTCCCCTTCCCTTCAATTTTAAACCCTTAAACTCTGTTGTAGATACCACATGAGTCTGCATAAGATCCTCCATTTTTATTTCATCTTATCTTCAACGTTCTCATCCTATTGATTGCACCGGCTAACTCATCGATGCGAGGCATAGCAAGATTTCCAACTTTGTATGGGAGAAGGATATCAAATCCCTTCTCTTGAACATCCTTCATCACCTGGGTTAAGCCTTCCCGTAAAGACACTCCGTTTTCCAAATAGGTCTCACTGTAGTAATGGATCATCAAGCCAATGGCCCGAGTTTGACTGGGATCAACCAACTGCTCTAAGTAGGAAAGGTCAATGGCTGTCGATCCAAAAAGGATCGTCCTCGTCCCCTTGGCATCGATCTTCACCTCTCTCCGTCCACGGCTTGCATCGAAACTCTGGACGAGGGGTTTTCTTTCAGTGATCCTTCCAAACCGTTCCCCCCCCTCATCCACTCGTTTGCTGATATGTTTTAAAGCAATCTCCTTCGCCCTGGACGTCACACAGCGAGCTTGGTAGCTATCCATCATGATAACCGTATCCGCCACATCAAAATAATCTCCAGAACCTCCCATCACCAGAATGGTGGAAACCCCCAGATTATTGTACAGTTTCCTAACCTTATCTACAAAAGGGGTGATCGGCTCCTTATCCTTCGTCACCAAATCTTGCATCCGTTCGTCCCTTACCATAAAATTCGTTGCCGAGGTATCCTCATCGATCAGGAGGAGCTTTGAGCCCATCTCCAGCGCTTCGATGATGTTGGCGGCCTGGGAGGTCGACCCACTGGCATTCTCCGTTGAAAACCTCACCGTATCCTTCCCCTGTGGAAGGTGATTGATGAAAGGGCTGATATCCACCTTCTCAATGTTTCTGCCATCCTCAGCGCGAATCTTGACAGCAGAATCGAGGGTGACCACATACTCCCTCCCATCCCCGGGAAGATGTGGATAGATCCCCCGTTCAATGGCATTAAGAAGCGTGGTCTTTCCATGAAACCCGCCCCCCACAATTAAGGAGACCCCCTTGGGAATTCCCATCCCCTTGATCCGGCCTCGATTTGGGACAATCATTTCTACTGCCATCTCAGGTGGAGAATAGAAAGAAACAGCATTCTGGGTGAGGGGTCGATCATCCACTCCACTTCTTCTCGGAAGAATGGACATATCGGCAATAAAAGCCACGCACCCTTTCTCCTCTAATTGTCCGCGGATTGCCTCCTGGTCTTCAGCGACCTCCACATGCTTCTTCACCTCGGGTGGGTCATAGTAAGAATAGGAAAGTGATGATTCGACGATTTGTGGAATCTCCTGAAAGAAAATGGCTGCGGCCTGCCTTCCTAAAATTCTTCTTCCATCCGCGGGAAGGCCCACGGTGAATCGAACCTCAATCCCATGAGCATCCATCCACACTGCGCTCCGTTCCAGAATCTCCTGTTTTCCACCATCAATGCTGATGAGACCGCTCTTTCCCGTTCCCCGGTGACCTTTGGCCGTCTTTGATTGAACCGCCTCGAATCGCCGGGCAATAAAATCTTGAAAAGCAATTCGCCTAATTCGTTTCTCGTAGAGAGAAGGTGGAAATCCAGTCTTAGAAAGAAGGACCGTAACCCTTAAACGTGAAGGAGCAGCAAAGGGATCTCCCTGGACATGATCAATATGGAGAGTAAAGGTCCCGAAGTTAAAACTTCCTTCAATCTCTTTATAAGCTTTATAGCTCCTATCATCAATCCTTGTTAGGATCGCCTTTAAATCTTCTTTGGAAGACACATTCGCTCTCCTGGAACAATGGATGATTGGAAGAATGAAACCGATTGCCCCTCGATCCCCTTTAAATTGACTTTTTTATTAGAAATGTTATGTTCTCTTCCAAACTCTCCTTCCGCCCTCACTGCTCCCCCTGATTACCGAGGGGAGGAGAGAAGGAAAATCTCAAAGATGATTGGCAATCAAATCGGACATCGACTCGATCCTTACCTCTATGATGTTCTTAAACTATTTTCGGGAGAACATGGCAATCCCAATTTCTTCACCCTCATAGGATTTTTTGCAACCCTTGCCGCTTCTCTTCTGATTCTCAAGGGATTTTGGTTTCTCGCAGGATTGGCGATCATCCTCTCAGGCCTTTTTGACCTCTTTGATGGCGTCGTGGCCAGAAAACTGGGAAGGGTGACAGCCCTCGGAAGCTTCTTAGATTCGGTCTTAGATCGATATTCGGATCTCCTCCTTCTTCTTGCCCTCCTTATTGTTTATCTAAGAAAAGGACATCCTGGCCTTGTCATTCTTACCTCTATCGTCAGCATTGGTACGGTTCTGATCCCTTATGTTCGAGCCAAGGCAGAGTCGCTAAACGTTCCGTGCACCCTCGGGCTTATGGAAAGGGCGGAACGCATCATCCTCCTTTCAATAGGATGCCTGTTCCAATGGATGGAACCCGTTCTCTGGATTCTCGCTATTCTCACCCACTTCACCGTGCTTCAGCGAATCTATTATGTATGGAAGAAACTTCGTGTTAACGGTGAACGATAAACATTAAACGAGGAACCGTTCATTGTTCATTGTCCGTCGTTCATCGTTCATGGTTTATTTTCCACCATCCCCCTGACTTCATTGAGAAGGACTCGGAAAAAATCTTTTTCCTTCACCTTCCTTACAATATTTCCTCTTTTAAAAAGGACGCCTATTCCCCTCCCCCCAGCAATCCCGATATCTGCTTCTTTTGCCTCACCCGGCCCATTGACCACACACCCCATGATGGCCACGGTGAGCGGAGTAGTTATTTTCTTTGTGGTTCTTTCAACCGCTTCAACAAGATGGGTGAGATCGATTTCGCAACGACCGCAGGTCGGACAGGAAATGATCTCAATGCCTCGTTTGCGAATATTCAAGGTCCTCAATATTTCGTAGGCGACGCGTACTTCTTCAATAGGGTCTCCTGTTAATGACACCCGGATCGTATCCCCGATCCCCTCCCTCAGAAGGAGTCCTATGCCGAGAGAAGATTTAACGATCGCTCCGGAACCTTTTCCGGCTTCGGTCACTCCCAGGTGAAGTGGGTAATTCAATCTTTTTGAAAACATCCGGTAGGCGTCCACGGTTCTCAAAGCATCGGACGCCTTTAAAGAAACTTTGATCAGACGAAAACCGAGATCCTCCATCCATTGGATCGTCCGCAAAGCACTTGAGACCATGGCCTCAGGAGTTGTTCCTCCATACCTTTTTAGTAGGTCTTTCTCCAATGAACCGGAATTTACTCCGATGCGAATGGGAATGGAACGATTTTTCGCTTCGGTGATGATGGGCTTCAGACGGTCCCTACCTCCAATATTTCCAGGATTGATCCGGAGACCATCCGCCCCTGAGTCCATCGCCATCAAAGCCAAGCGGGAGTGGAAGTGGATATCTGCAATGAGGGGAATTCGAATCCTCTTTTTAATTTCAATGATGGCCCGGGCTGCCTCTTCATCCACAACCGCTACCCGAACTATTTCACAGCCAGCCTCTTCAAGACGTCGGATCTGATGGACCGTCTTTCGGATATCCCTCGTATCGGTTTTGGTCATCGACTGGACCGAAATGGGCGCCTCTCCCCCGATCTTAACAGGGCCGATTGATATCTGACGGGTTTTCCTTCGCTTCATCAAATGTTTTGGGTATGGTCGCAGTTAAGATCTACGTGCCCTGTTCCCATGAAGATAAATAGTGGACTTGTTCTTTGGTCAGTCGATCAATCTGGATGCCCATCGTAAGAAGTTTGATCCGAGCGATCTCTTGATCAATCTCAAGAGGAACGGAATAGACCTTTCTCTTTAGAGTTCGATGATGTTTCACCAAATATTCAGAGGTCAGGGCCTGGTTGGCAAAACTCATGTCCATCACACTGGACGGATGTCCTTCCGCTGCGGCAAGATTGATCAATCTTCCTTCTCCTAATAAGTAGACCCTCCGTCCCTGTTTGAGTTGAAACTCCTCTACAAAATCACGGATTTTGCGCTGGGAAAGGGTTGCTTCACGGAGTCCGTCTAAATCCAGCTCTACATTAAAGTGGCCCGAATTGGCAATGATGGCTCCATCCTTCATCTTTAAGAAGTGTTCCTTCCGGATGACATTGACATTCCCAGAGACCGTACAAAAAATATCTCCCACTTCTGCCGCCTCTGCAATGGGCATGACCCGATACCCATCCATGACAGCTTCCAGAGCCCTGAGGGGACTCACCTCGGTGACGATGACATTGGCTCCCATTCCTTTGGCCCTCATGGCCAGTCCCTTCCCACACCATCCATAACCCGAGACGACAAAGGTGGCCCCGGCCATCAATCGATTGGTGGCCCGGATGATCCCATCGATCGTAGACTGTCCCGTGCCATATCGATTATCAAAAAAGTGTTTGGTCTCAGCGTCATTGACAGCGATGATCGGAAAATTCAGCACTCCTTTCTCCTCCATGGAACGGAGTCGGATCACACCGGTCGTCGTCTCCTCGGTTCCACCAATCACCCCTTTAATCATTTCTTCCCGTTTTGACGGGGAAAGCCCCTCTGCCCATTTTCGAACAGAAGGAGAAAGCTCCTTCCATTTTTTCAGGGCAATGAAGTGAAGGGAGGAGACCAGGTCCGCCCCATCATCCATGGTAAGGTTGGGAAGGTAAGCCAAGGCCTTCTGAATATGGGTGTAATAGGTTTTACTGTCCTCCCCTTTGATGGCAAAGACAGGAATTTTAAGTTCTTTAACCAGATAGGCCGCCACATCGTCCTGAGTGCTTAAAGGATTGGAAGCACAGAGGACCAATTTCGCTCCGCCTGCTAAAAGCGTTCTCATTAACACTGCCGTCTCAGTGGTCACATGAAGGCAGGCTGAAAAACGCACTCCCTTTAGAGGCTTCTCTTTTTCAAAACGGCTCCGGATCAACTTCGAAACAGGCATGGCCTTCTCTGCCCATTCCATCCTGAGTCGTCCTCTCTTGGCTAATGAAAGATCTTTAATATCGTAATCCATATTCTCCTCTCTTAAAGACTTGCAGCCTTTCTTAGCTCTTCTGCCCGATGGGTCCTCTCCCAAGAAAACCCAGGTTCATTTCGACCGAAATGACCATAGCAGGCTGTATTTTTATAGATTGGATTGAGAAGGTCGAGATATTTGATGATCGCCTTAGGCCTCATGTCAAAATGTTTACGAATGATCTTGGCAATCTTATCCGGAGATATTTTGGAGGTTCTTGAGGTATCGATCATCACTGAAACGGGCTCCGCTCTTC
The DNA here is from genome assembly GCA_002327985.1 of Syntrophaceae bacterium UBA2188. Lineage (GTDB taxonomy): Bacteria > Desulfobacterota > BSN033 > BSN033 > UBA1163 > UBA1163. The sequence goes on along the minus strand of DCVM01000029.1, from coordinate 21,789 downwards.
CAATCGTGTAGGCGATTTGAACTTCGCATTTTTCCGCCAGGCCTGCGGCCACCACATTCTTAGCAACATGCCTGGCCATATAGGAAGCGCTTCGGTCCATCTTTGAGGGATCTTTCCCTGAAAAACAGCCTCCTCCATGGCTCCCTACCCCTCCATAGGTGTCGACGATAATTTTTCTTCCTGTTAGCCCGCAATCGGCTTTCGGACCTCCAATGACGAAGCGTCCTGTTGTATTGACATAGTATTTCGTGGTCTTGTCTCGAAGCTCCTCAGGAATGACTTTAAAAATGACTTCTTCGATGATCCCTTCTTTGAGGGTCTCATAGGATACCCTGTCCGAGTGCTGGGCCGCAATGACAACCGAATCCACCCGGGTTGGCTTCCCATTGATATATTGGATGGTCACCTGAGATTTTCCATCAGGCCTTAAAAATTCGAGGATCTTTTTTTTCCGCGCCTCAGCCAATCGTCGCGTCAGGCGATGGGCAAAGATGATCGGCATGGGCATTAACTCCGGGGTTTCATTACAGGCATAGCCGAACATCAACCCTTGATCTCCAGCTCCCTGCTCACGATCTCCCTTTTCATCCACTCCTTGCTTAATGTCGGAGGACTGCTCATCAATGGAAGTGATCACCGCACAGGTCTCCCAATCAAATCCCATGGCCGAGTCATGATATCCGATCTCTTTGATGGTTTCCCGAACAATGGATGGCATATGAACATAGCAGGACGTGGTAATTTCACCTGCAATAATTGCCATTCCGGTGGTCACCATGGTTTCGCAGGCGACCCGGGATTCCTTATCCTGAGCAATGATGGCGTCCAGGATAGCATCCGAAATCTGATCTGCCACTTTATCCGGATGACCTTCAGTGACCGATTCTGAGGTAAATAAAAAGTCTGTCATTGCCATAAAATATTTCCTCCTTTTCTTCTTTCACCCTATCCTTTTCCACTCCTCGAAGAGGAACGGGTGATGGGGTTAACGGGTTCTTTCCTCTGTATAGCCTTATATAAAATCTTCGGGAAATCGTTTGGCCATCCAGTTCCTGACAAAATATTTGATTTCAGAAATCGTCGGAAATTGAAATAACTGTTCAACGAACAACCGAGTTTCCTCAAAACTTGACATCCGGAACAACTTCTTCACTCTGGGAATGGAAACTGGGGTCATGCTAAATTCATCCAATCCTAAACCCAATAGGACCAATGCATAAGTGGGGTCTGCCGCCATTTCCCCGCAAATGGCTACGGGGATGCCGGCTTGATGACCTGCCTGAACCACCCATCGAATGATTCTCAGGACAGCAGGATGAAGGGGCTCATAGAGATAGGACACATGTTCATTGATCCGATCAATCGCTAAGGCATATTGGATCAGATCGTTTGTTCCGATACTGAAGAAATTCACCTCTTTCGCTAAAATATCAGCAATGTCCGAGGCAGAAGGAATCTCAATCATGGCTCCGGTCTCGATCTGTTCATCAAAAGGGATTTTATCTTTGGCCATACTTTTCTTCACCTCTTCCAGGATTGCCTTCGCCTTCCGGATCTCTTCAACTCCTGAAATCATCGGAAAAAGAATCCTCAGTTTTCCATAAACACTGGCTCGCAAAATCCCCCTCAGCTGGGTTTTAAAGATTTCCGTTTCCTTGAGGCTGAATCGGATCGCCCTCAACCCCAGGGCCGGGTTCAACTCATTGTTCTTTGAATAATCCGGGAGAAATTTATCTCCTCCCACATCTAACGTTCGGAGGGTCGCTGTCGCTGGGTAAATCTCTTCTGCCAGACGTCGGTAGATCTGGAAGTGCTCCTCCTCCGTGGGAAGGTCCTTCCGGTTGAGATAAAGGATCTCTGTGCGATAAAGTCCGATGCCCTCCGCACCATGGGCCTTGGCGGCAAAGATTTCCTCCACCATTTCAATATTGGCCTGGAGACGGACTCGAACCCCATCGCGGGTCTCTGCCGGCAAAGAGGCGTATTTAAGAATCTCTCGCTCAATGGCCCTGGTCCGGCGTTTTCGTTCGAGAAAGGACTGAGAGACTTCCTCCGTGGGATTGATGGCCACTTCTCCGGTCTCTCCGTCGATGATTAAAAGGTCTCCCCCATTAATGAGGGAAGTGGCCATCTCCAGTCCAACCACAGCCGGGATGCCCAGGGATCGGGAGAGGATGGCCGTATGGGAAACCTTCCCTCCAATATCCGTGATAAACCCCGCTACATGTTTCAGGTTCATCTGGAGGGTATCCGCGGGAGAGAGGTCGTGGGCGACGACGATCACTTTTCCTTTAATCTTGGTAATATCGTCATGCTTCTTTCCTAAAAGGGTTCGAAAGATTCTTGCCGCCACATAATGAAGGTCACTACGCCGTTCCCTCAGATATTCGTCTTCAATGGCCTGAAAGGCTGTGTCCAGTTTTTCCAAGGTGAGATCCAAAGCCCATTCTGAATTTACTTTTTTCTTTCGAATGGTTTCGACTGTATCCTGAAGCAGCATCTCATCATTCAAGATCATCAGGTGGACATCCAGGATAAAAGAATGTTTACGTACTTCTGGGTCCAAAATCTTTTCTTTGACCTCGGTTAACTGATTTCGTGATTCTTCAATAGCCCTAAAGAACCGTTTGACTTCTTCCTCAACCCGCTCCGGATCGATTCGTTTCTGAGGGAGGCGTACTTTAAAACGTTCAATGAGATAGGCTTTTCCGATAACAATTCCTGGAGAAGCCCCGATGCCTTGGATGAACCTATTGACCTGCTGCTGTACCGCCATTCCTATTCCTCACCAAATTTATTTTCAATCAATTCCCTAAGGGCTCGGATGGCTTGGACCGAATCTTTCCCTTCCACCTTCAGTGTAATCTTTGAGCCCTTCGAAGCGGCTAACATCAGAATACCCATGATCGATTTTCCATTGACCTCCAGACCGTCCTTCTCAATAATAATCTCTGAAATAAAATGATTGGCCGTTTTGACCACCAGGGCAGCCGCCCGCGCATGAAGCCCCAACCGATTTCGAATCGTAAAGGTCTGAATTTCCATTCCTATGAAAGGGTGGGTCCTACGGTAAGGGCAACGACGCCCGTATCGTCATTCGGTTATGTCATTGGTTTTAAGAATTTGACGTAACCCTCTCACGCTAAACCAAACGGGCTTCGTAACCGTGACCTTTACCCAAAGGACAGGATCCTACTATTAGCTCTTTTTTTTATCCACTCTTTTTTTCAGAACCTCACTGGCCAAGTTGATGTTCCTCTGACCATAATCGGTGATGAAGGCGGCCAGAGTTTCGAGATCCATATCATTCTGATAGGTGGCTAACTTCAGCAACATGGGAAGGTTGACTCCTGTGATCACTTCGATCTTCTTCTCCTCTAAGAAAGAGAGGCTAATATTGGAAGGGGTTCCCCCATACATATCCGTCAGGATGAGAATGCCCTGCCCAACATCCACTTTTCGGATGGCTGAGATGATCTTTTCCCGGATCTCCTCGGATCCCTCTTTGGGATCGATCGAAACCGGTTGAAACTGTTTTAATTCTTCCCCCACGACCAACTGAGCCGCAGAAATCATCTCCTCAGCCAAGTGGCAATGTGTCACCACAATCACGCCCACCATGTCACACTTCACCCCTTCTCCGCATCGCGGTGTTGCACAGACAAAAATACGCCTTTCTTCTCCAATTCATCCCGAAGCGCCTCTGCCAGTTGGTTCACAATGACGATAGACCGATGCCGACCACCGGTACATCCTACGGCAATGGTCAAATGAGTTTTTCTCTCCCTTTCGTAGAGAGGGAGAAGAAATCGAATGAATGTTTGAACATGACTTAAAAATTCTTGGGTCTCTCCCCACTGGAGGACATATTCCGCTACCTCTGGGTGATCCCCCCTTAATCGTTTGAGCTCTTCAACAAAATAAGGATTGGGCAAGAACCGAACATCCATGACAAGGTCTGCTTCAAAAGGAATCCCGAAGCTATATCCGAAAGAAAGGAGGAGCACCGTCATCTGACCCAACCGCCTACCCTCCTGGGCGTATTGCTGGATTTTTTCTTTCAATTGATGAACATTGAGTGATGATGTATCAATCACCAAATTGGCCATATCCCGTATCCCTTGAAGTCGTTTTCGTTCCAGATGAAGTCCCTGCCGGATGGAGCCACCCACTGCCAGAGGGTGCTGACGACGGGTTTCGCTAAACCGCCTCATCAAGATCGTATCGGAAGATTCTAAAAAGAGGATCTCGAGCGGATACCCCTCCTTCTTTAGTTGCTGAATGACCCTCCGGGAATCTTCTAAAAAATCCTTTTCTCCCTCTCCAGGTCCTGTCTGTCCCGTGCGTGCACGGCCTGGGGCCTTCCTCCGATGAGTCTGGTGCAGGGGCTCATGAGGGCTTGGGTAAGAGGCTTCTCCCCGAATATCCTCCACCACCGCCACTTTGGAGATTTTTCCTCCGGATTCCTCACAGAGTTCTATAAATTTGGGTAAAAGGAGGATGGGAAGGTTATCGACACAGTAAAACCCAATGTCTTCTAAGGCTTTGATGGCTGTCGTTTTGCCCGATCCGGAAAGACCGCTGATCAGAATCACCCGTATGTTCTTCACTCCACTTCGCCCTCAATGTCAAATCGGTCACCCTCTCTTTCTTCCATCTTACGAAGGAGTTTCTTCTCGAACTCCAAGGCCGAATCGTATCCCATCACTTTCAGAAGATGATTACGAACAGCCACTTCGATGATGGTTGTTAGGTTCCGAGCGGGCGTCACAGGGATTCTCAACATCGGAAGCTCGACACCGAGGATAGTAAATTTTTCCTCTTCAAAACCCAGGCGGTCGTACTCTCGGTGGGCATCCCACTCCATCAGCTCCAGAACGAGCTCAATTTTCTTCTTCTCCCGGATGGCCTCCACCCCAAAGAGGCTCCGGATATTAATGATTCCCAACCCTCGGATCTCCATGTGGTGCTGGATGACCTCAAATCCACTCCCGATCACCGAGGAGGGGGAACGTTTCTGAATATGAACCATATCGTCTGCCACCAGTCGATGTCCCCGAAGAATCAAATCTAAGGCCGATTCACTCTTTCCAATGCCGCTTTTGCCCAGGATGAGAAGCCCTACTCCATAGACATCCATGAGCACGCCGTGAAGGCTGCTCGTCGAGGCGAGTTTTTCTTCTAAAAATTTCGTGACCCGCTCTATGAAATCAAAAGAGCGGAGATTCGTCCGAAAAAGAGGAATCTCCTTCTCATCCGTTTTCTTAAGCAGGTGTTCAGGGATCTCCAGTCCTCTCGTAATGACCAGGCAGGATAAGGGCAGGCTGCAAATCTGCTGGATCACCTTTTCCTGCATCTCAGGACTCAGCGTTCTAAAATAGGCCATTTCTGTATTGCCAATGATCTGAAGGCGTTCCGGATTGATAAACTGGATAAACCCTGTCAAGGCTAATCCCATCTTTTGGACTTGTGAATGGGTAATTTTTTTCTTGAGTCCGTTTCGCCCGGCCATCAGGGTGAGTTCCAAATGGTGTTCTCGATTCTGCTCCAACTCTTGTATTGGAAGGCTGTTCATGGATTAATATCTCTCATCCTCTTCGGCGATGATTCGAAAAAGCTCCTTCTGAGAAAGAACCTCCATTAATCTTTTTTTGAAGGTAGGCTCCTTGAGTAACGTGATGATGCGACCCAAAAGCTTTAAGTTATCCACCGCCAAATTCTCAGGGGCCATGACCAAAAAGAAGAGTTGACTGGGCTTTCGATCGATGGAATCAAAATCCACACCTCTGAGGGATCGGCCAAAAGCGATAAAAAAATTTTTTAGCTTTTTTAATCGACCATGGGGAATGGCAACCCCTTCTCCAATTCCCGTTGACCCCAGCTTTTCCCGTTCAAGGAGCACCTGGACCAACTCTTCCGAGGAGGCGACCTGGCAGGGCTTCACTAAGACGCTTGCCAATTCCTTCAGAATAGATGGTTTGTCCGTTCCCTGTAAATCAGGGATCACCCACTCCTCCATCAGATAATCCATAAGCTTCATCAATCCCTCTTGGGTTTCTCCCTATTTGGAATGAGGCTCTACCCATTCGTATTCGCCGTCTTGAGACCGATAGACAACGTTCATCTGTCCGGAATCCGAATTGATAAATATCAAAAAATCTCTTTTCGAAAGAGTCAGCTGAGAGAGTGCCTCCTCCAGGGACATGGGTTTGGCGATGGTTCGTCTCCTCGTAAGGAGTAAGGGGATATCCCTTTCTTCCTTTTCCTCATCGGCCTTCCCGCTCAGGTGGCGGGAGACTTTTGAAGAAGAGGGATTTGACCTTTTCCGTCTGGCCTTCTGCCTTCGTTCACGGATCTGCCGCTCCATCTTATCCACCATCTGATCAATGGCGGCATAGAGATCATTGTCCCTCCCCTGGCTATTAAAGACCCCTCCATTTCCTACAATGGTGATTTCTGCAATATGCCGAAATTTTTCTATGGCCAGTACGACATGAACTTCCCGGGGGTTCTCGATATATTTTTGAAGCTTTTGCACCTTCTCTTTCACGTAGGCCTTGACTCTTGTGTCGGCCTCCATATGTCGAAATGTGACAGCCACCTGCATGGTTCCACTCCTTATCATCGTCAATCTTTATTGGATTTTCGGCAAACGAGTTCCTATCAATGATTCAATGCGTATTAAACGATTTTCCTCCGTTCATTGGAAGAAAGGATTTTCATCATTTCTCGATATTTTGAAACTGTTCTCCGAGCGATATGGATGTTCATCCCCTGGAGAATCTGAACCAGTTTCTCATCGCTGTAGGGTTTCTTCGGATCCTCTTTGGCGATGATTTCGCGAACCAGGTTCTTAACGCTTTCCGAAGCCATTGTCTCTCCTTGACTGGAGGAAATCCCCGCGTTGAAGAAATATTTTAATTCATAAATTCCCTGGGGCGTATGAGCATATTTATTGTGGGTCACCCGGCTAATGGTCGACTCGTGCATCTGGATATCTTCGGCCACATCGCGCAGTACAAGGGGCTTGAGAAACTGAATCCCCTTATCCAGAAATTCCCTCTGGAATTTCACAATGCTTTTAGCTACCTTGTATATGGTTCGTTGCCGCTGATAAATACTGCGGATCAGCCAGTGGGCGGACCGAAGTTTTTCCTGGATATATTTTCGGTCCCCTTCCATAGCGAGACGACTGTTATTCAGGATGTTGCGGTAAAGAGAGTTGATCTTCAGTCTTGGGATCCCTTCATCGTTTAGAGAAATGACATAATCCCCCTCCACCTTGTAGACATAAACGTCTGGGATGATCTCCTGGGCCACCTCTCCTCCGAAGGCCTTCCCCGGTTTGGGATCCAATTTGGAAATGATCGTGGCCGCGCGATTCACTCGCTCCAGAGAAACTCCGATCCGCTTGGCGATGGCCGGATAGTTTCGATTCTTCAACAGAGAGAGATGTTCAGAAACAATTTTTTCCGCCAGGGGGTCTCGTGGATTCATCTGCTCCAGCTGGATCAGAAGACACTCTTTTAAATCTCTTGCTGCCACACCGACCGGATCGAATTGCTGAATGATTTGGAGGATCCTCTCCACCCGCTCCATCGGAAGATTGGTTTCCGAGCAAACCTCCTCCAGGGAGATTTTAAGGTATCCATCTTCATCGAGATTTCCAATGATCCATGCCCCGGCTTCATGCTCTTCCTCGGTGAAATGGGAGAGTTGGAGTTGCCACCGGAGATGATCGGTGAGGGTAGTCCTTTTGGTCAGAAAATTTTCAAATGAAGGCCTTTCTTCGCTATCCGTAGAGCTCTTTTGAACCGGCGTGAGGTTGGAATTTTCCAAATAGTTCTCCCAATCGAACTCATCCGCCCCTTCCCCGTTTCCTTTGATCTCTGGGGTATGCTCGGGTTCTGGAGAAACCTCCGCCTCCTGATGTTCGCTCACTGGCGCCTCGCCATCAGCCAGATCCCTCCCTTCTTCCTCTTCCTCCAGAAGTGGGTTTTCCTTCATCTCCTGACTGATCATGTCTACCAGTTCAAGGCGTGTCAATTGGAGAAGCCGGATTGCCTGCTGAAGCTGAGGCGTAATCACCAACTGTTGGACGAGCTTAGGTGTCTGTTTGATCTCTAAAACCATCTCACTCCCATAATCTCCCCTGCGCGGGTTGATTTACGTCCTTTTTCTCATCCTCTTTGCTACGGTGTCTTCCTCCTAACTCAAATCCCTCTCCTAAATAAATCTTTCTGGCCTTCTGACTCTGAGCGATTTTTTCAGGGATGCCTTCTTCCAAGATACGCCCTTCATTAAGGATATAGGCCCGGTCACAGACACCCAATGTTTCGCGAACATTATGATCGGTAATTATAATTCCAATCCCCTTTGATTTCAATTGACGGATGATACCTTGGATCTCTAACACCGCAATGGGGTCGATCCCTGAAAAAGGTTCATCCAAAAGGATAAAAGAAGGTGAAAGCACCAATGCCCGTGTAATCTCCACCCGTCTGCGCTCCCCTCCGGAGAGGATATAGGCCTTCTGCCTTCGTAGCGAGGTAAGCCCTAACTCACTTAAAAGTTTTTCCAATCGACTTCTTCTCTCCTCCTTGGAGAGAGGGAGGGTTTCCAAAATGGCCATCAGATTCTCTTCGGTCGTCAGTTTTCTGAATACCGAGGGTTCCTGAGGAAGGTATCCAATCCCTTTTCTGGCTCTGAGATACATAGGAAGGGAAGTGATCTCTTCGTCATTGAGATAGATCTTCCCACCATTAGGTTGATAAAGTCCGACGATCATATAAAAGATGGTGGTCTTCCCAGCACCATTGGGTCCCAACAACCCCACCACTTCCCCTCCCTTAATTTCAACGTTGACCGAATCCACCACTTTCTTATGACGAAAGGATTTGGTCAAGTTCTCGCATAAAAGGTGTGACATCCTATTCCCTCGGCTCATTGCTAATGACAGACAGCCTATAGCAAAAATCCAAACCTTTAAGTATTTTATTTTTGGCTATATGCTGTTAGCTATAGGCTATCGGCTATTTCTTTTTTCCTTCTTTCGGTTTTTTCTCTTCCTCTTCCTCTTTTGGGGGCGGCGTAATGGTTGTACTAACCCTACCCCCTTGCCCTCCCTCAACAACGCTCCTTCCCTCATCCACATAGAAGATGATCCGTTCCCCTCTAATTACATTGGCCCCTTCCCGAACCACTGCCTCTCCGTCTAAAACCACTTTATTTTTCTCCTGATCAAAAGTCGCCTTTTCGCCGGTAGCCCGGCGATCCAATTGTACGACCTTGACATTTCCAACCGCTATAATCTCTTTCAATTTTTTCGTATTGGGGTCGTAGAGGATGGTCAAGGTGTTGGCATAGAGCGTCGTGTCTTCTTGCTTGGCAATGACGTTTCCTTTAAAGGTGACCTTATTTGTTTTCTGATCCGCCTCAACCGTATCCGAAGTGATATCGATGGGTGCGTGGCTGGCAGTAAATCCAAAACCCTGATCGGTTTTGAACGCCCTCTCTTTACCTTTTGGGCTTCCCTTCTTCTCTTGGGCCTCCCCATAAAGAAAAAAGAGAGAAAGTGAGATGAGTATAACAAGAAGGGGAACTCCCTTCCTTGGGTTCATACTTTTTTCCTCCCCCTCAACTGTGTCTTCACCTGGCTGAGAATTTTAAAGGTCTTGGCTTCGATGTTGACAACCATCCCCTTACCGGTCAGTTTAATCTGTTCTCCTTCAATCTCCACAGGATTGGAGGTGCTCACAATTTTCTCCGAATGTCGATAGGAAACAGCGTGAGTCTTGAGTTGATATCCGTCGCTTGTAGTGAGCACCACATCCCCAACTAAATCTACATTTTTCGAATCTTGGTATACCTTTCCATGTTTTCCCGTCAGAAAGAGGGGGTGTCCTTCTTTAGTATAAAAAGTTACCTTCACATCCTCTAAAACCAAAACATTCTGTTCTTGGTATTGCTGAACCTGTTTCGCTTCTAGTTCCCAGGTTTTTCGACCGTGTTTGTCCTCCACAAATCGAATTTTTTCCAGTCGCATGTCAGCGCCCCCGGTTGAAACCTTCGGAAGTGTCTCAACCGCTTCTGAAGCCTTTTTCTCCTGGAAGTTCGCCCAAAGACTAAACAGGACGATCCCACCGATCAACACTATCAAAACTAAGATGCTCAGTTTCAGCCTGTTCATCCAAAATACCCCTGCTCCAGCAATTTATCTCTCCCTGGGCTCACACGACTCCTGCTTTCAGAAGATCGTGGAGATGAATGATCCCCACAGGAATTTTCTCCCCTGCTTGGTTGAAAACAAAGAGGGAAGTGATGGAAAATTCCTCCATCCTCTGGACAGCTTGAGCAGCCAAGGCATCCTTTTCAATCCATTTCGGATTTTTGGTCATGACCTCAGAGGCCTCCCGATTAAATAAATCACTGAATTTCTCTAACGCTCGCCTCAGATCCCCATCGGTGATGACCCCTACGAGATGTCCCTCTGGGTTACAGACAGCCGTCACGCCTAATCGTTTTGAGGTGATCTCAAAAATGGCATCCTTCATCAACGTCTTTGCTGATACCTTCGGAAAGGCATTTCCCACATGCATCAGGTCTTCCACTTTCAGAAGAAGTCTCTTCCCTAATACCCCTCCCGGGTGGAGCATTGCAAAATCCTCTTTTTTAAAATCTCTCTTCCCCATGAGTGCAATGGCTAATGCATCTCCCAGAGCAAGGGTGGCGGTGGTGCTTGAGGTAGGGGCCAAACCCAAAGGACAGGCTTCTTCTTTGACATGGATATCGAGGTTCACATCTGCAGCCTTTGACAGAGTGGAGTTGACATGTCCGGTCAGAGTAATCAATCGATTCCCATATCGCTTGATGAGGGGTAGAACTTCCAAAAGCTCCCGGGTTTCTCCACTATTAGAGATGGCAATGATCAGATCCTCCTTGGCCAACATCCCAAAATCTCCATTCAATCCCTCAGCAGGATGGAGGAAAAAAGACGGCGTTCCTGTACTGGCGAAGGTGGAGGCGATCTTTCGTCCTACCAATCCTGACTTCCCCATGCCCATGAGAACCACCTTCCCTTTACAGTCATAGAGTAACCCGACTGCTCTTGAAAAATTTTCATCCATTCGCTCTGCCAAATCGAGGAGAGATTGGGCCTCTACTCTTAATACCCGTTTAGCCTCTTCGATACTATCCAATGATTTCCGTCCCCTTTCGACCCTTAAATGGGTGTGATTGCTTTCAGTTTTGAGCCTTTATTCTTGAGCTTTCATTTTCGAGCTTTGTTTTTTTATCTTCATCTTTAACCGTTTTCCCCGCAGCAGAGAGGCCTTGATGAACTCCCTAAAAAGGGGGTGAGGGTCCATGGGCTTCGATTTAAATTCCGGATGGAACTGACATCCAAGAAACCAAGGATGACCCTTAAACTCGATGATTTCGATCAGTTCCTTATCCGGAGAAACGCCACTGAATACCATGCCTGCCTTTCCCAAGCTATCCATATAGGCATTATTAAATTCATAGCGATGCCGATGTCGTTCATTGATCAACCTTTTATTATAGGCCTTAAGGGCCAGACTGCTTTCTTCAAGATGGCACGGATAAGAGCCCAGCCTCATGGTTCCGCCCTTGGGTGTATCCGATGTCCGTTTCTGGGTGATGTGATAGCGATCCACCCATTCCTCTAAAAGATAAATCACCGGGTGAGGAGTGTGGGGATCAAATTCAGTACTGTGGGCTCCCTTCAGACCGGCGCAATGCCTGGCAATCTCAATCACAGCGCACTGCATTCCCAGACAGATCCCAAAATATGGAATCCGCTTTTCTCTCGCATATTGGATGGATTTGATCTTCCCTTCAATCCCTCTTGTCCCAAATCCTCCTGGGACGAGAATGCCATTGGCCTCCCTGAGAAGCCGATCCGGCCCTTCCTTATCCACCTGCTCCGAATCCACATATTTGAGATTCACTCTCGCATCATTAGCAATGCCTCCATGAATCAACGCTTCGGTTAAACTCTTATAGGATTCAACCAGGCTGACATATTTCCCCACGACAGCAATCGTCGTTTCGAAATGGGGATGTTTGATTTTCTTGATGACCTTCTCCCACCCTCTTAAATTCGGCCGACCCGTCCAGATATTGAGTTTTTCAACAATCTTTTCGTCCAGTCCTTCCTGATGGAAGACAATGGGAACTTCGTAGACCGTCTCCACATTCTTGGCAGTGATCACTGCTTCTTTCTCCACATTACAGAAAAGGGCAATCTTCGCTTTGATGTCGGGAGAGAGCATTCGATCGGTCCTGCACAGAAGGATATCGGGCTGAATCCCTATCTCCCGAAGTTCTTTGACACTATGCTGGGTCGGTTTGGTCTTCAACTCTCCAGCGGTTTGGATATATGGCACGAGGGTGAGGTGAATGTAAAGCGTATTCTCCCTCCCCACATCCCCTCGAATCTGCCGAATGGCCTCTAAGAAAGGAAGGCTTTCGATGTCGCCCACCGTCCCCCCTACTTCTACGATCACAATGTCCACGTCCTGGGCTAGGTCGAAGATCTTCGATTTGATTTCATCGGTGATATGGGGAATGACCTGGACCGTGCTGCCCAAGTAATCTCCCCTTCTCTCTTTAGAAATAACCGAATCATAGATCTGCCCGGTGGTGAAATTATTCTTCTTTGATGTCTTGACATGGGAGTAGCGCTCATAGTGTCCTAAATCGAGATCTGCCTCGGCACCGTCATCAGTGACATAGACCTCCCCATGTTGGAAAGGATTCATGGTTCCCGGGTCCACATTGATGTAAGGATCGAACTTGAGGAAATCCACTTTCAATCCTCTGAGCTCAAGTAGAGACCCGATCGATGACGACGCCAACCCCTTTCCTAAAGAGGAAACCACGCCCCCTGTCATAAAAATATATTTTGTCTTTGTATTCGCCAAAAAAGTGTCCCCCCCCTCTCTCAATGCAACCTACGGGAATCTAAAAACCTCTCAATCAATTCAAATCCATTCTCAATGGAGTTTCCAGACAGACCCGCAGAGACCTCATCAAAGGTCTTGCCATGGGTGAATGTTTCCCCATCCTCACTGGAATACATGGCATAGGGAACAGGGTCGGCTGTGTGTGTCCTGACCGAAAGAGGTGTAGGATGATCGGGGAGGACCAATACTTTATACCGCTTGAATCCCTTCATCCCCTTCAAGATGGCCCCCACAATTTTTTCGTCAAACGCCTCGATGGCTTCGATCTTCAAGCAAAGATCACCCATATGACCAGCTTCGTCAGGAGCCTCCACATGGACATACACAAAATCCTTCTCTTTCAAACCCTTCAGGGCGTACTGAGCTTTTCCATCATAATTGGTATCAAAGTAACCTGTGATCCCAGGGACCTCCAGTACCTCCAACCCTGCCAAGATGCCAATCCCCTTGATCAGGTGAACTGCTGAAATAACATAACCCTCCATGCCAAATCGGTCCTTCAGGGTAATCATACGGGGCGAGCGCCCCTGCCCCCAGAGCCAGATGGAATTGGCAGGAGGGAGCCCCTTGGCCTGACGCGCTTGATTGACAGGGTGATTCTTGAGAAGCCGCTGAGACTGTTTCATCAGGGTGAAAATCGGTTCTGTCGTGGCTGGAAGAAAAGAGGATATTTCCTTATCAATTAGATCATGAGGAGGAGTGATCTCCAGCTTTTCCACATTTGAAAAATGAACCAATCCATTCTTCAGGACCATCAAATGCCGATAGCTCAGCCCTGCATAAAATCGAATTTCACTCGTGGCCAGCTTTTTGTTTAAATCAAGGATGATCTTCTCTGCTTCCTCATTGGTAATGTGACCAGCGGAGAAATCCTCCATCATGATTTTGTTCCCTTGGAAATTTAGGGTGACAAGATTACAACGAAAAGCAATATCCTCGGGGGCCAAGTGGACACCCAGACTGGCAGCTTCCAGAGGACCTCTCCCCGTATAATAATGGATAGGGTTATACCCAAGGATGGAGAGGTTGGCGACCTCGCTCCCCGGGTTAAAACCATCGGGTATCGTCCTGACCAAACCGATTTCCCCCTGTTTGGCCATCCAATCCATATGAGGGGTTCGAGCTTTCATCAAGGGTGTCTTCCCTCCAAGACTCTCAACCGGGTAGTCGGCCATTCCATCCCCAACAAGAATAACATATTTGGTCTTTTCAGGCATTTTCCAGCATCCTTAAAAATTCTAAATATACCAAAAACTTACAAATGTCAAATGAAAAGCAAAAATTGGAAGCAAAAGGTATGCCAATTTTTCAGGGAAGGTTGTTGAAGATTAATGTTTAACCTTTGGAAAGGCCGTCTCTTTGATATATTTGACCACCCTTTCCATCTCTCGTCTGACCTCCTTACTCTGGCTATTCTGAGGAGTGATGATAGGTCCTCTTAACATCTTCTCCTCCATTCCCATTTTCGCTGCCTCGATCAAAAAAGATTCTGGAAGTTTTTCGTTCAACTCTTTCCCGTTCATCACTGCCCATGCCAATGTCCAGGCCCTCGCAACGTTGAAAACATGATACCCTCCTCCCCCCAATGCCACCCACCTGGGAGCCAAGTTTTTGATCTGCCTAAGAACTTTTTCAAATCCCCATATGGACAAGTGGAGGTTTGTTAAAGGATCATCATAAAACGTATCAACCCCTAATTGAGTGACCACGATATCAGGGTGAAATTTATGAATCAGTTCTGGGACAACTTCCTCAAAAGACCAAACATAGACATCATCTTCCGTAAAAGGAGGAAAAGGAAGATTGACAGAATACCCCTCTCCCTGTCCTTCTCCGATCTCGTACTCAAAACCCGTTCTTGGAAAGAGGGTATATCCGGTCTCGTGGAGTGAAACCGTCAAAACCTGGTCTGTGTCATAGAAGGCCTTCTGAACACCGTCTCCGTGATGAGCATCGATATCAATATAGGCCACTCTTTTCCCCTGACTCAAAAGTCTTTTAATTCCAATCACAGGATCATTGATATAACAGAAACCAGAAGCCATTGCCCTCATGGCATGGTGAAGACCACCTGCAATGTTAAAGGCAATCTCTCCCTTTTCCTCAGCCACAAAATCGACGGCCTGAAGGGTGGCTCCGGTCACCAGAAGTGACAAATTAAAAAGTCCTGGGAAGAGGGGATTATCTCCCGGACCAAGCCCATAGATAGAAGCCTCTCCCAGTGGAAACCCCTCATTGGCCCGCCTCAAAATATTCAGATACTCCTCGCTATGAAAAGTAATTAGATCCTCTTCCTTAGCTTTGAGGGTGGAAATGAAATGGACGGAGGGGAGATCAAGGAGCCCATAAGCCTTGATCAGATCATAGGTCATTTTGAGCCGGATGATTCGAAGGGGGTGGGTAGGTCCATAATCATAATCGAGATAAGCATCGGTAAAGATAAAGGCAGTTTTCATGATAGGGGATAGTTAAAGATTGAGGAGCTTCAACACCGCATCTTTTTGAGGAGGTAAGGAGACGGGTTTCTGGGAGACTCGAATAGCGATGTCCGGGTCCTTGAGACCATGTCCGGTAACGGTCAATACAAGCACATCCCCTTTCTTGAAAAAACCTCTTCGGTTGAGTTTTAACACGCCAGCCAGAGAGGCTGCAGAAGCGGGTTCACAGAAGATTCCCTCCAGGTCCGCCATCATTCGATAGGCCTCCAGAATTTCATCATCGCTTACCATGTCGATCAAACCTCCCGATTCATCTCTGGCCGAGACAGCCTGTTTCCAACTGGCAGGATTTCCAATCCGGATGGCTGTGGCAATGGTCTCTGGCTTCTCAATCATTTTTCCTCTAACAATCGGTGCCGCCCCCTCTGCCTGAAAACCCAACATCTTTGGAAGCCCTTCCGTTCTCCCTTTCTCCCAATACTCTTTATATCCCTTCCAATAAGCAGTGATATTCCCTGCATTGCCGACAGGAAGGCAATGGTAGGTGGGAACAAACCCCAAATGGTCAATGACCTCAAAGGAAGCTGTCTTCTGGCCTTCAATCCGATAGGGATTGAGAGAATTGACCAGGGTGACGGGTTCTGTCTCGGAAATCTCTCTAACGATGTGAAGGGCTTCATCAAAATTTCCTTCGATCTGGATGACTTGGGCACCATGGGCCATGGCTTGGGATAACTTTCCCAGTGCGATCTTTCCTTCAGGAATGAGGACATAGGCCTTCATCCCTGCCTTGGCGGCATAGGCGGCTGCGGAAGCAGAGGTATTTCCTGTGGAAGCACAGATGACTGCCTTGGATCCCATTTCTTTTGCCATGGAAACAGCGACGGTCATCCCCCGATCTTTAAAAGAGCCTGTTGGATTGAGGCCTTCATACTTAAAAAAGAGGTCGATCCCCGACGTGACCTCTTTCGCAATCCGAGAAGAAGGGATAAGCGGAGTATCCCCTTCAAGCAAGGTAATAATGCTCTCCTCTTTCCGAACAGGTAAAAATTCCCGATACTCTCGAATCACCCCACGCCACATGATTTTACCCAACGTTAGGAGTTCGGAGTTCGGAGAAAAGTAAAAATTATTTCAACACTCCGAACTACGAACTAATTACTCCGAACTTCTTTATCTTATTACTCGAGTTCATTCTCAACCCGGATGAACATCGTCTTCCCCAGAATCACACCCAGTCGGTCAATCTCCTTCAAGGCCCGGTGGACATTCTTTTCTCTGGCCTCGTGGGTCATCATGACGATAGGCACTGCACCGTTAACCTGTCTTCCCTTTTGAATCACAGCAGAAATGCTGATATCATTTTTCCCCAAGATTCCTGAAATTTTTGAAAGCACTCTGGGCCGATCTAATGCCGAGAACCTCATATAGAAAGGCATGACGACATCATCCATCTTTTTGAGAGGAATTTTTTCAATGGCTGATTCCTGAAAAGAGAGAAGCGGCACCCGACGTCCAGAGGCTTGGATCAGAACATTCCTCCCTAATTCCACCAGATCGCTCACCACCGCACTGCCTGTGGGCATCTGACCCGCCCCCTGGCCATAAAAGAGTGTAGGCCCTACTGCATCGCCCTTAATATAAATGGCATTAAAAACTCCCTCGACGGTGGAAAGTAAATGTCCCTCTGGAATCATCGTGGGATGAACACGAGCTTCTATCTTCCCCTTCTCCATCTTGGCAATAGCCAAGAGTTTAATACGATATCCAAATTCTCGACTGAATTGAATATCCAGAGGCGTAATCTCGGAAATGCCTCCGATGAAAACCTCTTTAAATCGGAGAGGGGTTCCGAAGGCAAGTCGGATCAGAATGACAAGCTTGTGAGCCGCATCGATCCCCTCAATGTCATAGGTGGGATCCGCTTCTGCATACCCTTTTTCCTGAGCTTCCTTTAAAACCTCCTTGAAGTTTCTTCCTTCGTCAGTCATTTTCGAGAGAATGTAGTTAGACGTTCCGTTCAGAATTCCAAAGATCGAATGGATCCGATTAGCGACCAGACCTTCTTTGATCGACCGGATGAGGGGAATGCCACCGCCCACGGAGGCTTCAAAATTGACATCCACGCCAAAGCGATGAGCCTCTCTAAAAATCTCATCTCCATGAAGAGCAAGAAGGGCTTTGTTCGCCGTCACAATGTGCTTTTTCTTTCGAATCGCTTTTAAAATAAAAGTTTTGGCTGGCTCAATCCCTCCGATTAATTCCATGACGATATCGATCTCAGGATCCTCGATGACCTCCTCGGCTCTGGGAGTGAGAATCCCTCGTTTTAATCTCACTCCGCGATCCGTTTCCAGATCGATATCGGCAATTCGTTTCAGGATGAGCTGGGTGCCCATGCGTTTTTCGATCAGTTTGGAATTTTTCTGGAGGATTTTTCCTACCCCAGAACCCACGGTTCCGAAACCAATCAAACCAACCTTAATCGCTTTCATCCTTCTTATCCCCACATCAACCTTTCTTTAGAACGTTCTGTATCCCTTTGACCGCCTGCTTGATTCGAGGTTCATTCTCTACCAATGCAAACCTCACGAAGCCCTCTCCATACTCACCAAAACCAATCCCTGGTGAAACAGCCACCTTTCCCTCCCTCAAAAGAAGCTTGGAAAAATCGACCGACCCCATCTTCTTGAACGGTTTGGGAATCTCTGCCCATACAAACATCGTCCCTTTCGGTTTTTCGATGTCCCAACCCACCCGTTTCAATCCATGGACGAGGGCATCCCTTCTTTTTCGATATTCCTCTACGGTTTGGCGAACACAATCCTGATCTTCATTGAGGGCAATGATGCTTGCGATCTGAATGGGTTGAAAGACTCCGTAATCGAAATAGCTCTTCAATCTGGCTAAGGCCGCCATCATTTGAGGATTTCCCACTGCAAACCCCACCCGCCAGCCAGGCATATTATAACTTTTAGAAAGGGAGGTAAACTCTATTCCTACATCCTTTGCTCCTTTGACCTGAAGGAGGCTGGGGGCCTTATATCCGTCAAAGACAATATCACCATAGGCCAGATCATGCACGATCATCAGGTGATGCTCTTTGGCAAAGGCAACCAGATCCTCGAAGAAATTAAGGTCCACCACCATGGTGGTGGGATTATGAGGGAAACTGACGATGATCATCTTGGGGTGAGGCCAAGTCTGTTTGGTTGCCGTCAACAACTTTCGAAAGAAATCCCCTTCTCCCATCAAAGGGACAGAACGCACATCCCCGCCTGCAATGACGACGGAATAGGCATGGATAGGATAGGTTGGATCCGGAACAAGGACAACATCTCCAGGGCCAAGGGTCGCTAAAACCAGATGGGAGAGTCCTTCCTTAGCGCCAATGGTCACTACACTCTCTGTTTCTGGATCGACATCGACATCGTATCGTCTTTGGTACCAGTCAGTGATTGCACACCTCAATTTATAAATTCCTTTTGAGGCCGAATAACGATGATTCCTCGGATTTTTTACGGCTTCGATTAATTTATTGACAATATGTTTGGGTGTAGGGAGGTCGGGGTTTCCCATACCTAAATCGATAATATCTTCCCCCCTCCGTCTTGCTTCCATTTTCAACTGGTTGACAATACCGAAGATATAGGGGGGGAGTCTCTGCATTCGATGAAATCCAGCCCCTTCAGGATGAAATAATTCCATACTTTATTCCTTTCCAGATAGCGGTCTTAACAGTTAGGGGTAACATAATTTCCTACTCTTTTCAATTCATTATTGAATGAGTCATTCCCTTCATTCCTTGTTACCCGATGGTGGCCAGTTCCATTCTTCCCTTCCAGCGTTTGATTAATATCTCTTTCAACCCTGCATGAGCGGGGTGTATCAATTCTGGATCTTCTTGAATGAGACGGAAGGCTTCTTTTCTCGCTTCAATCAAAAGGGGAGTATCCCGTAGAATGTGGGCTACTCTGAAATCAGGCAATCCCGATTGCCGGATACCGAAGAATTCTCCAGGTCCTCTAAGGCCCAAATCCTCTTCCGCAATCTTGAATCCATCGGTCGTTCTTTCCATGGCTCGAAGCCTGACCTTGGCTTCCTCGGAAGAACGGTATGAGGCTAATAAAATACACCGTGAGGGATAGCGTCCTCGACCAATTCTCCCTCTCAGTTGGTGAAGTTGGGAGAGACCGAATCGTTCAGCATGTTCTACCAACATCACCGAAGCATTCGGGATATCGATTCCCACCTCGATGACGGTGGTGGCAACCAGGATCTGAATCCTTCCTTCCTTAAACTCCATCATGATGGCCTCTTTCTCATCACTTTTCATTTTGCCATGGAGCAGGCCGATCCGAAAATCTGGGAAAACCTCTTTCTGAAGGTGTTCGGCCATTCGGGTGGCATCCCTCAGATCCAATTTCTCAGATTCTTCGACCAGAGGATAGACGACGAAAACCTGTCGACCCTTCTTTATTTCTTCTTCTATAATCCGATAGACTTTGGCTCTCGCGGATTCAGGAAACACTTTTGTCTCGACAGGCATTCTGCCAGGGGGCATCTCATCGATGAGAGAAACATCCAGGTCCCCATAAATAGTCATTGCAAGAGTTCTCGGGATGGGAGTCGCTGTCATTACCAGGACGTCAGGGTTCCTCCCCTTCTTTCTTAAAAGTCCTCTTTGAACCACACCAAATTTATGCTGTTCATCAATAATGGCGAGGCCCAACCGATGGAATTCAACCGCTTCCTGAATGACGGCATGGGTTCCGATCAGCAGGTGGACATCCCCGTTCTTAATTCTTTGGTAAAGATCTTCTCTTTCCGAACCTTTAACACTGCTGGTCAGGAGGGCCACCTTCACCCCCAACGACTCCAACCACCGATGGAGATTAAGAAAGTGTTGCTCTGCTAACACTTCGGTGGGAGCCATGATAGCTGACTGATATCCACCTTCGATGACATACAAGCAGGTCAAGAGGGCAACCACTGTCTTTCCGCATCCCACATCCCCCTGGATCAATCGGTTCATGGGATGGGGTTTTTCAAGATCCCCCTTGATCTCAGTAAGAGTCCTTTCCTGGGCAGGGGTTAATTTAAAAGAGAGAAGAGCTAATAATTTCTGGACCAAGAGTCCATCTGTCCTAAAGGAAATCCCAGTCTCTAAGGCCACCCCTCTTTTTTTCAATACCATCCCCAGTTCCAAGAAAAAAAATTCATCGAAGATGATCCGGCGGTGGCCATCGGAACGCTGAAGGTTAAGGACATCGATCGACTCCCCTTCGGGAGGAAAATGGACTCGCCGAAAGGCCTCTGAAAAATCAATCAGATCCTGCCGCACCATAATCTCTGGTGGGATAGGACTTGAAAGTTCATCGGCATATCCATCCAGGATGGTCTTCATCAATCTCCTCAACGTCCTTTGATAAAGTCCCTCTGTTTCGGAATAGATCGGAACAATTCTTTTGAAGTTCAGATAATCCTTCTCGATATCTCCATCCACAATCTCTACATCAGGATGATGAATCTCTCTTTGATAATTAAACCACTTTACCTCACCGGAGAAGATCAGTTGGCGTCCCTTTTTAAAACGATCCCTGAGGTACCTCTCGTTACCACGAAACCATTTCAATGTAATCGTCCCGCTCCCATCCCCCACAACGGCCTCAAAAACCCTCTTCCTCTTATTTTGATAAAAAGCAATCCCCGATAGCAAGATTTCGCCCAATCCAGTCTCTTTTCTTCCGGCCTTGAGTTCGGAGAGCTTTTTCAAATCGCTTCGGTCTTCATAACATCGGGGGAGAAAGTAGAGGGCGTCCTCTACAGTTAGGATCCCTTTTTTCTCGAAGAGCTTGGCCATTTTGGGTCCTACTCCTTTCACATATTGAATAGGAGTAAGAAGGCGATTACGAAAATGTTGCGGTTGTGATCGATTCATTTATTTTTATTTCTCTTCCCTTTTTCAGGATAATTTCTTAAAACTTCCCCTCTCTTCTTGACATTGGAAGCCACTCTTACCCGCTCTTTAAAGAGGGAACCCTTCTTCTTCTCCCCCTTGATGGGGGAGGATTGAGGTGGGGGTAAAATATTTGAAACCACCTTGATATAAATCCTTTTGCAAGAGAGACATTGGATTTCGTTTTCTCCTGGTTTCAAATTAAATTGATCATAAGAAATAGGCTGCTCGCAATAAGGACACCGATAGGGAAACTTCTGAATAATCTGCTCTTCCAATTTCTTTTTCATATGCATTGAGTTAAAAAAAAGCCTTGGGTTAAGGTTAGGGCAAGGAGGCTGGCTTCATAACCCTAACCTCTTAACCTTTGATTTCTTTCGCGCCATGGAATAGCTCCACAACGTGG